>NZ_JBZFLI010000009.1:0-211217 GCF_058315175.1 Metabacillus sp. RB-C-LZQ-3-1 | reverse complement strand
AAAGGGACGTAAGTACATGACTTACGTCCAAAAGATTGGCTCCTTGGATGAAGGGGTTTTCACTTAGTATATTACCAACCTTTTATTAAGCAATATTAAATTTGATGTAAATTATTTGTAAAGTATGTCGAAAAAACGATTTAGAGCACAAAAGTTAATGTAACTTTTCAATTTTTTTATTTAATTTTACTGTAAATGTCGTTCCTTTACCAACTTCACTTTGAACACTAATTTGTCCTTTATGAGCCTCAACTAGATGTTTGACTATCGCTAAGCCTAAGCCGGTTCCTCCTGAATTCCGACTTCTTGCCCGATCAACACGATAAAATCGCTCAAATATTCTTGGAATCTCTTCTTGCTTAATCCCTATGCCTGTATCAGATACTGTTACTAAGGCATACCCATCATGCTTTTCAACTTTCACATGGACAGATCCACCCTGTGGTGTATATGTTAAAGCATTGTTTATTAAATTAATAAAAATCTGTTTTAATCGATAAATATCCCCTTCAATATATGTCATGTTTTCAGGGAGTGTAACAGTCAATTCTATATCTTTTTCTTTCGCCTTGCTTTCAAGTATCACAGAAATGTCATCTAATATTTCTCTTAAATCACATGGTTGAATAGAGAGCTGGAATCCTTGCTGCTCTATTTTCGACAAATCTAATAAATCTTTAATCAATGTTTGAAGACGATCACTTTCTTTCAATATAATCGAAAGAAAATATTCAGCTGTTTGTTTATCACTAAGAGCACCATCTAATAAGGTTTCACTAAAGCCCTTAATAGATGTGATCGGCGTTTTCAACTCGTGTGAAACATTTGCTACAAAGTCTTTTCGCATTTGCTCCAATTTTTTCAATTCAGTAATATCATGAAAAACAAGAACAATTCCTTTCCATTCATCATTTGTACCGATTATTGGAGCCCCATAAACTTCAAAATGTCTTCGCTCAATATTAAGTGGAAGGTGCAACTGTTTTCGAACCTTTACTTCGGTCATAAATATTTCTTCCACAATCTCTATGATTTCCTGATGCTTGAATGCGTCATAATAAAGCTGATAAAGAAAACTGGCTGAGTCTACCTCAAAAAGTTCTTTATATGCTCTATTCACCAGATTTATATACCCTCTGCCATCAATTAAGATCAGGCCACTCCCCATATTTTCAATAAGAGTTTGAAGCCGGTCCTGCTGCATTTCCTGTGCTCTTGTCATGTCTTGAAGATTTCTAGCTAATATATTTATTGACTGACTTAACATGCCAGTTTCATCAAGATGATCTTCATACGTCCTAGCTTTATAATTCCCTTTTGCTAACTCCATCGCAACTTTTGTCGCTGATTCAATCGGACGAGTGAATTGCGCGGTAATACGAACTCCAATCAAAAGGATAATAATAAAAGAAATGCCTAAACTGGCCACAAGAATTGCCCACATTTGTTGATTCACTTTTGTTAATGAATCAACAGATGCACTAATAATAACGATTCCTTCGCTATTAGATCCTTCAATAATTGGAAATCCATAATGAGCAATATCCTGGTCTGTATAATAGTAGCCTTCTTTTCTATCTTTCATTAACGGATATACATTCTTCATCAGACGTTGATGATCATGACCTTTTTTTAATATCCCAGCTTCAAAAACAATTTGCTCTTGAGCTGAAATTACGGTTACATGTGATTTATATTTTTCTCCCAGCTCATCAAGAAGATCTTCTATCTCTTGATTTGTTAAATCTTCATTTGTCACAATAGACAGTGTAAGGTTTGCCTCTCTCATCATTTCTTCTTTAAATGAATTTAGATAATAGCTATTAAAAAGTTGACCTAATAATAAACCTAACCCTGCTAATACTGAAATAATTAACGTGATGAGAGCAAATAAAAATCGTGAGCGGAACCTATTCATTCATCTTTGGCTCCTCAAGCTTATAACCTAACCCTCTTATTGTTTTTATATATAACGGTTTCTTTGTATTTCTTTCAATTTTTTCTCGTAAATGACTAATGTGTACATCAACAATTCTCGTGTCCCCTGCAAAATCATAATTCCAAACTGCACTAAGAAGTTGATCCCTTGTAAGAACACGACCTTTATGTTTAGCTAAATAAACAAGTAATTCAAACTCTTTTGGAGTTAAATCTAAACGTTCCTTACCATAATAGGCTTCATAGTGATCAGGTAACACCCGTAAATCACCAATTAGTACCTGATTTGCGTCATCAATTTCATTAAGTTCCGGCTCAGAATGTGATTGACTTCTTCTTAATATAGCCTTTATCCTAGCTACAACCTCTCTTGGACTAAAAGGCTTTGTCATGTAGTCATCTGCACCTAATTCCAAACCCAGCACTTTATCAAATTCATCATCTTTAGCTGTCAGCATAAGGATAGGAACCATAATTTTACGTTGCCGAAGCTGTTTACAAACCTCAATTCCATCCATCTTAGGTAACATTAAATCTAAAACCAGTAAATCTGGTTCTTCATTTATACATATGTGTAACCCTTCTTCACCATCCATTGCAGTTAACACGCTATACCCTGCCTGTTCAAGGTTATATTTTAATAAGGTGGAAATTGATTGTTCGTCATCTACTACTAATATTCTCTTACTCATTTATAGGGCCTCCAAGGATATAATTTCCCTTCATTTGAACCAATCAGTCTATTTTATATTAATGTATCTAGTTCTATTCTAGCTAAAAGATAGGATCAAGAGCAACTATTCGTTTCAATATCCTTAAATATGACTAGAAAAAAGTAACCATGCTATTTTCATTTATAAAAAGCTGACTCGCAATGAGTCAGCTTAATCACTTTCCTATTTTAAAAATTCTCTAATGCTTCTCCTTCGATTGGTGTTATTTTATATGGAGGGCAGACAGTAACTTTTCCTTCCAAGACAGTTTCATTTTCGGTGTTTTCAGCATGAACCCGAATGACAATCTTGTTCTCTGCAGTAAATACTTCACTCACTTCAAATAGAAATTGAATAACACTATAATGATGCAATGGCTGAAGAAAAGAAATCTCTTGTTTGACAATGTTACTTCCAGGACCTGGTAAATATTTTGATATTGCAGAGGTAATAATCCCTGTGAGCATGATACTTGGAACTACCGGTTTTTCGTATGGTGTTTGAGAAGCATAATCATGTTGTATATACAAAGGGTTAGCATCATTGGTTAACCCTAAATAAAGGAGAAGGTCTTTGTCCTCAATCTTCTCAGTTAATGATAATTTTTCACCAACCGTGATTTCTTCAATATGCCTGCCAAGCTTTTGTTTCTTTCCTAGAAGCATATTTGCACCACCTTCATCGATTTTTATAAGGAAAGGCTAAGTATTAATTAGTATAAAAAAGAAAATTGAGGTAAATCCCCCAACTTTCTTGGTTAAATCTATTAATTATGAAAGGACCTTCATAACATTTCGTACAGAGTCAGCAGATTTCTCAAGAGCCGCTTTCTCTTCAGCTGTAAGGTCTAGCTCAATAATCTTCTCTAGACCATTTCCACCTAAGACAGTTGGAACACCTAGATATATTCCATCAAACCCATATTCACCTTCAAGGTAAACGATTGAAGGAAGGACGCGACGTTGATCTTTTAAAATTGCTTCCACCATTTCTACTAAAGATGCAGCCGGAGCGTAATACGCACTACCATTCCCTAAAAGATTAACAATTTCTCCGCCACCTTTACGAGTTCTCTCGACGATAGCGTCTAATCGATCTTTAGGAATTAATGTTTCTAAAGGAATTCCACCTGCATAGGAATATCGTACTAAAGGAACCATATCATCACCATGACCGCCTAATACGAATCCAGTAATATCTTTTACAGAAAGGTTTAGTTCTTGGGCAACAAACGTACGGAAACGAGCTGTATCAAGTACTCCTGACTGTCCAATCACTCGGTGCTTAGGAAAACCTGATTCTTTAAAAACTGTATATGTCATAGCATCAACAGGATTTGTTAATACAATAATTGTACACTCAGGAGAGTATTTTACTACTTCCTTTGTAACAGATTTCATAATACCAGCATTTGTTGAAACAAGATCATCACGACTCATTCCAGGTTTCCTTGCAATACCAGCAGTAATCACGACAATGTCTGAATTAGCTGTATCTTCATAATTCGATGTACCGATAATATTCGCATCAAAGCCTTGGACAGGACTAGCTTCAAGCATATCTAAAGCCTTCCCTTTTGTAGGGTTTTCCATCTGCGGAATATCTACTAACACCACGTCTGAAAGTTCTTTTTGACCTAATAAAAATGCAGTTGTAGCCCCAGTGAAGCCACCGCCGATCACAGATACTTTTTTACGTTTAATTGCCATATCTAACATCCCCTTAATATGTATTAGGTTTGGAAAAAGGGGCTGCTTATGTGTTTTGAATTAAAACCATTCAAACACATAGCAAAACCCCGATATTTTTAGATAAGCATAAATTGTTAAGAATTAATCCATATTCTTAATTAATTCATCACCAAACTCAGAACATTTCACTTCTGTTGCACCTTCCATTAGACGGGCAAAATCATATGTTACAACTTTTGAAGCAATCGTCTTTTCAACAGAATTGATCACTAATTCTGCAGCCTCTGTCCATCCTAAGTGCTCAAGCATAAGAACACCTGAAAGAAGAACAGAAGATGGGTTAACTTTATCAAGACCAGCATATTTTGGTGCAGTACCATGAGTCGCTTCAAAGATTGCGTGGCCAGTCTCATAGTTAATGTTTGCACCTGGTGCAATTCCGATACCACCTACTTGTGCAGCAAGAGCGTCGGAAATGTAGTCACCGTTTAGGTTCATTGTTGCAACAACATCAAACTCACGAGGACGTGTTAAGATTTGTTGTAAGAAGATATCTGCAATGGAATCCTTAATGATAATTTTTCCAGCGGCTTCTGCATCAGCTTGAGCTTTATTAGCAGCATCTTTTCCTTCCTTTTCTACAATGCGGTCATATTCTGCCCATGTGAATACTTTATCACCGAATTCTTTTTCAGCAAGCTCATAACCCCAGTTTTTAAAGGCACCTTCAGTAAACTTCATGATGTTTCCTTTGTGAACTAGTGTTACAGACTTTCGGCCATGCTCGATTGCATAATTGATCGCAGCTCTTACTAAGCGGCTTGTCCCTTCTTGAGATACAGGCTTGATACCAATACCAGAAGTTTCAGGGAAGCGAATTTTGTTAACTCCCATTTCATTCTTTAGGAAGTTAATTAATTTTTCTACTTCTTCAGAACCTTTAGCATATTCAATACCAGCATAGATATCCTCTGTATTTTCACGGAAGATAACCATATCTGTATCTTCTGGACGCTTAACAGGTGAAGGTACACCTTGGAAATAACGTACAGGACGTAAGCATGTAAATAAATCTAGTTCTTGACGAAGTGCAACGTTTAGTGAACGAATTCCTCCACCAATTGGTGTTGTTAATGGTCCTTTAATTGCAATTAGGTACTCGCGGATAACATCTAATGTTTCAGCTGGTAACCATTCTCCAGTTTGATTAAATGCTTTTTCCCCTGCTAAAACTTCTTTCCATACAATTTGCTTTTCCCCATTGTATGCTTTATCAACAGCTGCTTCTAATACACGTGATGCTGCAGCCCAGATATCCGGTCCAATTCCGTCACCTTCAATAAATGGGATGATAGGATTATTTGGTACGTTTAATACTCCATTTGTTACTGAAATTTTTTCACCTTGTGTCAAGAAAATTACCTCCCAGATTATGTAGTTGCTTCATACCTATTCTACCAATAGATATAAACATCTTAAAGTATTGGACTCTAATTTTTGGTAATAAAAGATTCCATATATTATATGATAAGTAGGTACCGATTCCATATAGCATCCCCCCAAAAGGGAGGAAATGCATTCGGAATCAACCTCTACTAACATCCATTGTATACTTAGCCACGTTGTTCCAATGGAACATATGCTTGCTTATCTGGACCAACATATTCTGCTCGTGGTCTAATTAAACGATTATTTTCATATTGCTCTAAAATATGTGCTAACCAGCCTGATACACGGCTTACCGCAAAAATAGGTGTGAATAAATCATGATCAATACCTAAACTATGATAAACAGATGCTGAGTAAAAATCTACGTTTGGTGGTAATGGCTTTTTGGACGTAACCAATTCTTCAACCTTAGTTGACATTTCATACCATTTAGGTTCACCTGTTAGTTTTGTTAATTTCTCAGACATTTTCTTTAGATGCTTCGCTCTAGGATCTCCTTGACGATAAACACGGTGGCCAAAGCCCATTATTTTTTCTTTATTTGCAAATTTCTCATTGATATAGCTCTCAACATTTTCTACATCCCCAATTTCAGAGAGCATTTTCATAACAGCTTCGTTTGCTCCTCCATGAAGAGGACCTTTTAATGCGCCGATGGCTGCTGTAACACCGGAATATACATCTGACAATGTTGCAACACATACTCGTGCTGTGAATGTAGATGCATTAAGCTCGTGATCTGCATGTAATACTAACGCTTTGTTAAAGGCTTCGATTGCAACTTGATCTGGCTCTTGACCAGAGAGTGTATATAAAAAGTTTGCAGCCATTGACAGGTCTGTTCTAGGTTCTACAGGTTCTAAACCTTTGCGAATACGTGCAAATGTGGTCACAACAATAGGAAGTTGTGCTTGTAAACGGATCGCTTTTCTATAATTTGCATCAGGATCCATCACATCTGCTTCCTCATCAAATAATCCAAGTAATGATACGGCAGTACGAAGAGCAGCCATTGGGTGAACTTTATCGATAGGGTATGTTTTGAAGTGTTCAATGACTTGCTGTGGGATTTTAGCATTTTCAGCAAGCTGTTTTTTAATCTCTGCTAGTTGTTCTGAATTTGGAAGCTTTCTGTGCCATAATAAATAAACCACTTCTTCAAAGCTAGCATTTTCAGCTAAATCATCAATATTGTAGCCCGCATATGTTAAAGTATCATCAATAATCGAGCTAACAGATGAAGTAGTTGCAACGATTCCTTCAAGACCTTTTGTTGCTGTCATAAAAAACCTCTCCTTTACCTTTTATTCCCCATTTGATTCATCTTAAAAGTTTAAAAGATTTAAGTACAAGAAATACTGTTGACCTCAACTTTTAAAGGTGTTCCCTATGTAAGGAAGCTTTTGTCAAATATATTTCTTATCATATATTAAAGATCATTATAATAGCTGTTTTGATCAAAATTTTTAGTACTTAAATGTCTACTTTTAAACTTTTAGACGATTGAGCGCTTGCTCACATGCAAGCAACCCAAAAAGAAAATGCTTACATTTTTTATTATTTTGAAAAAACATCACATGGCTTTTTTCATGTGACATATTTTATACTATCAGGGTAAGCAAAAATAGAAATGATAGTATAACTCGTTTGCTAAAGGCAAACCTTTAAGCATTCAGGGATTATTTTCGAAGCTAATCCTATTATAAACAATTATCAGACTTTTGTGAATGAAAACCACTTTAATAGTTAAAAATTTGTTAGAAAAATGTTTTTTTAAGGATTTCTTCAATAAAATCTACATCCCTACTATTACAATAACATAAATTTGTTATATTAGTGTACAGGATTTTTTTATTTATTAAACCGTTTTCAGGTTTTTTCTATATTCAACTAAAGAGCTTAACTATTTGCATCGCTAAATAAGCTATCCCCGCACCAATTAAAGGCCCCACCGCAACACCGTTAAACAGCGATACCGCGAGAATTGTACCAAAGACTAAGGCCGTTGTAATATGCGGGTCCTCTGCAAGAAGTGTTAAACCATTTTTGGCAATCAAGGCAACAGCTATTCCTGCACCTAATGCAATCCAAGCATAAGACGATTTTAAAGCATCGATTAATTGTTTAAAGCCAATTTCCCCTGTTGCAATAGGGACTAATACAGCGATCGTGATAATGGTTACTCCCCAATTAATTCCTTTCGAACCAATTGTAGGTAACAACCTAGACTCTAACCCTAGTAACTTTATTAGAAGCAAACATCCAACAGCAATCAATAAAGATTGATTCTTTGCTATAAATCCGATCGCTAATAAGATAACTAAAAATAAAAATGATTGATTAAACAAGTAAAAAAACCTCCAAAACCACATAAAAAATTATTTGCATCATTCAATATTGCCAGGCAAAGTTCAGGACAAAAATAAAGTATAAACAAGCTCCATATGTAATAAACATGCTATATAACAATAAAAAATCTATGACTAGTGAATTTTATATAGCCCATAGAGTATAGCATATAGGGGGATTGCAAGAGTGAATTTGCAATACATTAATAGCATATTGAGGGCCTTGTTAATTCTGGCCATAGTCGCTTTGAGTTTATCCATTGGTTATTATCTAGCAACGCTCACGTATCCATTTATTATTGCCATTTTGATTAGCATGCTTATAAACCCTATTGTAAATGGATTAGAACACTTTTTAAGAATTCCTAGGGGAATATCCGTTATCATTTCCATTTTACTCTTAATTTGCTTGATTGCCGGCATCCTTATTCTTTTAGTAGCCGAAATTGTTGCTGGTACTACCTACTTAGCTAAAGTTATCCCCGGTCACCTAGATTTATTAGCTCTTTATATTGAAACGTTTTTCGTGACAAAAATTATGCCCATTTATAATCAATTAACTTATTTCTTTAATACACTCGAAACGAATCAACAACAATCTATTATTGCAAATATCCAAAATATTGGCGAGCAAGTTGCTTCAAGTGTAGGAAACTTTATTAAAAGCTTTTTAGAAAATATCCCTGCTATGATTAGCTGGTTGCCTAACGCAGCAACCGTTATTATTTTTTCTTTACTTGCCACATTTTTCATAAGTAAAGACTGGTATAAATTTAAGTCTGCTGTCTCTGTTGTTTTGCCACAGAAAGCAAAATCTAGCGGAAGAACTATCTTTGAGGAATTAAAAAAAGCATTAATTGGTTTTATACGAGCGCAAGCAACCTTAATTTCCATTACAACCGCAATTGTCTTAATCGGACTATTAATTTTAAGGGTAGACTATGCGATTACAATTGCTCTTTTAATTGGTCTGGTCGATATCCTTCCCTATTTAGGAACAGGTTTAATCTTTGTACCCTGGATTGTCTACCTATCCTTTAGTGATGGAATGCCCCTTGCTATTGGACTAGGAATCCTCTATATAATCGTTTTAGTTCAACGACAAATTATGGAACCGAAAGTACTTTCTTCAAGCATCGGTTTAGATCCACTTGCAACACTCATTGCTCTTTTTATTGGTTATAAAATGATTGGCTTTTTAGGATTAATTGTGGGACCTGTCGTATTAGTCATATTAAAAACATTGAAGAGTGCCGGAGTTTATGAAGATTTATGGAAGTTCATTGTGGGAAATCATGCAAAATAAAAGCTTTGGACAGTTCCCCGCTTTTTCGATGGGAACTGTCCCTATTATCTGATATCTCCATCAACCTTATGGATATCAAGTGTGATCCGTCATCTAATAATCGTAAATCTATTTTTCTCTATAAGTTTTCGAATTGCTGATTGTAATAGAGGCTTAATTTTACTTCTAGTGATAGGTATTAGTAATAAAAAACCAACCGTATCGGTAATAAATCCTGGCGTTAGCAGCAACAGGCCTCCAATCAATATACATAACCCATCAATAATTGCTCCCCCGGGGATTTGTCCAAATTGCATTTGCTGCTGAGCATTTCGTAATGTCTCTAGTCCCTGTTGTTTTGCTAACCAGGCCCCAACAACACCTGTCAAAATAATCAGCAAAACAGTTGTAATGGTTCCTATTGTCTTGCCTGAAAGGATGAGAATTCCTATCTCTAAGGCAGGAATAACGATGATTAGCAGCATTAGTAAGCGCATTTTATTCACCTCTTCTCATTATATTCTATTAAATACTATTCAATTGTAGTAAAAAAGAGAAGGAAAGAACCCTTCTCTTTTTACATCTCTTTTAAAATAATATTAAAGAACACTTGCATGACCTTGATAGATCACACCCCTAACAGCATCAACTGTAATATCTTGTCCATCCTGTAAAATTGTTGTTGCATCTTCTACACCTACGATAACAGGGATTCCCAAGCTTAATCCAACTACTGCAGCATGACTTGTAAGACCGCCTTCTTCAGTAATTAAGGCAGAAGCTTTTTCAAGTGCTTCCATCATATCACGGTCAGTGCTTTGCGCTACGAGAATTGCACCATCTGTCATTTTTTCTTGAGCATCTTTAGCTGTACTTGCGACAACAACTTTACCAAAAGATGATTTTCTGCCGATTCCTTGTCCCTTTGCAAGTACATTACCAATGACATGTACTTTCATTAGGTTTGTTGTTCCAGACTCGCCAACCGGAACACCAGCCGTAATAACAATTAAGTCACCGTGTGTAACTAAACCACTGTTAATTGCTTGAAGTATAGAACTGTCTAACATTTCATCTGTTGAAGTTGAGTGATTTCCACTTCTTGGATAAACTCCCCAAACTAATGCTAACTTACGGGAAATTGAATCAGAAACCGTAACAGCAATGATTGGTGCCTTTGGACGATATTTAGAAATCATTCTAGCTGTGTGACCACTTTCAGTTGGGGTAACGATAGCAGATACACCTAAATTTAGTGCCGTATAAGCCGTAGATTGTCCAATTGCATCTGTAATTGTTGTTCCTACTTCTGCACTTCGCTTTGAAAGAATTTGTTTATAATCTAAAGCTTCTTCTGCTCTTGATGCGATATTATGCATCGTTTTAACCGCTTCCACTGGATAAGAACCAGCTGCTGTTTCACCAGAAAGCATGATCGCATCTGTGCCATCAAAAATAGCATTTGCAACATCACTTGCTTCTGCACGTGTTGGTCTTGGATTGCGTTGCATACTATCAAGCATTTGAGTAGCTGTGATAACAGGTTTACCTAACGCGTTACATTTACGAATTAACTCTTTTTGAACTAATGGTACTTCCTCTGCAGGAATCTCAACACCTAAATCTCCACGAGCAACCATTAAACCATCAGATACCTCTAAAATTTCATCGATGTTGTCAACACCCTCTTGATTCTCAATTTTAGGGATGATTTGAATATGAGAAGCATTATGCTCTTCAAGTAATTCACGAATTTCAAGAACATCTGAAGCGCGGCGAACAAATGAAGCAGCAATAAAATCAACATCTTGTTCAATTCCGAATACGATGTCCCTAGCATCTTTTTCAGTGATCCCTGGTAGTTTAACGCTAACACCTGGTACGTTAACACCTTTTTTATTTTTTAATGTACCACTGTTCTTGATTAATGTTTTAATTTCACCTTTCGCATGATCTAAACTTAGAACTTCAAGTTCAATAAGGCCATCATCAAGTAAAATAGTTGACCCAGTATGTACGTCATCAATTAGTCCTTCATATGTTACAGAAAATTTCTCTGTTGTCCCTACAACTTCGTCCATAGAAATGATGATTTCATTTCCAGCAATAAGTTCAATAGCTCCGTTTTCCATTGTATTTGTACGAATCTCTGGACCCTTTGTATCCAATAGAATCGCTACATTTTTATTTAATTTAGCTGAAGCCTCTCTAATATTCTTAATTCTTGAACCATGTTCTTCAAAATCCCCATGGGAAAAATTTAAACGGGCTACATTCATTCCAGCTTGCATCAACTCAGACAATTTGTCGATCGCTTCACTAGCTGGACCAATTGTACATACAATCTTCGTTTTACGCATCTTGTTTTCCTCCTGCCATTTTGACGAATAAAGGAGATAGACAACCTGCATTGCCCACTCCCCTATTCATAGTTAGTTTGTTTTTATTTTTAATTTACTATGTGGAAACGATACCACCAGGTTATTATATGGATAATTCTTTTGAAAGTCTGTACATATTTTCATCGACTGTATGAGGCTGATCCAGAATTTCCAGGATATCATGATGAACCAATTCATTTTTCTGGATACCTACACAACGTCCGCCTTTTCCTTCTAAAAGTAATTCAACAGCATATGCTCCTAGTCTGCTAGCTAACACGCGGTCAAATGCGGTTGGAGAACCTCCACGTTGAACATGGCCTAGGACAGATACACGCGTTTCAAATGAAGTAGCTTCTTCGATTTGCTTAGCAAATTCAACACCACTTCCTACACCTTCAGCAACAATAATGATACTGTGTTTCTTTCCACGTTCATTACCTCGTTTTAAACGGGATACAACTTCATCTATATCATAGTCAGCTTCAGGGATTAAAATAGTTTCTGCCCCTCCAGCTAATCCTGACCATAGAGCAATATCACCAGCATGGCGACCCATAACTTCAATAACATATGTACGTTCATGAGATGTTGCAGTATCACGAATTTTATCAATCGCATCGATAACTGTATTTAGAGCTGTGTCAAAGCCAATTGTAAAATCTGTTCCAGGTATGTCATTATCAATCGTTCCAGGAACACCTACACAAGGGAACCCATGCTCAGTAAGCTTTTTAGCTCCCATATAAGATCCGTCTCCACCTATGACAACTAATCCTTCAATACCATGCTTTTTCAATTGCTCAATACCTTTTTTCTGGCCTTCAATTGTTTTAAATTCAGGACATCTTGCAGAATATAGTTTAGTTCCTCCACGGTGAATAATGTCACCTACAGAACCAAGTTCTAGTTTCTCTATTCTACCTTCAATTAATCCAGTGTATCCATGGTAGATTCCATATACTTCAACATCATGGTAAATTGCTTTACGAACAACTGCTCGAACAGCAGCGTTCATACCAGGAGAATCTCCTCCACTTGTTAAAACACCTATTTTTTTCAACCTTCCTCACCCCACTATAAATAAATAGCTATACCTTAATTACTTCAAAAATAACATGAAAATATTATAGATACAACTAAAAGTCAACTTTTGTCGAATATCCTTTTTATGAGCCTTATTCATTATACAATAAATTATCATCTGTGTTTATTGAATTATGTAATTTTGCAAAAATATTGTACAATTTTGTGCTCCTTGAGAACAGGTAAAAGAGTCCGAAAAGAAAACGTGGACCTGTTCAGGCCACACGTTCATCTATTTTACCCCAAGAAGATCGTTCGCAAACGACACTTGACCTATTCTTTTATATTTTTCATAACGATGTTGAATTAATTCTTTACTACTCATAGTTGAGAGTAGTTTTAAAGAATTAGCCAAAACCTCTTCAATATGCTTTGCTTGGAGACCTACATCCTTATGGGCTCCACCCTTTACTTCAGGTATAATTTCATCCACAACACCTAATTCTTTCAAATCTGGTGCTGTAATCTTCATCGTTTCTGCTGCTTTTTTTGCTAAACTAGCATCCTTCCATAATAAAGCAGCAGCTCCCTCAGGAGAGATAACAGAATAAGTAGAGTTCTCCAACATATGAATGTAGTTTCCTACTCCTAATGCCAAGGCTCCACCGCTACCACCTTCACCAATGACTATACAAATAACCGGTACTGATAATCCAGCCATTTCGAACAAGTTTTTAGCAATCGCTTCGCTTTGTCCTCGTTCTTCTGCAGCTTTACCAGGATAAGCACCTTTTGTATCAATAAAGCAAATGATTGGACGGTTAAATTTATCTGCTTGTTTCATTAATCGTAATGCCTTACGATATCCTTCAGGATGTGGCATCCCAAAATTTCTTCTAATATTTTCTTTCGTATCTTTTCCGCGTTGGTGACCAATCACTGTAACGGGAACCCCTCTAAATTTAGCAATTCCACTTACAATCGCATCATCATCGCCATAATAGCGATCACCGTGGCACTCTATGAAATTTGTGAAAATATGTTCAATATAATCAAGAGTTGTTGGACGGTTTGCATGTCTTGCAATTTGAACCCTATCCCACGGCTTTATATTTGAATAGATTTCATTTTCAAGCTTCTCTAACCTGGCTTCTAACTTTTCAATTTCTGAAGATAAGTCGACATCAGATTGGGCTGTAAATTCTTTAAGCTCTTTGATTTTTTCTCTGAGCTCCATAACTGGCTTTTCAAATTCAAGTTCAGCTACCATGTGATCTCACCTCCTGCTTGATGGATATCAAGGATATTCCCAAGAGTCTCTTTTAGATCTTGTCGGTTGATAACTGCATCTAATTGACCATGCTTTAATAGAAATTCAGCTGTTTGGAAATCTTCTGGAAGTTCTTCTCGTATTGTTTGTTCAATAATTCTTCGACCAGCAAAACCGATAAGTGCACCAGGCTCTGCAAAGTTATAATCACCAAGTGAAGCAAAACTTGCTGAAACTCCACCTGTAGTTGGATGAGTCATTACTGAAATAATTAAACCGCCATTGTCACTAAATAGCTTGAGAGCTGAACTTGTTTTTGCCATTTGCATTAAGCTTAGAACACCCTCCTGCATTCTCGCTCCACCAGAAGCAGTAAAAATGATGATAGGCAATCCTTTTTCATTTGCAGTCTCTATAGCACGAGTAATTTTTTCTCCTACAACAGATCCCATGCTTCCCATTCTAAAACTTGCATCCATAACAGCAACAGACGTCCTATATCCATTAATAGTCCCTTCTCCTGTAACAACCGCTTCATTTTGCTTTGTTTTTTGACGATCTTTTTCTAGCTTTTCTTCATAGCCAGGAAAATTCAACGGGTTTTCAGAAATCATTTCCTTATCATATTCAATAAAACTATTTTCATCAAATAAGCTAGATATACGCTCTCTGGCGTTCATTTGATGATGATAGGAACAATTCATACACACTTTTAAATTTTTCGTTAATTCCTTTGTGTACATTATTTTTTTACAGTTTGGACATTTTATCACAATACCCTCTGGAACATCTTGTTTTGCCTGCTCTGAAGGAATTGAGGCATATTTCTTCTTCTTTGGTTTTGGCTTTGTAAATAGATCTTTAAGCTGCAAAAATGGTACCTCCCCTTTACTTAAGCTGCTACTCTTTTTCGTTTCAATAGTAAATCAATTCTTTCGATTATTGTCAATTAACCTAACTGTAACCAATGATGGACAAGGATGTTGTAGAATTCTGTCTGTTTCTATTCGACATTTTCTTTAAGAGATACCAATTGATAAATTCTATACACTTCCATTTGGTCTTTTTCCAATAAAGCCTTTATTAGCTTTTCACCATTTTTTTTTGTATAGAAAACCTCATCATTTCCTTTATGAACAAAGTAAACATATTCATTTAATACATTCCAAATTCGATATAAGAGGTGGTTATTTGCTAAGAACATTAACTCTTTCATAAATTCATATCTCGTCATCACACATTTGTGGAGTTTTTCCCCCAATACTTGCAATGATCGATATTGGTTATTTGATAAAATTAAATCCAAGGCGTTTCGTTCAAGAAGATTGTTCATCTCAATAATATCATCGATCGCTTTAGAATCTTCTAAAATAAAAGTGCCAAGTAATTCAATAAGATTATGCTCTCTAAAGTCCTTTAAAAAGGTGCCTTCTCCTCTTCTCGTTTCAATCATTCCAAGTAATTCAAGTGCTCTTAATGCTTCTCGAACAGAGGACCTTCCGACCTTAAGTTTTTCAGCTAACTCTCGTTCGGAAGGAATCTTATCACCATACGAAAGTTGTTTTTCTGCAATATATGCTCGAATATAACGCAGAATCTCAATATATACTTTTGATTGTGTGGCTGACAAAGACGTATCACTCACTTTTATTCAATAATGGCAAGCTGCCTTGTTTTTTCAGCAACTTCCTCAGGATCAACCTTTATTCTTGCTACACCTGTCTCCATTGCAGCTTTTGCGACTGCAGATGCAACAGCTGGAGCCACTCTTGAATCAAAAGGTGCTGGTATCACATACTCAGAGCTCAATTCCTCTTCTGTAATAAGCGATGCAATAGCCTCAACTGCCGCGATTTTCATTTGCTCATTAATATGCGTTGCTCTTACATCCAGTGCTCCTCTAAACATTCCAGGGAACGCAAGAACATTATTCACTTGGTTTGGAAAGTCGGAGCGACCCGTTCCAATTACCTTCGCACCTGCTTCTTTAGCTTCCTCAGGCATTATTTCAGGAACTGGATTTGCCATTGCAAAAATAATTGGATTCTCATTCATGGATTGGACCATTTCTTTTGTTAACGCTCCTTGAACAGAAACTCCTATAAATACATCTGCTCCTTTAATGACATCAGCAAGTGAGCCTTCTTTATGATCACGGTTTGTATATTTTGCTACTTCAGACTTCACACTGTTCATTCCATATAAGCGATTTTCGAAAATCGCTCCTTTTGTATCACACATGATAATATCCCTTACACCATAACGGTATAAGAGTTTAATTATGGCAATTCCTGCAGCTCCTGCACCGTTTGCAACTACGCGGATATTTGACATGCTTTTACCAACTAATTTTAAGGCATTAACAAGTCCTGCTACTGTGACAATTGCTGTACCATGCTGGTCATCATGGAAGATTGGAATATTTGTTTCTTTTTTTAATCTTTCTTCAATAACAAAGCAGTTTGGTGCTGCTATATCTTCTAAGTTAACTCCCCCGAAGGTAGGTTCAAGAAGCTTAACAGTATTTACGATTTGATCAATATCTGTTGTATTCAAACAAATTGGAAAAGCATCAACACCAGCAAAGCTTTTAAATAATACTGCCTTTCCTTCCATTACAGGCAATGCAGCCTCCGGCCCAATATTTCCCAACCCTAACACTGCAGTCCCATCAGAAACAACAGCCACCATATTGCCTTTCATTGTGTAATCATATACTTTATTTTTATCATCATAAATATCTTTACATGGTTCCGCTACACCAGGTGAATAAGCCAGACTTAAATCATAAGCATTTTTTACAGGAATTTTTGATTTCGACTCTAGCTTTCCTTTGTTAACTCGATGAATATGTAATGCTTCTTCTCGCAATGACATAAATGAACACTCCCTGTGAAAGTCATTAGAACATGATAATTCTTCAATTTAGAACTAAAGCGCGATGTCCTGTAGTAACGACTTAAGAGCTTTATGTCAAAGCGCTTATCCAAAGTTCTAAGAATTATATCATTTTCTTAAGCAATAAAAAGATAATCAATAGTTTCCTACGATAAAATCTCGTTCTGCTTTCAATGTATCTTTCAAATCCTTTAAGTGGTCTGACCACCCGTTAATCATTAATAAATAATAACATAAATCAATACTTTGTAAAGTATCGTTTCAAGATTAGATACGATTAGCATAGGCATATTACATCTATAGTTCTCATCCCTTTATCAACACAACATTTTCCTTTCCTAGCAATTTCATTAATTCATTTACACTAGTATCAGATGCTGTAATAAAGAAATCCTCGGGTAATTGGACGGTGCGTTTCTCATTCTCATAATGAAGAAAAACTGGTGTATTGCCATGAAATTTTTTAAGGATATCCTTAACTTGAATAAGCTTATTTTGATCTGTACTCTGTTTTTCTATTTTGATGAAAAGCTTTTCTTGTTGTGCAGGCACACGCAAATCATCAGTTGCAATTAATTGCTGAATAATAAATTGTATCTTATCATGCCGTCTCTCTACCTTACCTACAAACAAGTACACCAATCCATCTTTCGCTTTTTCACTATATTTAGTATAAGTTTGCGGAAACATAACAGCATCAACTTCCCCGGTTTCATCACCTAAACTTAAAAAAGCCATAACCTCCCCTTTTTTTGTTCGAATTGTTCTTATAGTCCCGATCATTGCACCTATTGAAGCTTTATGATCGACTTTCGATGGTAATTGATCGATCGTGTTTGCCCCTATCTCTGTTAGCCTTTTACGGAAAATCTCAACAGGATGGCTTGAAAAATAAAACCCTAAAGAGTCTTTTTCGAATCTTAGTTTTTCCTCTGTTTTAAATGGTTCTACCTCTATATATTTTGGCTTTAAATTAAACTCATCACCTAAAAACAAATCAAAAGAATGATCATCTGCAGGTGTCATCAGCTCAGCATGCTCAATTGCAACATCTAAGCTAGCCAATAACGTTGCTCTGTCAACTTTAAATTCATCCATTGCGCCAGCAAAAATAAGCTGTTCCATTATTCGTCTTGTCACAATTTTCATTGAAACTCTAATGCAAAAATCAAATAGATCTTCAAATGGTTTTTGTTTTCTTACGTGAAAGATTTCTTTAACAGCTGCAACCCCTACGTTTTTAATTCCCGACAAACTATAACGAATGGCTCTCCCTTCAACTAGAAACGGAAATGCACTCTTGTTAATGGAAGGGGGTAATACTTGGATTCCTTTTTGCTTAGCTTCCCGAACATACTGAGCAACCTTTTCTTCGTTTCCCCTTACACTTGATAATAACGCCGTAAAAAAATAAAGCGGGAAATTAGCCTTCAAATATGCCAATTGATAAGCAATCATACTATATGCAACAGCGTGGCTCCTGTTAAATCCATAATTAGCAAATTTCACAATCAAATCATATATTGAATGTGCCACCTGCTCACTATATCCATTTGATTGACACCCTTTAACAAAGTGCTCCCGTTCTTTATCAAGTATTTCTTTCTTTTTCTTTCCTACGGCTCTCCTTAACAAATCTGCCTCCCCTAATGAGAAGCCTGCCATTGTGGAAGCAATCTCCATGATCTGTTCCTGATATACAATGACACCATATGTGTTCTGCAGGATAGGCTTAAGTGCGGGATGTATGTATGTTATGTCACTTCTATCATGTTTTCGATCAATATAAAGAGGAATATTTTCCATGGGACCTGGTCTATATAAAGCATTTACTGCAACGATATCCTCTAAATCTGTTGGTTTCAAACGTTTTAGCACACTTCTCATACCATCAGATTCAAGCTGAAAAACACCTGTTGTATCACCATTAGATAAGAGATGAAATGTTTTTTCATCTTGATAAGGCAGCTGTGAAAGGTCCACATTCTTCCCTTCTCCACGCTGAATCAGTGTGATGATATGTTCAATTAATGATAAATTTCTTAATCCCAGAAAATCCATCTTTAACAAACCAAGGTCTTCTAAGTAATCCATAGAAAACTGTGTTAAATAAACGTCTTGTTGTCCTTCCTGTATTGGGACTATATTTGTCAGCGGCTGGTCACTTAAGACAACACCTGCTGCATGTGTTGAAGTATGACGAGGAAGCCCCTCAATTTTCAAAGCTGTTTTGAAAATTTGTTTATATAGCTCACTGTCATTTATGGCTTTCTGAAGAGTTTGCGATTCTTTATACGCCTCGTTTAATGATATTCCAGGACGTGAGGGAATAAGCTTAGAAAGCACATCAGTTTCTTTGGGAGAAGCTCCCATCACACGCCCCACATCACGAATGGCAGCTTTTGCTGCTAAAGTACCAAATGTAATAATTTGAGCCACATGAAGTTTCCCATATTTATTAGCTACATATGAAATCACTTCATCACGCCTTGTATCTGGAAAATCGATATCAATATCCGGCATGGAGATACGTTCAGGATTTAAAAACCTTTCAAAAAGCAACCTATGCTTAATTGGGTCAACATCTGTAATCCTTAACACATATGATACAAGTGACCCCGCAGCAGAGCCACGACCTGGCCCTGTCAATATTCCATTTTCGTGAGCATACTTCATAAAATCCCAAACAATTAAGAAGTAATCACTAAAATTCATTCGTTTGATTATTGATAACTCATACTTTAACCGTTCCTCATATATAGAATCTTTTTTCTTCAATCGGGAAGACAATCCTTTAAAACACAACTCCTCTAAATAATCATCCGCACTTTGATTTTCCGGTGTTGGATATGTTGGTAAATGAGAAACACCTAAGTCCAGATTTACACAACACCTTTCAGAAATCCTCAAGGTATTTTCCAAGGCATCTGGATATCGTTCAAAAAGAGAAACCATGTCATTAGAGGATTTTAAATATTGTTCACTTGACTCATTAAGAACATTTTGTTCATCCGAAAGCTTGGCTCCGTTTTTGATCGCTAGCAAACATTTATATGCTAAATAATCTTCTTTTTCGATGTAAGAAACATCATTTACCGCTACAAGAGGACTATTTGTTTGGTTTCCTAATGTTATCAAATGCTCAAGGATTTCTTCTTGACCAGATAGCAACTGAATGCCAATGTAAAATGATTGTTGTCCAAAAATCGACTGGTAATCTTTCACTATGTTTAGATCACGATCTTGGTTTATCATATCTCGTCCAGGGAGAATAGCAATTAATCCTGTGCTGTAGCTTTTTAACCATCGCTTAGGAAGTCCTTCTGGTGTTTTAGTTTGTAGAGCACTACTTATCTTTATCAGGTTTTGGTAGCCTTCATTATTCTCCGCTAAAAGAACAAGAGGGATTTGTGAATCGCTTTCGATCACTTGAATTGTTAAGCCCATGATTGGCTTTATTCCATTTTGTTGACATTGTTTATAAAAAGAAATGGCGCCATACATCACTTGATAATCCGTTAATGCAATCGCCTTAAATTGAAGCTCTTTCGCTTTACTTACGAGTTTATCTAGTCTTGCTGCACTATTAAGCAAACTGTATGCACTTTTCACTTGGAGATGAATAAAGGGCATGAATATCCCCCTTTCTTTGCAAAATCTTTCGATCTGTTTCTTACACAATATTATATTCCTTGTAGAGGATGCAGTACAAATAAGAACATATAAATCGGCTCCATTAATTTTGTATTGTGAACATACTTAAAATTGGTCGTCCATATACATAGATATAGGAGGTTGATGGATATGGACAAAGAAGCCTTTATGCCGGCTTTTATTCATAGTTATTTTATTGCCTTAGGAGTGCTTTTAGGAGGGACCTTAATTGGGGCCATCGGTGCATTCTTAGCCGGGGAACCACCTCTAACTAAAATGTTTGAATTTGCAAATCGATTAAAAATATGGGCTCTTGTTGCAGCAATAGGTGGAACATTTGACGCATTTTATAGCTTTGAACGCGGAATTTTTCAAGGTGAAACAAGAGATATTGTCAAGCAAGTACTCTTAATCGTTTCAGCTATGGGAGGAGCACAAACAGGCTGGCTTCTTATTACTTGGTTAACTCAGGAGCATTTATCATGAGAATTCCGCCACATTATCAGCAGCCTACTTGGCAAAGATTCTTTGCTGGTGTAGCAATAGGAGCAGTCATCAGTTGGGGTGTTTTTCTATTTATTTATGGTGTGAATCAGGAAAAGCACAGTACAATTATAAATGAGCAAAAACAAATAATTCAAGAATTACAGAACGATAAAAAGATCTATCAGGAAGAATATACTAAGTTAAATAAAAAAGCACAAGAAAAATTAACGATACAAGAAATCAAGGTCCATTTAACAAATGGAGATCGTTACCTATTTAAAGATTTTAGGGTTAAAAATATAGAAAACAAAGTTAAAGAAGATTTAAATGATTTAATCGCCAAAGATATTGAAAGCATATCCTCTAGTCAGCTTTTAATTGAGCGGACGATTGAAAACCGTATCTTTGAATTTGATGGTAAAAAATACAAACTTGAGATGACGAAATTATTGTTACACACCACTTTATACATTGAAGTAGAAATATCATTTCTTGATTAGTCGAGAATATGATCCAATCCAAATAAAAAATAAATCGCAATTTCTCTGTTTTTTGATAAAATAGAAGTAGGAAAAACAAGGAAAATGATCACGAAGCCAATTAAACCTAAAATTGGCTTCATCTCCTCTTAATTATTCCAATATTCACCTCAAACCCTTATAAAGCCACTAAAATCATTGCCTTGTTATCCTATGTAAAACACTATATCTTTAGGAGAATATGATAAGGAGGGATGAGTTATGTATATTTTCAATTCAAAGAAAGTGGCTCAAGAAAAAGTCGAAAACATTAAGAAAGGTTTTTCAGCATACGCTGAGTCAGCTGAGCTTGCTGGATTAATTAAAAAAGAACTAAAAAAATTACAACTTGATGTTTACGAAGATGTAACAGAGTTTGGTTTTTGGTTCATTCCAATTAGAGAAAAGTAAGCGCTTTTATCTCTGTGATAGCAATATCCTCACCTTGGTGATCATCTCAATTTTTCCATCTAAGATGTACAATCGGTCTTTTCCCTCAAGCTAAATTTCCTCATGTAGTTTTGTTAGCTAATATTTGCCGAAGTTAGTCCATAGAAATGGGCTGTCTTTAAACTAATGACAGCCCTTTATTTCATCAATTATGATCTTGGCATAGCTTTTCTAAATCACGTACGACTTGGTGCGCTTCTTTCCAACTATATACAGATGCACCAGAAGCAAGCGGATGACCTCCACCATTATATCGTTTAGCTAATTCATTGATCACAAGACTTTTTGACCGGAGTCTTACACGAATTTGTGACTCTTCTTCAACAAAAAATACCCATGCTTTTACACCTTCAATATTTCCTAAAATTCCCACTAGTTGTGAAGCCTCTGAAGGTGTAACTTCATATTCTTCTAACATTTCCTTTGTTATCCTCATCGACGCTGCACCTGAAGATGTTAAAGAAAAATTTTGAAGTACAAACCCACTTAATTTAGCTACATTTCGCTTTGTTTTATAAAGCTCATCATAAATTGGTGTTGGTTTAATACCTACAGAAATTAATGCACTAGCATATTGAAATGTTTTCTCTGTTGTACTTGGAAAAAGGAATCTTCCTGTATCACCAACAATTCCAGTATACAAAAGCTCTGCAGCTTTCTTAGAAAGCTGTAATCCATTTTCTTTTCCCATTAAATATAGTTCATAGATCATTTCACTTGTTGCACTTGCAGTTGTATCTACCCATATAAGGTCACCATATTGATCATCATTTGGGTGGTGGTCAATTTTAATAAGTTTTTTCCCTGTATGGTAACGCTGATCACTGACTCTTGCTTGATTTGCAGTATCACATACAATCACTAATGAATCTTGATATAGCTCATCTGAAACGAGATCCATTTTATACAGAAACTCAAGTGATGGTTCTGATTCTCCAACCACATAGATGTTCTTTTCTGGATAAGATGCTTTTAAAATTTCAGCCAACCCACATTGTGAGCCATAAGCATCAGGATCTGGACGAACATGGCGATGAATAATGATGGAATCATGAGTGCGAATTTCTTCTAAAATTTGTTCTTTCATTTCGTTCTCCTTTTTACCTTTTATTAAGTTATTAAATCATAATTTTCCAGAATTAAAAAGAACGAATCATTAGCTTGATCATTTTCATCACTTTTTTTATCATGGACATGGTAAAATAAATAAGAAAAAAAAAAGAGAGAGTTAAACCTTATGGAGGTTTTAGAATGCCAGTTTTAGTTGTCCTTATTATTTTCACGTTCGCTTTTTATCTCTACTATAAGATCAAATCTTATCGATCAAATAAGCCAATTGAAAAGCGTTGGATATCGGCAAAATCAAGCATTGCTTTAGGTTTGTTTGTAGCCTTTTTTGGAATGAATCAGCTATTTCTTTATCGATCAACATTGTCCTTTGTAATAGGAGCAGTCTTCCTTTTGATCGGCTTTGCTAGTGCATGGGCAGGATATCGAGCTTACAAGCACTATTTGCCCCAAGTACTGAATGAAATGAAGCAATAAGAAAAATCCGGAAATGGCCTTTAGCAGACCCGGCAAACAAAATAAAAAGAGGTGGTTAGTCTTATGTTTCTAAAATCTAAGACTATTACACCTCTTCTTTTCACTATCTCTCTATTAACTGTACCATCAACATCGCCTTTCCGA
This sequence comes from Metabacillus sp. RB-C-LZQ-3-1, assembly GCF_058315175.1. Taxonomy (NCBI): domain Bacteria; kingdom Bacillati; phylum Bacillota; class Bacilli; order Caryophanales; family Bacillaceae; genus Metabacillus; species Metabacillus sp. RB-C-LZQ-3-1. The sequence continues at coordinate 187,421 of NZ_JBZFLI010000009.1, read as the reverse complement.
CGACAACTCCATTGCTAAACGCTTCTACATCAATCTTTCCAAATTTACGCCCTACTTCAAGTATTTTCGGATGTATTTCAAGCATTGATTCCATTTGTACGGGTTTAATGAAATAGATGGTAATATTCTCAACAACAATATCGCCTTTTTTTTGTGCTCTTAAAAATCGATTTACAGCTTCGGTGACAAGTGTTGTAAAGACGCCATATGATATCGTACCTAAGTGGTTTGTCATTTGCGGACTTACTTCACAACGGAAAATGCTGCTTCGTTTCGAATCATCATCAATTGTTACAAACTGATTCGTCACAATATCATCAAGTTTTTCCCCAATTTGCGGCTGTCTCTGAATAACCTGAAGGGCCTTGAGTACGTCTTGACGGCTAATAATTCCTTGAAGCCGATTATGTTGATCAACGACCGGGAGTAGTTCAATCCCTTCCCACACCATTATTTGAGCAGCTGATGCAACAGACGTTTTTCCAATTACTGTTATCGGATTCTTTGTCATCACTTTTTCAATCAGGGTTGAATGATCATTACCCATTATATCCTTCGAGGTTACAATTCCCTGTACCTTAAGGTTTTGATCAATAACCGGAAAGCGTCCATGACCGGTTTCATAATTATGTTGATACCATGTGGCAATTGTGTCTGAAGTATATAAGCAAATTGTTTTATCTACAGGAGTTAAAATATCTTCAACCTGCACAATTTCTTTTTTAATTAACTGATCATAAATTGCTCGGTTAATCATGGCTCCAACAGTAAACGTGTCATAGCTTGTAGAGATAATCGGTAATTCAAGTTCGTCTGCCAGCTTTTTTACACTATCTTCGGTGTCAAACCCGCCTGTAATTAACACTGCGGCTCCTGCCTCTAACGCATATTGATGAGCGGTTGTTCTGTTCCCTACTATCAGCAAGTTTCCAGCACCTGTATATCTCATCATCGCATCAAGTTTCATGGCACCAATGACAAATTTGTTTAATGTTTTATGTAAACCTGCTCGTCCACCTAAAACCTGACCATCAACAATATTTACAACTTCTGCATACGTTAGTTTCTCAAAATTTTCCTTTTTCTTTGTTTCAATCCGAATCGTTCCTACGCGTTCAATCGTACTTACATAGCCTTTATTTTCTGCTTCTTTTATTGCTCGATAGGCTGTTCCTTCACTAACATTAATGTCCTTTGCAATTTGCCTGACGGAAATCTTTTCTCCCACTGGTAGGGAAGTTATATGCTGTAATATTTGCTCGTGCTTTGTAGCCAAGCTGCATCACCCTTTTTTTATTTGTACATCTATCTGCAAACACCACTCGTTATAAAGCAGTCGCATTATAAACGTATCCACTTATATTATAAGGGTGATATTGGCTTATATCAACGCATCGTTTGACGTTGTCTTTTTCTTTGCATTGACTCTTTATACGCTTTAATTTGCTTTGAAGAAACTGCTTGTTTTGGACGATACAAGTACTGCGCAAAGTTACCGCCGATCACAAAAATTGCTAAACACAGCCAACTTAACACAAACACTGTCTGCATCTGATCACCTGTTATTGTGATGTTTTGTAAGCCAAAATAAAGCATTAATAACGCAAGAAACGCATAAAATAAATTTTTCATTTCAAAAATCATCCTTTCACAAAAAAGGTTTGTACTAGTGTATGCATGGACAATGTAGAAAAGAAGTTTTTGAGACAAAAAAATGACGTATCACAGCGATACGTCAATTCCATTTTACCCGCTTCCCACAGGCAGTATGCCCCCATTGATGGAAGTTTCACTTTACACGTTATATGTTTCTCCAACCTTTAAAGGAAGCCCAACACCTTCTGGAAGCATCTGAGAGAATTTTACTGGATCTTGCTTGATAGCCGGAAAAGTATCGTAATGAATTGGAACAACTTTCCTAGCTTTCAACCAATTTGCAGCATCCTTTGCATCTTCAGGGCCCATTGTTAAATTATCGCCAATAGGTAAAAACGCGAGATCAATTGAGTTTCGCTCACCTATCATTTTCATATCTGAGAACAATGCAGTATCCCCTGCATGATAAAGAGTTTTGTCCTCAACTGAAAGTAATACACCTGAAGGCATACCTGTGTATATCACAGTTCCATCTTCTTCCTGATAACTAGAGCCATGAAAAGCCTGTGTAAGCTTTACGGTTCCAAAATCGAATTGATAAGCCCCTCCCAAATTCATCGGATGAATGTCTATTCCATTCTTGCCTATGTAAACAGCTAACTCATATGGTGCAATGACCAAAGCATTATTTTTCTTCGCGATCTCAACTGTATCCCCAACATGGTCGTTATGGCCATGTGTAAGGATAATAACATCTACGTTTACTTGATCTACTGTCAAATCTGTTAAAGGGTTACCTTTAATAAATGGATCAATGATAATTTTTTTGTTGTTACACTTAACTTGAACAACTGAATGACCATGATATGAAACTTGCAAACTATTCACCGCTTTCTATAAATTGACATCTTAGCCTTATAAAATTTTACCCAGTATCAAAACCCTTAAACAAGTTTTTTGCTTCTTTATACATGAAATCGATGGATAACGTTTGCTCCACCAGTTACTTCTATAATTGATCCAGTAATCATATCCGAATTTTCATCACAAATAAACGCCACAGTTCGAGCGATGTCTTCTCCTGTACCTGAACGTCCAATCGGTGTTTTTGATTGAACACCTCTCATTTTTCGCGATTGTTCAATGGTCGCTTCCTTCATTTCTCCAATTATATTTCCAGGGCAAATCATATTGGCTGTGATACCATGCTCAGCCTCTTCAATACTGATTGACTTTGTTAAAGATACTAACCCCACTTTAGCTGCACTAAAAGCAGACCGATGAAGCCAGCCAGGTGAAGATTCTGCCCCTTGAAAACCATATGTAACAATTCTTCCATACTTTTGTTTCCTCATGATCGGAACAACCTTTTTAAATAAATGGAAAACAGAACTTAAGTTTCCTTCGATCATTTGGTACCATTCATCATCGGTATAATCGGCAAGCTTTTTTCGTTCAAAAATATAAGGTCCTGCATTATTTATTAAACAATCAATTCTTCCAAAGCGTTCTAGTGATATATCAATCATATTTGTTAAATCTTCTTTTTTTGTTACATCACCTTGAACAAATAAAATGCGATCAAGAAGATGAGAGTAATTCATTCTGAGCTCATTTACTGCTTCAACATCTTTTCGGTAATTAACAGTGACAGAATATCCTTTTTTCAAAAATTCTTCTGTCACCTTTTTTCCTAACCCCTTTGAGCCTGCAGTAATAAGGGCATGTCTCACGATATCATTTCCTCCCCATTTTAACCTGTCTTATTCTCTTTACCATCTTTATTTGTTCTCTTTACTAATTATCCCTTTATACATGGGATTTCAATTTTAGCTGCTACTATAACAATAAACGAAAATATCTATTGTTTCTATTTTTATTGCTTTTTTGTAGTGAATTAATTGTTAAATTTGTGGATTTTTATGTTGGAGGAATTGGAGGGATAAACAAAAGCGCACGGGCCTTGATTAGACTAGGGCAAATAAGATGATTTAGACTGAAAGGCGTCCTTTGCCTTCAATTCTAAATTAGCTAGACTCTAGAGGGGCTAGGCGCTGGCAGTCAAAAATCGAGACGTCAATCTCCAAGAGTACACTTGCACATCCTGTGCTTCGAAGATGGATGTCAAAGTAGTTATTCCTGCTAAGTTTTAAATAAAAAGCTGACTTACTATTAAGCCAGCGTTCAATAATTTTTTAAGAATCCCTTCTTACTCTAAGATGCTCTTGGAGAAAATTAGGATCGTACTGTTGTTCAACAACTCCACTAGAATAGGAATCTGAAAGCTGTTGCATCGTTTCTTGTTCACCAAGGTGGTCATAGTAATACGTTTGTCTTGTTATTCTTTTTTCTTTCAAAACAACTCAGCTCCTTATTTTCAGTTATACGAACATTAGTGTCTCTGAAAATAAGGAGCTTATACGATTGATTTTTTATCCCACTTTTAAACGGGCAGAAAAAGCTTATGAGTTTACAAAGAAGGTAGGAGTGAGATAACTTCTGCCAGTAAAGGTCAAATTAATGAAGCCCTGCTAATGGAAGTTTCACTTTATGATAATGTTGCTTTTGCTTTTTGAAGAGCTTGCTTTACAACCTCAAAGCCAGTCCCACCAGCACTTATTCTTTTTCTTACAGCCTCATAAGGATTAATCATCTCATAGATATCCTCTCCAAAAAGGTTAGAGGCTTTTTGATATTCTTCAAAAGGTAAATCCTTTAAATAAATACCCTTTTGGATACATTGATACACTAGTGTTCCAACAACTTCATGTGCTTCCCTAAATGGCATACCCTTTGTAGAAAGATAATCCGCTAACTCAGTTGCATTTGAAAAGTCCTCAGATGTTGCCTTTTCCATTTTTTCTTTATTCACTTTTAATGAGTCAATCATTCCGATAAAGATTTGCAGACTTCCTTCAATTGTCTTTACAGTATCAAACATACCTTCTTTATCTTCTTGAAGATCTTTGTTATAGGCAAGTGGAAGTCCTTTCAGAATCGTTAATAATGACATTAAATTACCGTATACTCTTCCAGTCTTTCCTCTAATTAATTCTGCCATATCAGGGTTTTTCTTTTGCGGCATAATACTGCTGCCTGTTGCATATGTGTCATCAAGCTCAATAAATTGAAATTCTTGAGAGCACCATAATATAATTTCTTCACAAAAGCGTGATAAATGCATCATAAGCAGGGAGCTGTTGCTTAGAAATTCGATAATAAAGTCACGGTCACTTACACCATCAAGGCTATTTTCATAAATACCGTCAAAATCAAGCTTTTTTGCTGTATATTCACGATCTATCGGAAATGTAGTTCCTGCAAGTGCAGCACTTCCTAATGGTGAGATATTGATTCGCTTAAGAGATTCTGTAAATCTTTGCTTGTCACGGTCTAACATCCAAAAATAAGCCATTAAATGATGTGCAAATGAAATTGGCTGTGCTCTTTGCAGATGTGTATATCCGGGTAAAATCGTTTCTACATTTTTTTCAGCTTTTCCAATGATCGATTTTTGAAGACCTTCAATTAGTTCAATCACCATAGCAACATGCTTCCGTAAATATAGATGCATATCTGTCGCCACCTGATCGTTTCGGCTTCTACCTGTATGTAGCTTACCTCCAACAGGCCCAATTTCATCTATTAACATTTTTTCAATGTTCAAGTGAATATCTTCATAATTAACAGAAAAAGCAAGTTCCTTCTTTTTTGCTTTTTCTAAAAGAGTTGTTAAACCATTAGTAATTTGTTCTGCTTCTTCTTTGCTGATAATCCCACACTTGCCTAGCATATCAACATGTGCAAGACTGCCAGTAATGTCTTCCTCAACTAATTCCTGATCAAAATGGATGGATGCGCCGAACTCATCCACCCATTGTTCAGGGGTTTTTTGAAAGCGTCCACCCCAAAGTTTTTTCATACTTCCACCTTCTTGTTTTTTACCATGCTGTTTACTTTTGTTGGTAGTCCAAATAACTCAATAAAGCCGATCGCTGCATTATGATCAAATGCATCATCTTTTGTATATGTTGCAAGCTTTTCATCGTATAAAGAATACTCTGATTTTCTTCCTTCAACGATGGCATGACCTTTAAATAATTTCACTCTCACAGTACCTGTAACGTATTTTTGTGTTTCTTTTAAGAAAGCATGTAAAGCTGGTTTTAATGGTGAGAACCATAAGCCATTGTAAATAAGCTCGGCAAGTTTTTGCTCAATGACTGGTTTAAAGTGAGCCACTTCTTTTACAAGTGTTAAATCTTCAAGTTCTTTATGTGCTTTGATTAACGTCATTGCACCTGGACACTCGTATACTTCACGGGATTTAATTCCAACTAGTCTGTTTTCAACATGGTCAATACGTCCAACACCATGTTTACCAGCTATCTCATTTAACGTTAAAATAAGTTCATGTAATGGGTATGCTTTACCATTGATCTTTACTGGAACACCTTGCTCAAAATCAATTTCAATTATTTCTGCTTGATCAGGCGTTTTTTCTAAAGGTGTTGTTAAATCGTACGCACCTTCAGGCGGAGCAGCCCATGGATCTTCTAAGATACCACACTCATTACTTCTTCCCCATAGGTTTTGATCAATTGAATAAGGGCTATCTAAATTGATAGGAATTGGAATACCGTGTTTTGAAGCATATTCAATTTCTTCTTCACGTGACCAGCCCCATTCTCTAACCGGAGCAAGTACTTCAAGATCTGGATTTAATGCTTTGATCGAAACTTCAAAACGTACTTGGTCATTCCCTTTTCCAGTACAGCCATGAGCAATAGCTACTGCGTTTTCTTTTTCTGCAATTTCCACAAGCTTTTTCGCGATTAACGGACGTGATAATGCAGAAACTAACGGATATTTTCCTTCGTATAAGGTATGTGCTTGAAGAGCTACTAAAGCAAAATCATTTGCAAATTCTTCTTTAGCGTCTATCATGTATGATTCAACCGCACCTACTTGCAGAGCCTTTTGTTGTACGAATGCTGTATCTTTTCCCTCACCTACATCAAGACATGCAGCTACTACATCGTATCCTTGCTCTTGTAACCATTTAATTGCAACAGAGGTATCTAATCCTCCGGAATAAGCTAAAACTACCTTTTTCATCTATTTGTTCCTCCTTGGTTGTATAAAAATTAATATATGTTTATAAAAATACACCTTTTGTATAGGTATCACTTTACCAACTGTTCCCTATCTCGTCAATAGAAATTTGCATATTTTCGTAGATTCTTTGTATAAAAATTAAAATTTATTGTATTTTATGCATATTTCCAACTTATGTGATGGTAGAGGAATTTATTGAGCTATTGTAAAATAGGAAAAGATCATGAATGGAGGAAGGAAATTTGAACGAATACTTTACCTATGATCCCAGACTCAAAATAAGGATTCCTCAGTTATCAAAAGCATGGAATAGCTATAGCCTTCAGGCCCAAAATAGAATAATAACTGAATGGGAAACAATTCGCGGCCATATTCCAGACCGGATCATAGAATTAGAAGAAGAGATAAACAAGAAGCAAGAAGATTTAAACACCGAAGAAGATTTTGATCGGTCATGTGAGTTAAATCATGAAATTTCAGAGCTTGCTTCGATTATCAATGATTTATGGATCTGGTTTAGAACAACTCAAGATCTCTCAAATACAATGATCCAGAATTAAAGAGGTTTATAAGAAAAACTCGGCTTGTCACCAAATCCTAATGGTGAAAGCCTTAACTTATCTTAATATGTTCATCCATAAAATTTTTATACTTTTTGATCGCATGAAAAAAAGAAGGCTTTAGTGACAGCCTTCTTTTATAAATCTTTTCGAATTTCTCTAACAACATGCCCTATTTCGGGTAAAATAAGTTTTTCCATTGCTAATTTAACAGCGCCCGAAGATCCAGGCATGGCAAATACTGCTGTATCCATCGAAACACCTGCAATTGCTCTGCTTAAAATAGCCGCAGACCCTATATCATCACGATAACTAAGCATTCTAAAAATCTCTCCAAAGCCAGGGATTTCTTTTTCAATCAGTGATTCAACTGCCTCGATTGTCACGTCTCTTTTGGCTATACCTGTTCCGCCATTTGTTAGAACAACATCGATATTTTTGGATTCACAGCCTTTTAAAATAGAGCTTCGAATTAATGTCTTTTCATCACGCACAATTTCATAATCACCAATAATATGACCCTGTTCCTCTAAACACCTCATAATTAGCTGACCGCTTTTGTCACTATCTTTATCTCTTGTATCACTTACAGTAATGACTTTACATCTAACCTGGTTGGGAGCTTCTAGCTTATGTTCGAACGTACTCATCATAACCTCCTATTCTTCATTTTGTTGCCTCAGATATTAATCTGTATTGATAATATTTATTAGCAAATTCAGTGATTTGTCGAGTTGCATGATAATTTCCTGCAGCACCTATCATCATACTCACAACCGGAATCCCAGCAATTAATTTACGTTTAAACAAAGCTAAGACAGAAAGCTTTGCGATTTGCTTTAGGAAAAATTCTACACTTTTCGCATCAGCTAAGTCTTCATTTCCTTCATAAAAATAGTTCATTCGATTTTGTGAATGGACTTCTTCTTTTAGTTCTTTCCACTGGTAGTACTGTAAATGCTTAGGCATTAGTGAAGCATGGTATACCTTTAAAGATGTCATCATTTCATATGGATTATTAATTTCATACCCATAACACATTGAGATCATTTGAATAGATCGCAAGTTCAATATTGTTTGCAAAGGAATATCAGCACCGATTAATAAGATTCCCCCTGTCCCAGTCATGCCTCCTTGAAAAAAAGAATATAGCCTGTGCTTAGAAGTTTGTAAATCAGCTAGATAATGAAGCTGATCGATGGATAGAAGGTGTAGATCACTAATTTCCTTTATGTTTTCGTTTAAAGCTCGGGCTGAGAGAAGGATTTGTTTCTTGGCATCTTGTTGGATAAAGGAATTTTGTATAACGGAATGTAAATTAAACAGACTCGCATCTACTTTATTGTAAAACATCTTCTTCATTCGATCGGGTATGTCTTCCATTTTTCGATTTAACCATCGATTAAACGTACGCTGAAAGTCTGTACGAACATCATTTTGCAACTCATGTTCCCACACTTTGATTTCCTCAAGAATTGCATTTTCACGTTCTAATTCGTTCATCCGCCTGTCTCCTTATTCGATGTCGTAAAAGGTATAATTTGGTGACCTAGTTTGTTTTCATCATATCATAAAACAGCTTTGTTATAGAAATAACTTAGTTCACGACCATTTTTGAAGATTTTGTTACAGACTCATCATTTTCGACAAGAAAAGTAAGGAATAAAACCTAACAACCAACTAGAAAGAGGTGTTACTCTGACATATCATGTTCTCAAGCTACCAATTAAAAGGAGTGTTTGATCATGATGAAACAATTTATTTTCACAATCGGATCTGATGAGATTGTCATTAAAGCAAACGGGATGGTTGATGCAATTTCACAAGTGAAGAAAATTATTTTAGAAAGAGGAAATGAAAATAATAAACTAAAGTTTGTAGGTGTTAAATATTAATGATACAGGACAAAATGTTATATGAAATGCTAATAAATTTTATTTTATCAGATAGGCATGTGTTAAAAAATACAATCCTTTAACACATGCCATTTTTCTTATAAGTCAATCCATCTCTGATAAGACAAAAAGACAACCATAAAGGTTGCCTTCTTAACATATTATTGAGCTAATCTTACAACGTCGCGTGCAATCATAACTTCTTCATTAGTTGGAATTACTAGGACTTTTACTGGTGAATGCGGGTAGCTAATGTATGATTCTTCTCCAGTAACTAAATTTAGAGCAGGATCCCAATAAATACCCATAAACTCCAAGCCCTTTAAGACACGAGCACGAATATCACTGCTGTTCTCACCAATACCTGCTGTAAAGATAATAGCGTCAACACCTGACATTCTTGCAGCATAAGAACCAATGTATTTATGAATTCTACTAGCAAATACCTCTAATGCTGTTTTCGCTCTTTCATTACCTTCTTCAGCGGCTTTGTGAATATCGCGTAAATCACTTGATAAACCTGAGATTCCTAAGATCCCGCTCTTCTTATTTAAGATATCTAATACTTCATCAGCAGATTTATTTGTTTTTTCCATGATGAATGGAATTAACGCTGGATCGATATTACCTGAACGTGTTCCCATCGCCACTCCTGCAAGTGGTGTGAAGCCCATTGACGTATCAATTGATTTACCGCCTTCAATTGCCGCAATACTTGCTCCATTTCCTAAGTGGCATGAAATTAAACGAAGGTGCTCAATTGGTCTGCCGAGGATTTCAGCAGCACGTTCTGATACATATTTATGTGATGTACCATGGAAACCATATTTCCGGATACCATATTTTTCATAATATTCGTAAGGTAAGCTATATAAAAATGATTGTTCTGGCATCGTTTGATGGAAGGCTGTGTCAAATACAGCTACAGCATCCACATTTGGCAATACTTCTTTGAATGCTTTAATTCCAACAACATTTGCTGGGTTATGAAGCGGAGCTAAATCAGATAACTCCTCAATTTTTTGAAGTGTTTCATCTGTAATTAAAACAGAGTCATTAAAAACTTCACCGCCATGAACAACACGGTGACCAATCCCGTTGATTTCATCTAGGGATTTGATAATGCCTAAGTCAGTTAATTTAGATAATAAAATTTTAACAGCAACAGCATGATCAGGTATGTCTGTCACTTCTGTTTGTTTTTCATCATTAACAGATATACTAAATATAGAGTCGTTAATTCCAATTCTTTCAACTAAACCTTTTGTTAAAACTTTTTCACTTGGCATATCAAATAGTTGGAATTTTAATGACGAACTGCCTGCATTTATTGCGATAATTTTTGCCATTTTGTTACGCTCCTTTTCATTTTATGCAACTGTCGTTAACAACAAAAAATAATTATGTAAAACGATCAGCAAATTACGAAAATAATTGAGAGGATCTAAGGAAGAATTTTCTTCTAAAAATAACCTCTTGTCCTTTTAAACTAAACATTCTTATTCTTTACAAAATGTCACTGATTATTATCTGCCTTTTCCATTTAAACACTGCCATTTCAACATTTCAAGAACTTGATGAAATTGCAATCGGTTACAGGTAATATTCGTATTATTCAAATAATTTTACTCTGATTTATAAAGCGTTTTCTTTGAACATTCAGGATAAATAAATGCTGTTTCATTTAAAGATGAGGATAAAAGAACCAAAAAAAAGAGGCACAAATTTGAGCCTCTTTTATATCCCCTTATTCTCTTTAAACCATTGATCCATTTGTTTCATAATTGAATTCATCGCATCTATATTCGAAAACTTTGGTAACTCCGCAAGCATTGCTTGTTTAGGCGCTTTTGCTTCCGGACCTTTTTTCTGTAGAATCAAGATGCTCTTACCATGTCTTTCATCTTTAAATAGTGATAATGGTAATTTGATAAATCCTTGAATAATAGCTACTTCTTTTAAATACTTATTCAATTTAGGCGCTTCTTTTGTTTCGAATAATGAATTAGGAACAATAAAGAAAAGATATCCATTTTCCTTTATATGATTGATGCTTTGCTCCATGAATAAATGATGCGCATAGGAATGGCCCTCATCTGCCTTTAATTGATATTTAGCAGCTTCTAGATCGTTTGGATAATACCCTACTGGTAAGTCACATAGAACAACGTCGACAGGGTCTATTAATAGCCTCTCTAAACTATCTTGATTAAAAAAGTGGATTGGATGCTCTTGCAAGTTTGCATTAATATAGGCTAGTTTAATAAGCAGATCATCAACATCAACACCATAGCTTTCTATAGTTTCTATCCCCAAATAGTTTAATATGGTTGTTAGTAAATTTCCTGTACCAACCGCTGGATCCAAAATTGAAAGCTCTTTTCTATTTCCAATAAATTTACTTACTAAATATCCCAAAAACAATCCTATTGTATCAGGTGTCATTTGATGATTTGGTTGAGCACCTTCTTTTAAGCCTTTTAAGATTGCTAATTGATAGGCTTTGCGTAGTTCTTCTTTTTCAAATGTATCTAAAGAAATTGATTCATATTTTCTCTCTAAGCTTTTTAATGTTACTTCACTAAGGTTTTCCTGAAGAATTGATCCTTGAAATAAATTTTCCCCTGTTTCAGCCAATGCCTCTATATAAGTAATTTTACACTCCTTAGCAAGTAAATCTGCTGTTTCATTAATAACCGTAAATAAATTCTCGATTTTTGATATTGTTTTCATTCATTTACTCCTCCTAGCCTTTTACCTCTTACCATTCTAGACATACTTCATATTTTAGTCAAAATAAAGTGAAACTTCCACCGGCGGAACTTCATTCATCATTGATGGTTAGTAAAACCAATCGGACCTTTACGGGCAGTTATTCCCCAACTACCTTCTATGTAAACTCAGAAGCTTGAGGCGGGGGTCTTACTGCCCGTTAAGCGGGATAAATGAAATCAATTCTCTCCTTCTATAAAAAAGAAGAAACAAAAAAGGACTGATCTCTATCGAACAGTCCCTTTTGGTATTTTTATCCTTATTGAGCTGATTTTGCTGCCTCAATTGCTGCTTCATAGTTAGGATGATTTGTCGCTTCACTTACGTACTCAACATATGTTACTTTGTCGTTTGAATCTACTACAAATACAGAACGAGCAAGTAAACGTAATTCTTTAATAAGTACTCCATACGCTTCACCAAATGATGCATCACGATGATCTGATAATGTTTGAACATTTTCAAGACCATTTGAAGCGCACCATCTTTTTTGTGCAAATGGTAAGTCCATACTGATGGTCAAAACTTCTACATTTTCTAGTTGTGATGCATCTTCGTTAAAACGACGAGTTTGAGCATCACATACGCCAGTGTCAATAGAAGGTACTACAGAGATAATTCGTACTTTCCCCTTTGAATTCGCTAACGAAACAGGTGATAGATCATTTGCTAAAACAGTGAAATCAGGTGCTTGATCACCTACACTTACTTCATTTCCAAGCAGTGTTACCGGGTTATTTTTAAACGTAATTGAAGCCATACCGAATTCCTCCCTTATAATTATGTACAGAGTAAATATATCCTAGCTTACCATAATTATCAATAATTATGTTTGAGTAAATCTTGTAAATATACTACTCCGAAAAAATAACTGCCTAGTAACTAGGCAGTTTAAATATCTAAATCTTGCTTTTGATTTGAGCCATTTTCAAGCGGGTCACTTTTTGTCTCACTATCTTTATTTTTCTTAAAAACTCCTTGAATCTTTTCAACTGCTTGTGGTGCAGCCTCTAGTATTTTCTCATATAAATGCGTACTCTCGTCTAGGTGAAGCATTTTCACTCCGTTGGATGATACAATTAAAAATGCTATTGGAGTAATAGAAACGCCTCCACCACTTCCTCCACCAAATGGAAGTTTAGGTGCCTTTTGCCCATCGGTTTCTTCCGTATTTGTTGAATTAAATTCACTACCACCAGCTGCAAATCCAAATCCTACCTTTGATACAGTAAGAATAACACTTCCATCTGGTGTTTCAACTGGATCACCTACAATCGTATTAACATCAATCATTTGCTTAAGGTTTTCCATTGCAGTTTTCATTAATCCTTGAATTGGATGATCACTCATAGTATGTATCCTCCTTTTAGAATGTTTAAACGATCATGTTCATAATATCGAAGTTGTCGTCTACTACCATTTTGTTAATTTGCAAAAAATGAAAATGGCTTACTTTTTAATTTTGGACGTCCGCCTCGCCAATATTTTATGAACTGAATACCTGCGAAAATAGCATACCCGATTCTAAACTGAATCATACATTTGAATTTTGTCTTAGAACAGTAGACATTAAATGCCGGTGATATAGTCATTACAGGGGTTGCTTGTAATTGCATATAGCTGCTGATTAATCCAACAACACTACCTTTAATAGACCAAGCAGCTCCAGATAACATTCCGGTATGTGCAGCATCTCCTATTCCAATCTGAGAATGCCACTCTAATTCTTTCACTTTTATTTTCTTTAAAAAACGGCGAACAATTTTATGCATCCCTATAACATGCTGGAGAATTTCTTTCACATCACGCAGAGCCTTAACTTCTTCCTCAGGTGTTATTTTTTTTTGTGCTTCTTTTACATTTCGCTTAGACTCTTCAGTCCCGGGCTTTTGTTCTTGTTTTAAGATGATATTAGCTTCATCGTCAATCTTCACAAGAGGGATATTTATTGTATATCTAATGTATCGCCAAGCACGTAGTTTAATTTTAAAATGATCATCATCTCCAATATGTTGAAGATCCAAGATAACTGTTAATTTTGTGATGAAAATAAGAAAAAGAATAATAAATAATACGACTAGAATAATTATGACCCAGAACAAATTCATCACATCCTTTCAATTTCTCATTATCACCCCTATATATACAAAATAAACCTGCAAAATAAATAGCAGGTTTCAGCCTTGAATTAACTATCTACACATATGCACAAAACCCTGCTAAATAAATAACAGGGTTGATAATAAGTAGCATAGTTTTCTATATTTCGGATGGATTCACATTGCTTAATACCTGTTTTTCACTCACTTCTTTTGAAAAAACTTTTTCATGAATAACTAGAGTGTCAGCAAAAATATCATGCAATGCTTGCTTTTTAGGCGTAAAAGCTGTAATTAAAAACCCAATCCATATTGTTTTTGAAATATATCTGCCGATTAATTCTCTGAAAATAATTGTCCCCCAACTCAGCTTTTTGTCTTTCAGTGCTACAACCTTTAACCCAAATATCATTTTACCTAAGGTTTGGTTAAGAAGCTTTGTCATGATAACAAAGTAAAGAAAATACGTAATAGCTGTTGCAATGGAAACTGGTGAGAAAATAAAAGAGTTGCTGTTATCTAAACCAATAAAACTGAATAAAGGATAAATGATAATACGATTGACACTTCCTATTACAAGTAAATCTATTAAATATGCCCAAAAACGAATCCAAAATCCAGCAAGCAAATTCGGATAATGAACGATCGTTTCCTTTTCGACAGGCTGCTGGTCAATATCTTCATTTTGATACGAGCCTTCAAATGTAGAGTCCACGTTCATTCCCCCTTATTCAGAATATAAATACATTAATCTTGGCGAATTTGAATTTGACAAAAGCTGAAGCAGAGTAGATAACTCAGCCTCTTCCTTAAATATTTTACTTGCACTCATTGAAAGGAAATTTCCAAACCCTAATGCTGATCCATATTCAATAACCTTTGCATCCTCTAGCTTTAAATCCTTTTTCATAGCCTCTACAGTATCATCAAAATAGCCTAATTCATCAACTAACTTAATTTCCTTCGCTTGTCTTCCGTCATAAATTCGCCCATCTGCCACTTGTCGAACTTCTTGCTCTGATAATGGGCGCCCTTCCGTTATCACATTCACAAAGCCGTCATATGCATTATTCACCATTGCTTGTAATATATTTCTTTCTTCCTCTGTCATTTCTCGTGTAGGTGAGAAAATATCTTTATATGGCCCGCTTTTAATCGTTTCAAATTTCACACCATATTCTTCAGCTAGCTCACCATAGTTAATAGATTGCATAATGACTCCCAGAGAACCTGTTAATGTATCTGGTGCCGCAAAAATTTTATCACCAACGGTTGAAATATAATAGCCGCCTGATGCAGCTTGTGTTCCCATTGAAACGTAAATTGGCTTTTTACTAGACTCCTTTAACTCTAAAAGCTTTTTATGTATTTCAGCACTTTCGACTACTCCGCCGCCCGGTGAATTCACACGTAAAATGATTCCTTTAACCGTATCATCTTCTCCTGCAGCCTCAATCATATCAAGAAATGTCTGATGTTGATAACCTGCAGTGCTGAAGAAGGATGTTACATCTTCACCTGTGTCTTGAATAACTCCATTTACATTTAGCACTAGAATTTTGCTGAATTCAGAGCCTTCCTCAATTACGTCTTCTGAAAATTCTGTTCCGCTCGCAAAAGCCTCAGAAAACATTTCACTTTGATTTAGGAACATCATGGTCGAACTAATAATGATGGAAAATACAAATAAAACACCTGCAATGACAATTGCTCCCCATCGTTTACCATTCATCGAAATCTACCTCCCTAATTTTCACTATGAATTTCATTATGTTTTATCTAGCAGATTCAAACATTTAATTATGTAAAAGTGGTAAACTAAACAACATAGAGTATTGTACCATCTTCCAGGAAAAATGTGGAGATATACATAAAAAGGAGGAATTACTATGTCAGACCGTCGTAATGTTTATTTTTATTACAAGAAAGATGAAAGCATAATTGATAAAATTCATTCACTAATCAATTTTGCAAAAGAAAGAGATTTTCATGTAGTAGAAGATCATAAATTGGCAAATATCATTGTAAGTATTGGTGGAGATGGTGCATTTCTTCAAGCAGTTAGAAAAACAAATTTCAGAACTGATTGTTTGTATGTAGGAATTGGCGTTGATCATACGATAAGCCTCTATTGTGATTTCCATCTTGATGATCGGGAAAAAATGCTACAAGCAATGAATGAATCTCAAATTGAAGTTAGACGTTATCCTGTTTTAGAAGTAAAAATTGACAATAACACTACATTTAAATGTCTAAATGAGTGTTCAGTTCGCTCAAGTATTATTAAAACATTTGTCATTGATGTTTTTATTGATGATCTTCACTTCGAAACATTTAGAGGTGACGGAATGTTAATCGCTACTCCTACTGGCAGTACAGCATACAATAAATCAGTAAACGGAGCAGTCGTAGACCCTATGATCCCATGCTTGCAGGTTAGTGAACTGGCATCTTTAAACAATAATTTATACCGTACCTTAGGTTCCTCATTTATTTTAAGCGATAAACGAAAATTAACTCTTAAAGTGGTTCAGGATGGAAACGATTACCCAATTATAGGTATAGATAATGAAGCACTTAGTATTCGCCATGTTCAACAGCTTGAGTATGGATTAAGTGAACTCCCTATCAAAACAGTTAAGTTAAAAGATAACTCGTTCTGGGAAAAAGTAAAAAGAACGTTTTTATAAAAGTAAAAGGTAAGGATACAGGCAACACTGTACTCCTGTGTGGTTTATCCCACTCTTACCAAGTAAGACCCCCACCTCAAGCTTCTGAGTTTACAATGAGCATAGGTGGGGGATAGCTGCCCGTAAAGGTCCGATTAGTTCAACTAACCATCAGCAGGAGATGAAGACTCCCCCACTGATGGTTAGTTTCACTTTATTTTTTATACATTATTTCATTATCTACAATAGTCATGACTACATTTGTTTCTAATAATTGTTCAGGATTTAGGGTGAAAATATCTTGATCAAATACCGTAAAATCAGCTATGAAGCCTTGCTTTATGATCCCTCGCTTATTTTGTTTATGAATAGCATAGGCACTGCCTTTAGTATATAATTCTACGGCTTCAAAAACGGAAAGCTTTTGTTCAGGCAAATAGGATTTCTTTGAACCTTCGTAAACACTTGTCCTTGTCATTGCTGCATAGATTCCTAGAATTGGATCAACAGGCTCTATAGGAGCATCAGATCCCCCTGCACAAGCAATCCCTGCTTCAGTTAGAGTTTTCCATGCATAACACGTATTTAAATGTTCCTCCCCAACTCGATCGATTACCCAAGGGAAATCACTCGCAACAAAACGAGGTTGAATATCAAGAACGATTGGTAAAGACTTTGCTTTTTCAATTAACTCCTTCCTTAAAATTTGAGCATGAATAATGCGATCATGCTGACCCTTTTTAGGTGGGTGTTTTTCAATTAAGCTAAGAACCCATTCAAAAGCTAAATCACCAATGGCATGGACGGCAACTTCCATTTCATACCCTCTCGCTTTTTTAATTAACTCCTCTAATTCTTTTTTTGAATGTATGGCAACTCCAAAGGTGGTTGGATCATCTTTATAGGGAAAGCTTAATAAAGCTGTTCTGCCTCCTAAGGCACCATCTGCAAAAATTTTCATTGCTCCAAATTCAATAAACTCATTGTTCTCTCTTTTGCTCCTATGTAATTCATCAATCACTTGATGATGAACTAGCAAATGACTTCGAAATTTCAACCCCTTTCCTAGAATATTGTAAAATGCATTCAGTGTATTTTCTAAGCTTCCATAATAAGATAGATCTTCAGTATGTCCACCGACCAGCCCTTTTTTATAGCAATCCTTTATTGAGGTCTCTAGTGCATATTGTATTTCTTCCTGAGCTGGAAACGGGGCAATATTTAGGATAAGATCCTGTGCTTTATCTAGTAAATAACCTGTAGGATGACAATCCTCATCTCTAACAATCACGCCTCCTGCAGGATCAATTGTTTCCTTGGAAATATTCGCAAGTTGTAAGGCTTTAGAGTTAACGACCATCGCATGTCTGCATACACGTTTTAGCAACACAGGATGATTTGGCGCTACTTTATCCAATTCTGTTCTATGAAGAATTTTTTTATCCTCTAATTGATTTTCATTCCACCCCTCTCCTATGATCCAGCGTCCTTCAGGTACCTCACTAGCTCTGAGCTTTATACTTTCAATCATATCTGTAGAATTCTTCATATTTGAAAAATCTAATCTTAATAACTTTTCCCCATGACCTATTAAATGTAAATGACTATCGACTAGTCCTGGTATCATTGTATAATTTTGAAGATTTTGTTCTTCTGTTATTTCCTTATCAAATTGCTCCCTAAGAGCTTCAGTACTTCCAGTGGCTATGATTTGACCATTCTTAGTGAACACGGCATTTACCGTATCACCTTCGCTTTCTAACGTATAAATTTTACCCCCGTACCATAACGTACCCATTATCCATCCCTCCATGTTCAACCTTTTTTAATAAGAGTAGCATATGTAGGTCCAAACAAAAAAAACCGAGAGTCGTGTCTCGGTTCTAGTGTATTATTATCCCTGCTTTAATTGTAATTCTCGCTGTCTTAGTACAACTCGGCGAATTTTCCCTGAAGTTGTTTTCGGCAAATCTTCGACAAATTCTATTTCACGTGGATATTTATAAGGAGCTGTTAGAGCCTTTACATGCTCCTGCATTGTTTTGATAATGTCAGGATTGTCCGCTAATGATGGATTTCGCAACACAACATATGCTTTCACTATATTTCCACGCACTTTATCGGGACTAGCAACAACTGCACATTCCTTTACATAAGGGTGTTTTACGAGTGCATCTTCAACTTCAAATGGTCCAATCGTATAGCCTGAACTAATGATAATATCATCACTTCTCCCTTCAAACCAGAAGTATCCATCATCATCCATTTTTGCACGATCCCCCGTTATATAATAATCGCCTCTAAATTGCATAGCTGTACGTTCAAAATCTTTATAATATTCCTTGAATAAAGCAGGGGTATCTCGATGAACAGCGATGTCTCCAACCTCTCCAACTTTACAAATATTACTTTCATCATCAATGATTTTAACGTCATTCCCTGGTGTCGGTTTCCCCATAGAACCTGGTTTAATCTCCATACCTTTCATAACGCCAACCAATAATGTATTTTCCGTTTGGCCATATCCATCTCTAACTTGTACATTAAAATATTTCTCAAAAGTTTCGATTACCTCGCGATTCAGAGGCTCACCAGCCGAAACCGCACTATGTAACGTTGAAAGTGAATAATTTTCTAGGTTTTCAACTTTTGCCATTAATCGATATTCAGTCGGAGTACAACATAAAACATTAACTTGATACTTATCAAGAAGCTGTAAATATTTTTCGGGATTAAACTTACCGTGATAAATTAATCCAGTTGCTCCACTTCCCAAAACGGATAGAAATGGACTCCAAACCCACTTCTGCCAGCCTGGTCCTGCTGTTGCCCAAACAACATCTTCCTCGTTTATACTCAACCAATTTTTAGCAGCCGTACGCAAATGTGCAAATGCCCAGCCATGTGTATGAACAACTCCTTTAGGATTACCAGTTGTTCCAGAAGTATAGGAGATAAATGCCATACTGGTTGATTCTGTTTTTACCAGTTCCATGTTGGAATCTTGTATGCTTAACAGTTCTTCTAAAGAAATCCAATCGTGTTCAGACCCATGGATAACAAATTTTTTAATTGAATCATATTCTTTTATGTCTTTAAATTCATTCGTGTATAATCCATAACTTACAACAGCCTTTACATCGCCGTGTGTTATTCGGTATTGCAAATCTTTTGTACGTAACATTTCAGAGCTGGGAATGACGACCAATCCAGCCTTTAAGGCTCCTAAATAAACTGCATATGCATCAATTACTCGCGGGATCACTACAAGAACTGTGTCTCCTTGCTTCAGCCCCTCATTTTTGAAAGCGTTTCCAATCTGATTTACTCTTTTCATGAGTGAACGATAGGTAATCTCACTTTTCTCACCTATTTCATTTTCCCATTTAAGCGCCACCCTTGTAGCATCCTCTGAAAATCTCTCTATTTCTTCGACTAAATTATAAATTGGTGGTGCAAGAAGCTCTTCTCTTACCATGTTTCCCCCTCCTTCTTGGATCTTACATACATATTATACCTAATGATTCAAACTTTTGAAATCTTACAAATGTTGTACTCTATCAATTATTTAACTTAATACTATCTTATGGTCATAAAAAACAAAACAGACCTAGTAAGGCCTGTAAACAAGATATCTATTTATTTAACTTTGTTCATTTGCTTGTTTTGCATTTTTTGGTTCATTTCTTCTTTTTCTTTGTTGTTTCCTGCTTTTTTCTAATCTTTGTTGTTGTTCTCTTTCACCGTCTTCAGCGATATTTTCACGGTCATCTCTAGTCATATTATTTCGGTTCCTCCTTGCTCATAACTATTTAAATGAAAAAGAGCGGGGTTGCCCCCACCCTTAGTAGCCATTCTTTATTTAATTATTGTTGTTGGAAAGAACCACTCATTTGTTGTTGAGCAAAAGAAACTAAACGTTTTGTGATTTCACCACCGACAGAACCGTTAGCACGTGAAGTTGTTTCAGCTCCTAAGTTAACACCGAATTCAGAAGCGATTTCAAACTTCATTTGGTCGATAGCTTGTTGAGCTCCAGCTACTAATAATTGATTAGAGTTGTTTGATCTATTTTGTGCCATGTGTATCACCTCCTTGTGAGTATAGAATGTGTAAATACACATGGCTTCATTCATTTATTTTTTTGGTAATTCTTCACAAAATATCGTTTGTTTTCCATGCAACTTCATGCCAGTTTGATTGATTAAAATAAAGCTTCAAAATTATCCTTTTGATCAAGCGTGATTGTTAAGGTTTCTATATTATTCACTGCTTCTTTTACAAGCTCATCAAAATCCACAAAGCTTTCAAACCTTGATACTTTATCGACTTTAGGTTTAGTTTTTGGATTTGCAGGAGTGAAAATTGTACAGCAGTCTTCGTAAGGTCTAATGGAAATATCATGTGTATTAATTTTTTTGGCAATATCAATGATCTCTGTTTTGTCCATTGTAATAAGCGGCCTTAAGATCGGTGTGCTTGTCACATCATTAATCGCCACCATACTCTCAAGTGTTTGACTAGCTACCTGACCAAGACTTTCTCCCGTAATTAGTGCCAATGCTTGTTGTTTTTGTCGAAGTTGATCAGCAATTTTCACCATCATTCTTCTAGTTGAAGTCATTGTATAATTTTCTGGAACTTGTTCCTGAATTTTTTCTTGAATCTTTGTAAAAGGAACAATATGAAGCTTAATTTTGCCGCCATATGCGGTTAATTCTTTTGTTAAATCAATCACTTTTTGTTTAGCTCGCTCACTTGTATACGGTGGACTGAAGAAATGGACAACTTCCAGTTCTACCCCCCGTTTTAAAGACAAAAAGCCAGCAACAGGACTATCGATGCCGCCTGATAATAATAATACAGCCTTACCGCCTGATCCAACCGGTAACCCTCCAGCGCCTTTGTAATCATAGCATGTAATATACGTTGCCTCAGTACGAACTTCAACCCGAACATTTATTGTTGGATTTTTCACATCGACCTTAAGATCATCAGTATGAATTAAGATATGGCTCCCAATTTGGTAATTAAGTTCATTCGTATCGTGAGGGAACTGCTTATTTGCTCTCTTTGCCGTTACTTTAAACGTATCATTTGGTTGATATAAGCTTTTCACAGCTTTTAAGGCTATTTCTTTTATATCAGTCAAATCACTTTTACACTTCATAGCCAAACTAAACGATTGAATGCCAAAAACAAGTTTAAGTTTCTCAACAATTTCCTCATGATTCTCGTTATTCAAATGAATGTATAATCGATCTCTTGTAGCTTGATAGGTTAATGCAGGAAATTGATTGAGCACTTCCTTTATATTTGTTTTCAACCGATCAACAAATTTTTTCCTATTTCTTCCTTTAGTAGATATTTCCCCAAACCGTATTAATATGTGATCAAATTCCATTTTTCTACCTCATTACTTTGGTTAATTTTTCTATCCCTTTTTTAAGTGTTGACACAAAAGGATCAATCATGTTTTCATTGTGATCAAGTGATAAACTAACCCTGATTGCGGATTTAGCAATATCTTCGCTCTTATTCATTGAAAGTAATGCCTGGCTCATTTTTTTACTTCTTGATGAGCAAGCAGATGTTGTTGATACAAAAATATTGTTTTCACCAAAAAAGTGGATAAGCACTTCTGATTTTAAAGCTGGTACTGAGAAATTTATGATATGCGGTGCATAAAAATCCTCAGGGGTATTTATTTTGACGCCTTCTATTTTCATTAATTCAGATCTTAATTTCTTATGAGTTTGAAAAAGACTCTCGATTTGCTGGTTTCCCTTTTCAAAAGACATTCTTAATGCCTTAGCCAACGTCACATTCCCTGCCAAGCTCTCTGTACCAGATCTTAATTGTAACTCTTGAGCTCCTCCAGAAAATAAAGGGACGAGCTGAACACCTTTTCTTACGAACAAAGCTCCTGTTCCGTTTAAACCATGAAACTTATGTCCTGAAATTGTACATAAATCGATCTCTGATTTGTAAAATTCCAAAGGGACCTTTGTAACACCTTGAACATGATCAACGTGGAAAATCGCATTTGAGTTTTGTTTAATAACCTGTCCAATCTCTTCAATTGGCTGTATTGTTCCTATTTCATTATGGACATGCATAATTGAAACAAGAACAGTATTCTTTTGAAGTGCTTCTCTAACATCCTCGACAGCTACTCTTCCATTTCCGTCTACCTCTAAGTATGTTACTTGATAACCATGAATTGATTCTAATTGTTTACATGCTTCTAAAACAGAAGGATGTTCAATAACAGTTGTAATGATATGGTTTCCTTTATGGCGATTTGCAAATGCTGCACCCTTAATAGCAAGGTTATTTCCTTCTGTCCCACCTGATGTGAAAATGATCTCTTCATCTGAGACACCTAATAAATTTGCAACTTGCTTTCTTGACTGAGTTAATAAAACCTCAGCTTCACTCCCTAACTTATGAATTGAAGAGGGATTAGCAAAGTATTCCTCTGTTACTTTAATATAAGTTGATAGTACATCTTTATATGGTTTTGTCGTTGCACTGTTGTCTAGATACAACATTTTGGTTCCTCCAAATAGCTATGTAATTAAAGCTTTTATCAATGTGTAATCATATCACAACGCAGCGCGAAAGAAAAATGAATGATATAAGCCTATACAAAAACTCGCCATTAGGCGAATTTTTATATAGGCGAAGATAGAGCCATAGTTACCCTTATCATTTATACACACGTATAAAAAAACAGGAAATACAAAGAGAAGGTTACCCCTACATCTTTCATTCCTGTTAAAATTTCAGCAAACTATTTTCGAACTAAAACTTGATCATCTTGCTGTTCATTTAATAAATTTTGAATCTTATCCATTGAGCCAGGTTCAACTTGTTCAATAGCAGCTGCCGCAGCATCTAAAGCTTCCTTATATAAATGCTCTCTAAACAATTTCTCTGCTTCAATAAATTTGTTTGCTAACTGAGGCTGACGAC
Source organism: Metabacillus sp. RB-C-LZQ-3-1 (assembly GCF_058315175.1). Lineage (NCBI taxonomy): Bacteria > Bacillati > Bacillota > Bacilli > Caryophanales > Bacillaceae > Metabacillus > Metabacillus sp. RB-C-LZQ-3-1. The sequence continues at coordinate 163,734 of NZ_JBZFLI010000009.1, read as the reverse complement.
TACGGTATCTATTACCATATTGAATGACTTGCTCAAATAAATTAACCTGTTCAATTAATTCATCCGCAAATTCTTTAAGAGATTCTACTGTTTCAACTGCATTTTTAAGCAACTCAGTCACCATCATCATATTGAGAGGAATTTCCTCTAATTTCATAGTTGCTTTTTGAACATCTCCTTTTCCTTGTTCAATAAGCTGTACAAACTCCTCAGGAAGTCCTGGAATATTGCTAAGTTGAACAGATCTTGTTGTTTCTAAAAGCATTCGTTTTAATGAAACTAATTTCTCTCGTGCTTCAAGCTCATCTCTTCTAAGTGTTTGAAGCATTTCACGATACTGGTTGTGCTCATCAAGCAGTTCAAAGATTTGCTTTTCAATTTCTTCAAGTTCTTCTTTGACGATGGAATGAGCAACTTGATCTTCTAAAAGATTTTGCTGAATTTGGGCAAATTTCTTTTCTAGCTGTGTAATACGCTTTTCTATTAGCTTTTGCTTATCAAGCTCAGTTTCTGATAATTGATAGCTTTGCTTAACAAGATTTGTTTCTTCAATCGTAGCTATCTTTTGTTCAGATAGCTTATCCAGATTACCACTAATTTGATCTGTCTTTTGTTTTACAAATTGATTTGCCTCGACCTCTTTTTCTAAGAGATCATATAATTGGTCGACAGATTCTTGTATAAGTTGAAGCCCTTCCTGAACATCATCAAGGTCTGCTTCCTCAATCTTCACTTGAAACTTTTCTAAGTTATCATTTATTTTGTCAAGTTCAACATCCAGCTGAATATGTTCTAAGTAATATCCGGCCTGCATCATTTCTTTATAGCCTTCTTTTAGTTCATTAACTAAATTAGGAATGGTGACAGTACATTCAGTTAATAATTTAGGGATTTCATCCATTTTATACTGAAGAACGTCAAGCTGTTGCTTTAAATTGATCAATACTTTTCTAGCTAGGAGGTAATTTCCTTGTTCTGTCTCAGTATCAAATTCTTTAAGAGAATCTGTAATTAAGGTTAAATCCTCATCTAATTTCCTGTGTGCTTTACCGAACTGTCGGCTATGTGCTAATAAGGTTTTTTTCACTTTTTTATATAACTCTTTAACCTCTTCACTTTCAATAGCGTTCTTTTCCTCACTTGTTACTAACTCATTGATCTCCTCAATGATCTTGTCAATATTTTCGTTGACTGTCATTAACATCTTATCAATATGTTGAAGGACATTTTGTGACTTATTAAATCGGTATTTATCAGCAAATTCTTCTGCATCAAACAAAAGCTCTTCAATCTCCGGAAGTTGACTAGTGATAATTTCATCCCATTCACTTCTCCATTGTTCGAACAATTCTTCTGCTTGTCCAGTCATTTTTAATTCTTTCACCTTTGATAATTCATCAATAATGGAACGATTCATAACTTCAATTTTTCGTGCCTCTAATCGATCAACCTCTTTATAGATCTTTCTTCTAAACATGTATCCAGCACCAGATAAAATACATATCAGAAGGACTAGTCCAATTAAAACCTCCATAGTTAGCCCCCTCGTTACTACACAAAATCCTTGATTAAGGAGAAAATATTTTCTCCATTGACGTTTAAGAAAACATCAATTTTATATTTTAATGTATGATAATTTCAGTTTGAAAATTTCACACGATAACTATGCCCTTATACTTCTTATTATCGTCATATCATTGAGACTTTCCTAATGTTATTTTCAATGTATTTATGATACCATGTAAACGACATTTTTTGACCAGAAATTTTAATTTTTTTACATTATTTGTTCAAGTCAATAAAATGACAATCAAGAACCTATCAAAAGGGGTCGAATTAGGATTTTAAAGATCAGGAGGGTACTATGTATACTAAAAAGGACGGACATGTTCATACACCTTTTTGTCCACATGGAACAAAGGACACACTTGACATGTATATTGAACAAGCAATCAAAGAAGGATTTACAGATTTAACTTTTACGGAACACGCTCCGCTTCCAAAAGGATTCATTGATCCAACACCAATGAAAGATAGCGCAATGGAACATAACCAAATGGAAGATTATATTGAAAGTATTCAAAGGAGAAAAGAAAAGTATAAAAACGATATTCGTATCCATATTGGATTAGAAGTCGACTATATTAAAGACTACGAACAAGAAATAACAGATTTCTTAGACAAATATGGCAAATTTCTAGATGATAGTATTTTATCCGTCCATTTTTTGAAGATTAATGATCAATACTATTGCATGGATTATGATGAAAAGACATTTGGTTTAATGCTTCATGAAGCAGGTACCCTATATAATCTTCATAAAATTTATTATAATGAAGTCTTACAATCTATTCATAGTCGATTAGGAGAGTATAAGCCTAATCGAATTGGTCATATTACATTGGTGAATAAATTTCAAAAGGTATACCCAATAACTTTTTCGAATCTAAACATCATTGAGAAAATTCTAGCTTCCGTTAAAGAACAAAACATGGAACTGGATTTTAATGTTGCCGGATTAAGGAAAGAGTATTGTGGAGAAACTTATCCAAATCCAGATATCGTACAATTAGCTCAAAAACAAAAAATCCCTCTCATCTATGGTTCTGATGCCCATAGTGCCAGGGATGTTGGAAAGAACTATACACATTATGATCTTTTAACGAATCGCTAATAAACGACTATCTTTTGAAGTAGGTTCTGTTAACAAGGAATTAAGCCAAATTTTTAATTCTTTGTAATATTGATGGACGAAATACGCTTCATGTGGTTGAATATGAAGGACCTCACTCATGTATTGGGGCTGTAAATACGGAGTATGCAAAAGACTTCTTAGCTGAATAATCATATGTGGGACAAAACCTTTTCGAAACTGTCCTTCCTCGATCCCTTGTTCGAATAATGATTTAATGTAATATTTTTCTTTTGTTAAATAAGTTGTCATTACTTCACGGATCAGCACGGAATCCACCGTTACTTCCCGATAGACCAATCTTGAAAGTTGGCGATTTTCATGCTGATAGTAGAGCAAATCAAGAATCATTTTACTTAATACTGCGTGAGCATGGCTAAACTGAATTTGGGTGTAATTTTCTTCAATCACTTTTAAGTATCCTTCATAGTAATGGGACACTAAGTATTCTAGCAAACCACCCTTACCTTTGAAATAATAAGAAATATGGGCAACATTAACATTTGCTCTTGCAGCAATCTCCCTAACAGAAGTTCCAGTAAATCCCTTCGAGTTAAAAAGATAGATAGCTGCATTTATTATTTTTTGTTTAGTATCTCTTTTATTTTCTTGAATCACATTTCACACCCCCTATACCTTATGTTACAAATTCAATTTTTAGGGGAATTACTCCTTCATGTTTTTCTCGACAAAGTTTTATTTACATTAAAAAAATAATCAAAAGGTGGTAAAAAAAGATGTTTCATGTCGAAAAATACCAAGGCAATAAGCCTGAACAATATTCTTTAGTTATTAGACAATTAAAGGCACTGGTAGAAGGTGAAAAAGATTTAATTGCAAACCTATCTAATGCCTCAGCTTTATTAAATCAATTTTTAGATGATATCAACTGGGTAGGCTTCTATCTGATGAAAGAAGATCAGCTTGTATTAGGACCTTTTCAAGGTCTTCCTGCGTGTGTACGAATCCCTTTAGGAAGAGGAGTTTGCGGTACTGCTGCTGCAAATAAAGAAACATTAAGAGTTGCAGACGTGCACCAATTCCCAGGGCATATAGCATGTGATGCCGCTTCTAACTCGGAAATTGTTGTCCCACTTGTATCCCAAGGTAAAGTTATTGGTGTCCTCGATATCGATAGTCCTTCAAAAGATCGATTCAATGAACAGGATCAAGCTTTTTTAGAAGAGTTTGTTGACGTTCTAGCAGAGCTATTATAAAGTGAAACTTCCATCAATGGGGTTCCCCACTGATGGTTAGTTGAACCAATTAAACCTTTTTACGGACAGTTATTCTCCACTTCCCTTTTTCTAAACTTAATAGCATGATGCAGGGGTCTTACTACCTGTTAAGAGTTGGATAAAAAATAAAAAAGGTGAGCTGCTTTTAGCTCACCTGAACAATGACTTGATTTTTCCCTAAATTCTTTGCACTATATAAAGCCTTATCTGCTCGGCTAAACAACTGATCATAATTTTTTCCATTTTCAGCCTTCCAAGTTGATACACCACAGGAGATTGTTACAGTCGGCGAAGTGTTTTCTTTTACTTTTTTCACAATTCTTTCTGCAATAGCTATTCCAATATCAATTTCAACATGAGGTAAATAGATCGCCAATTCTTCTCCACCCCATCTTGCTCCAATATCATGATCCCTAATATTATTTTTCATTATTTTCGCAACCTGAATGAGGACTTCATCACCTACTTGGTGTCCATACGTATCATTTACAGCCTTAAAATTATCGATATCAATTAAAATAAATGTACCTTGCCGATCGATCTTCATCGAGTTTTCAATACAAGAATTCATATAATTGCGTGAATATAATTGTGTTAATTGATCAGTCTTAACTAATGTCTCAAGCTCTTCTCTTAATAAAGAATTTGATAAAGCTAGTGTGGAATGGTGTATGAGTGATTGAAGTAATTTAAACATATCAAAAGAGAAATGATATGGATTTTTATGTAAAACAAGAGCACAACCTTTAAGAGTATCACTCTGAACCATCGGAACAGCCATTACGGAAGAATATGGCACATTAGGCAAATATGATGTGATGTCTCCTAAAAACAATCCCTCTAAATCTTTTTCAAGCTTCTCCTGAATATAGTTAATATAAACTTTTACTTCTTCTGATTCAAAATAACTTGTGCTCCCTGGGAAAATTTGAATATCTTTATTATGATTTTTATAATAGAAACCTACCTCATCTGCTTCGAAAGATTCTAAGATTCGCTTAGACATATAATTCATTGTATCTATTAATCTAAGATTTTTGTTTAATCTGTGTGAGGTTTCATTAATTAATTGCAAATCTTTAATTAGCCTTTTTGATTGGTCGTAAAGCTGAGCATTTTCCATCGCAGTTCCAGCAGCATTCGTTAGCATCGTAATAAAATTCCGATCTTGATCATTTATTGTTATCGAATCATGTGCAACTACCTGCAAGACACCGTACACACCTTGTTTTCCTTTTAAAGGCGAATACAGGGCTGTGCTTTTCTTTTGTTCATGGCTAGTAAACAAAGCTTTTCCCGTAACAAAAGCTTCCATAGCCATTTCATCATCATCTTGATCATCAAAGCCTAGATTTTTTATCGGTAAATGGTTTTTGTTTTCATTATCATGTGATAGAAACAAATAGAACGTAAAGTCCGTATACATGTTTTGCAATGTTTCTATTAATGCTACTAAGACATCATCCTTATTCATTAAAGAGTGGAACTGCTCTGTAAGCAAATATAACTTTTCATTTTTTTGTTCCTTTAACTTTAATTGAAGAATCTCTAAGCAATAGCTATAAAAATTTGAACATACTTTTGAAACTTCATGTAAATCAGCACAAAGGTCAGCCTCATGAAAGTCCTTTAACTCGATAACGCCTTGTAAAAATCCGTTACTAAAAACAGGGATTAATACATCCTTATGATTCCAAAAAGCTTGTCCTGCCTTGAATTTGTGTAGGTACAATTTAAATGGGAATGATTTCATATGCGGAAACAATGAATGACTTTGATTGTAAGGATAAAAAGCAACATGACTAATAGCAAGCTCTCTTTGTATAACATTAGAAAGCTCCTTATTTATATCAGGAACTGAATAAAAATCTTTGCAACTATTTATAAAATCAAAAAAAGCACTTTTCATTGCTTTTAGTTGAACCTGATTATTCATAAAATCACCCATACCATTAAATTACAAAATTTGATAATTCATTATATCATAAAACTAACTATTATATAGCGGTGGAAAAGTTTTTATTTACAAGGCAATATATCATCAATCTTATTTTTTTATGTAAAGCTTCTTGACTTTATACATACAAAAACATATAATGTTCGTTGTGTATAAAATATGCAGCCTATTGATGGAGCAATTATGATTTCATTTTATTCCCCTTTTCATAAGGAGGTGTATCGAGTAACTCTATGCTGCTGGAGCGAGGATACATGAAAATAAAATGTGCTTAATTGTCAGTCAGTCTGGTTTTTATTTTATGCAAAATAAAAACATAAAGGAGGAGTTAGCATGGCTCGTTATACAGGCTCAAGCTGGAAACTCTCTCGTCGTTTAGGTATTTCATTAAGTGGTACAGGTAAAGAATTAGAAAAGCGTCCATATGCTCCAGGACAACACGGTCCAGGACAACGCAAAAAAATCTCTGAATACGGTTTACAATTACAAGAGAAGCAAAAGCTTCGTCACATGTATGGTGTAAATGAGCGCCAATTCCGTAACTTATTTGATAAAGCTGGCAAAATGGCTGGTAAACATGGTGAGAACTTCATGATTCTTCTTGATTCTCGTCTTGATAACGTAGTATACCGTTTAGGTTTAGCTCGTACTCGCCGTCAAGCTCGTCAATTAGTTAACCACGGTCATATCATTGTAGATGGCGGTCGCGTAGATATCCCATCTTACCAAGTAAAACCTGGTCAAACTATTACTTTACGTGAAAAATCTCGTAACCTTGACATCGTTAAGGAAGCGATCGAAGCAAACAACTTCGTACCTGACTACCTAACATTCGACGCAGATAAATTAGAAGGTACTTTCACTCGCTTACCAGAGCGTTCTGAATTACCTGCAGAAATTAACGAAGCTCTTATCGTTGAGTTCTACTCTCGTTAATCTTAGCATTAAGCATTATAATGCAAATAAAACCCTTGAAATGTTGTTAAATCAACGTTTCAGGGTTTTTTTCGTTTATATTTATTTTGCAAAATGGAGCAAGATAATGCACTAATCTGGGGCCACTGGGCCCAAATTGGGGCCAAAAAAATAATAGCATGGGTGAAGGAATGGAATGAAAAACACTGCTAGCATGGAATAAAAAAGATAATGATGTAAATGTGATTTATTATGTTAAGGTTAACCGTGGTAATTTAAGAGGAAAAAGTAGGCATTGGTTAATATGCGTCGAGTGCTGAAGGTAGGAAAAACATAAATTAAAAAATGAGATGTAGTGGTGTAGTATTATTATAATAATTACTGTTCAGGGTAGTGATTAAAGATAATAAGCATTGAGATTTAACTCCCAATGCTTATTTAAAATAGGGTTACTAAATAAGATCTAATAAATGTTTTTTATAAAAAGATCTTGGTGCCACCAATCTTAATGTGTTTAGTTTAATGTGAAAATTGCAGGACCCTAGCCTTTTGCCACATTCACAAGGACAAATTTTCTTGTTAGCTATTCTTTTTTTCATACAAAGCAATGATAGTGCTTTAGCAACCTGATTCGGATTTGTAAGCCCTAATATATCACAGTAATCATTGAATATCCCCTTTTTACCGTGTTCAAGTTCACCAAAAATAAAGTCGCCTCCATTTTTCAACTTATAAGAAACGGCATATAAATATGGTACTAGGCATTCTTCCGCATAAGTATTCAATGTTGCCGATTCTTGGAGTTTTAAAATGACTCTAAGTGGTGAACCTACACACAATGTATCATCCGGATTAATGTGATAATTGTTATCCCTTGGTATTTTTCCTTTTAACTCTTTAACTTTTGGAAGTTCAATCGGAAACCCTTCAGGAATCAAAATCTCTAGTTCATACCTATCCTCTATGATTGGACCACCTTCGTAATTTGCTCTGAATCTAAATGTACCTCTTAGATTTAACTCCCTACTCTTCATAGGACCAAAAGACATTTCCGGGTAATCATTTAGGAATTCCAATGCTCCGTGTAAGTTCATATCCAACCGCCTACATCTTTTGTTTCCATGGTTTAGCAGGCTCGCTAATGTAATGATCTTTCGGTTTACTAAATGGAGTAGATGAATTACTTAAACCAAGTTTTTTCTTGAGTTCCTCGCTATTTATTGATATCGAAAAACTTTTGCTAATGGCTTCAGTTAACAAAACAGGATCTTTCAGTGTTGTTATACTATTGTAATCTCTCCGAGCCTGTTGCAACCAAATCTTAAAGTTCTCTTCTAAGTTTAAATGAATGTACTCAGGCATAGCCCATCTGTCTGCAAAATCCTCTTCAGGATTGACCGGATTAGGGACACGAGGAGATTGATTATTAATCATACCAGCCATTTTCTCTAATATATTACTTAAAGCGACGTATATATCACTTTCTCCATTATAGGCTCTTGCTGCTAATGTTGTAATAATTATGGAAATCGGCTTTGATTCATCATCACCAAACATAATATCTCGGTGTCTCTTTAATATTTGTATACATCTCTGAAGAGGGCTTTTTTGTTTATAAAGTGGTACCTTATCCACTTGAGCTTTTTCTAATAAAACGTAATTTTCAGTAGTTTTATTTTGTTCATTAAACCAAATACTATAACCTTCAGGATTACTAATATTCCACTCATCAATAATTTTTTTATAATTGGGATCCCTGTCATCTGTAATTGAGATGGCTTTTTCAGATGCCCCCTTTGCAACACTCTCCCCTGTTCCTCTCATATTCATAGCTTCGAATAGCATAGATTTCTTAAAATCATCGAGGGGGATAGCAGGGACAATATCTAGGTGAAAGCTAATATCATCATGATACTCAAGTCTCCAGCAACGATGCTTTGGAACTAAAGGCTCTAAAATTCCTCTTGCTTTTCTGTAGGCTTCTAGCTCTTCTCCAACAAGTGTTTTTAATTCTTCCTGTGTATGGGAACTTTTACTGATTCCTTGGCGTAGCTTACAGGCAAGATCTAAGTCATATTCATCTTCCTCATTAATAGGGCGAATAGCAGTACCTAACAAAAAAGAACCTTGAGGAAAGATATGAACATTATAACCACTGAGTTTCGAGTTATCCCTGTTAAACCATTCTCCTAAATCTTCATATCTTTTTTCTGCCTTCTCATAAGCAGAATCTGGTAAATCCAAACGTTCAACTAATTCCTTTAATACAATATCTTCCCGATTATTCAACCCGAAACACTTCCTTTTAAATTATTCAATACTCCAAACATGAGAAAAGCCATTATTTTCGTCATAAATCCTTAAAGGTAAATCCGCTTTTGGCATCCACGCTCTTCCAATTTCAACAGCTATAGAAACTGGGGCAGCAGGAAACAAATGAAGTTCATTTTTATGACCATGGTTACTTTTAATTTGATCCATTAATTTTCTGAAAACTTCTCTAAATGATCTCAATTGCTCCTTACTTTTTAAAAAATCATTATACGGATTTTCTATCGTTAATGTCCAAATCGACACATCGTTTCCTAATACATCCCGAATACGACTATTATCTATTGTCCCACTTAATGAAAGGTTAAGTGCAACAGTATTTGTTTTTGTATCCGGCGGGATAACAACATAGTCAAATTCTTCAGGGGTCTCTTGCCATTTCCAATCTGAAGGTTCACGATGCAACTGATATACATCCGCAGCCTGTATATCGGATAACAATCTTCCAAGTTCTATTAAAAGCGGCTGGGGAGCTAGGGCAAATATGGACATATGATTTATACCGGCTTCAATTCTAGGTAATACTTTTCCTTTAAATTGTCGCCTTAAATTTTCAGCCTCCATTGTCCAATACAATTGTTCTTTATCATTAAACATACTGCCTTCAAAACCTAGTTCCATTCCCGTTTTTTCTGCAGGGTATTTTTCAGGTAACATAGCATATACCGCTTTCTCCATACTAACATTTGAACCATTTTGTCCAATATTCGCTCCATATAGTAGAACAGTCGATTGCTTTTCTTCTGTTAAAGAAGTCAGCATCTCCATTTTTTCCTCATGCCTCTTTTTCATCCCCAAAAGTAATTCTTCGGGGTGTTCTTTAACTTGATCACGGTCTATCAATCTATGATGGGTATCACACATTAACATAAGGTTCTTAATATCTTTACTCAATAATTCTGAACGCTGCTTGTCTCCCCTCGGACCATCAGGACTATCTGCCACAATATGAGCTATGTAGGCAGAATTAAATTCGGACTTAGTGGTTGAGTCATACCATAAAGGCTTATTACACCCCTCATACTGACAACGCCCTGCAGCCTTACCCCATAGCCTTATTTTAACCTTCTCAGGTATTGGTGTTTTTGACATACCTATCGCCCCCTATTGAAAATCAATTCCCTGTTATTCCTATAATGAATTCTTTATATTAATATTTTTTGTATATTCGGATAATATACCATAATCATATCCTCCCAACTCTCAAATTATAAATACTCTATCTACTAATATTATAATACAGAATATTTAAATATAGTTACATATTTCAAAACATATGTTCTTTTTTTGTTTTATAATAGAGTCGGATATGACATTTTAAGGTGAGGTGGACTATGGAAAACAGGTGATTGCTTTCTTATTTGAGAATCTTTATACCAAAATTCTCCATGAGGAACTGATCGTACTTACAGAAAGTTTGTCCCCAACAAATAACCAGATCAAAAAAAGATATCTTACTATGAAAGAAGCTGCCAACATAAACGGGATTAGTTCTTCTGTTTTGCGTCAATTAACGTATGCAAGAGCTATGCCACATTTAAAAGTTAAAGGCCGGATAATACTTGAGGAAAACGAAATTAAACCGACAATTTCGGATTACAAAATGAATGATTGGTCAGATCCAGATAAAAATTGGGATGTTTCAAAGATACAATCAGAAATTATTAATTTCGAAAAAAATAAAGGAGGGCCTAGAATGATAGAGGATATTCTCAGGCAGATAATTAGGGAAGAACTTGATCAATTCTCTAAAGATCTAATAAAAGAAACCAAAAAGGAAAAAAAACGATACTACGGTAGAACAGTCCTAACGGTAAAAGAAGCAGCTGACTACTTCAGAACAAGTCCTACAACTATATACAGTTTATTAAAAGAGGAAGGTATGCCACATTTCAAAATTCAAAGTAGATCATATATTGTTTTAGAAGAAGCAGAAGCGTTTTTATGGAGAGAAACTGCAAAATCATATGCAGAACAAGGGAATATATATTGGCAGCGCATACTTCAAAATCTTGATTGGGAAGAAAAAGAGCGAAATGCAGCCTATGCAAGAGCTTTAAAAAGACTTGAAGAGGATTTCTAATGCTTTAAAATCTCCATTTATATGTCACAGCTGAAATAGAAAATTAGTCCTTTCTCATCTAATACAACGTTTATATAAAGACTTTATTGTTTTTGTATATGAGCGGGAATATAAAAACCGCCTTAATAGGTATAAAGGCGGTTTTTATATTAGCGAAAACTTCCGAAAAAATAATTTATTCAATTTTAATTGACCTTCTACTAGCCTTGTTATACACGCGGTTAATTTCTTTTTTGGATTTCTCTACTTCGGATTTAATCATAGAATAGTCACTAGACTTGGGATTTTCAACTTTCTCCAATGTTGTTCCAATAGCTCCTACCATGTATCCAGCAGCGCCTAGTAAAAGTCGAATTTCCCCCATCAATTCCATAGTTAATCCTTCATGAGCTTTGTTTTTCATATTATTTTCTTCTGAAGACTCAACGATTGTTGCAAGCTCTATCTTTAATTTACCAGAGTATATTTCCATGTGTTTATTCTCCTTTTTACTAGTGATATATTATCTAATCCCATTATGTTAAAGCCTAATCTCTATATAATTTAATGAACGTTTCCCAGAGAGAATCTTTTTTATTTGATAATTAGAAAGGTGAGATGTTGATTCCATTAGGTAATATTTTTTTATATTCTCAATACATACCTCATACAAATCCGTTTCATTTCTGCTATTTAGAAAAATTCTGATTTCTTTTATATTTTTACTCTCAAGTTCCTTACGCTTTTCCTTCTCTAGAACAGCAGATAATGTAATAAAACTGCTAAAATCAATTGAATAAGAACTATCTTTAATCATTATTCCAATCTCTTCATTTAAGTCTTTGTAGTAAATTTTATATGAGCATACTTGAATACCAGCATCTATTAACTGCTTTGTTTCTGTTCTCACTAAATCCAGATTTGAGGTTCGTTTTATGTGATTTACTAAGGAAAAGAAATCCTCAAAAGGGTATTCAATATTTATTTCTAAGGAGTTTTTTCCATTTTCATTTTTAAATATAAACATCGAACCATTCCTCATTTTTTTGTGGTTAAATATTTTCATTTAATGACCTTTTGCTTTTTCTGAGCCACTTATAGATTTTCTTTAGCAATTCGTTTACCCGCATCAATCAACGCCTTGTGTATAATATCCTTCTGTTCACATCTCTCACTACTTAAAAAATCGAAAATTATACTATCCGTTACGACTTCGTGTTTTGCAAGGACGGTTACAATATCCGATAAAAGCTCTTCAGAGATTTTTGATTGTGGAACCTCGTTTAATTTTGTGATTATATACATATCTATTTGTAGAAATCCTAAATGTTTTACGTACTGCATCTCTGCTCCTTCAACCACTAATTATTTGAGTCTTTGCATGTAAAGTTAATTATTGTATATTTATATATTATATTGTGCATATTTTTTATATATAATTTATTATATTTTATATTTCCATGGTTGTAAAATAAAAAAAGACAAAACTCAAATTTTAAAATGGATTGGAGGAAATAGACATAAAAACTGAAGAGAAACTAATTTTGGAGGGAAGGCAATGTGTAAGTATGTAAAAATGGATGAGTTAAAATATATTTTAGATACGGTAAAAGGAACAACACGAATGGTTATAAAAGGAGAGCAATCTGAAGACGGTCACTTGATAAACGATGAATTTGCTGTATATATTGATACAGATTGGATTAATAAGTCGATAAATGCCGATGAGATTGTAAGACAGTTCAAAAAGCGCCTTGAGGAAGTAATAGGTCATTCGGTTAAAGTGTTTCATATCAGTAATCAAGTAAGATAATCAATATATGCAAAAAGAAATGGGGCTTAAACGGTTAAGTTTCGCAACCTATTTTCTTAAACAATGGGGGAATACCTAATGATACGAAATACTCGCGATAGAATAGCTAAAGAAATAGCAAACGAAAAAAAGATAGAACTAATACAAGCTCAGGAAATTGTCGATTTACTTTTACAATTGATTTACAAAGAAGGTTATGTCGTTATCAAACAGGATACGCAATAATCAAGGTTACCCTTGACGAAAAAATGTTAGAATAACAGTAAACAAAAAAAGCAGATGGATGCCAATTCCTCTACTTTTCTGCTATTATTAAGAAGCCCATCTTAATTACATGCTGCCCAACACCTCAATTTCAATATGGTTTTCCTTTAAAATATTTATCACTTTAGCTAGATCTTCGAGTGGCGCCACCTAGAATAAACAAGCTGACTAGGCTACAACTTTATATGGAAAGGCGAGCAAGATAGCCTTGTGGGCCGAGACAGCCCCATAAATGCTGGCTTTTGGCTAGGAATCCATGCCCGTAGAGGCTCCATGTAAAGTGTCAATCTGCTTCCACCTTCCCTTTACAATAGGAGTTTTATTGGTTGCTCTCAACTATGGCAAAAGTGTCACTAGATCATGGCAATATTCACTACTTGAAATATTGATTATTACTTTATTTCCATTTACATAAATCGTTTGGGTTTTATTAAAGAAAAGATCCCCGACGTATACTTCAGATTTCGCAATGCGTCTAACTACTGCTGGAATCCACAATAGTCTTTTTCTTGTAAGTACCCCCTGATCATTTAGCATTTTACTTACTCGACTAACTGTTACAGATTGACTTAAATGTTCAAAAATCATTACAATACCAAATGTTAAATACAAAAAGAAACCTATAAATAGACTATACCTCCATTTATAGGTCATCTTTTTCATTACGAACCGTTTGGGTGGATTATTTACTCTAAGATTCACAATGGACGCGAATCGAAATGCTACCAACACTCCGACTCGTTTTTTAGTTATCCAATAGTATATAGCTAAAAAACGAATCGGAGTTTCGAAAATAAGATCTGTCAATTATTCCACAAGGGAAACCAAATTCAATTTATCGGTTTAAAATAGGTTCTTCAACTAGCTTGATTTGTTATCTTCATTCTTTTTAAAAGTAGAACATATGACAGGAATTACAAAAGCCTTAAATAATTCCCCCATGCCCTCATTCTGTTGATTTTTTATTGCATTAATTAGAGAATCATTGGCAATCCCGATTGGCACAGCATACTCCCCAAAATATTCAGCTAACCTTTGGTCTAAGTACTTGCCTCTAGTGAAACCGCATCGACAACTTTTTTCTAAATAGTCAAGATTAAATATATCATTGCAATTTTTACACAGTAATAGTTTCATATACGCTCTCTTCCTTGTCTAAAAAGCCGCAAACTACTTGCCTTAATTTTATTCTTCTTTTTAACAGACCTAAAAAAATACTAATCCTTCACATTATATTGAATCCATGATGTTTTATCCCATTGAAAAACTCCCTTGATATCTTCAATAATTTGATTCTTAGTAAGCCCCTGCTTTTCTAATTCACTATATAATTTGTAAAACTCCAATTGTTCAAAATAAGCATCACAGTAGGTTTGGCCAGCCAAATAGCATTGGCATTTTGTTTTTTCAATGAACCCCTGTCCACTCCGACTTGCATAGCAGAAAACAGAATTTTCAATTGCTTTTTTGATTGTATTAAGATGGTTATTCTCCATCGGCTGCCCTCTTGTTAAGTGCTATTTACCTTCGCCTTCCTCTTCTTCCTTAATCCACTCCTGCATAATTTCCATAGTTTGCTCATCTTTGATATATCCATTTATTTTTTCTAATAGCTTCCTGTTTTCGAACATCGCTTTCCGCATATCCGAATTATTCTTTTCACTTTTATTACTCATTAACTCGTCAATTATTAATTTTAATAATAATGTTTTTATTAACTCTACATTATCTGTTTCTTGAATCCAGTTCCACGTGTGTTCTGTCAATATCATATGAAATTTTTCATTCGATAACGCTGCCAACACTTTTTTCATATCCGAAAGTGATCCAAATAAAAATTGATTTAACATCGTCGAATATTCATTTTTTTCTATAAAGACTTTAATACTATAAGCGATAGCTCTCAATTGTAGTTCTTGGTCTTCTGTTAATAGGATATTATCATTGTTGAAATAAAGAAAAGCATCCCCATCAGCTAAATACATTTTACTTTCTGTAGATGCATCAGATATTTCAAGGGATGGCTTAACTTGTTCATGAAAGATTTGAAGTTCTCCTTCTATTAAAGAAATTTCATCGATTAAAGTTTGTTCAATACTTCCCCCAAAATCTGGAAAATGGTTCTCTAAATTTGCTGCTACTTCGTCCAAGGGAATATGAGTTTTGATTTCTCTACCTGAGAACCTTAAATCCAACATCATCATTCCAAATTGCCGTTCAACAATTTCCGGATGCCCTTCAACTTTATTAAAAGCTTTCATAAACGAAAAGTGTTCTTGAGGCAAACATATCCATGTCCGCGCAATAGCTTTTATCATATCAGATGATTGAAATTTTGGACCGTCCTCATGTTTACACGCTAAATAAATTAAGCCTTTTAAATCTTCTACTATGTTCAAATAATAGATCATAAATTTCAATGCGCCTATCTGCACCGGTGAGGAATAGGACCTTAGAATTCTTAAAAACCACTGAACGAAACTCTCCCTTGAAAAGAGATTAAAAATAATTTCAAACTTTTTTTCTTGATCAGCAATTAGCCACTTATCCAGAACCTCAATCTTATCAATGTCATTATTAATAAGACTAAATCGCGGAAGCAATCTCTCTGCGTCCACCCTAACAGGTAGATCAATTGGAGTAGAAAGATGCATGTCCGCCCACTCCTTAGCTTTAACACATTGTTTATAGTCAATATTACCACTGACTAAAGCGTATTTAGGTAGACGACTTTCTATGAGCATTGCAATAGCTAAGATATACAAATGATACTCATGCCCCTGCGTCTTTGAATCAAAAATGCGTACAATATGCTGCTCTTGATTCTCAAATAAAATATCTTTTCTTCCATCAGATTCAATCGATTTCTTATAAACACTTATTTCTTTATAAAGTTTAAAAGTTTCTCCATATTTTTTGCTATTCAAATCTCCACAAAACTGCCAGAACTTTTTTGGCTCAACTCTTTCTTTTGCTTGTACAAACACAGGGATAGTGAGTCCAAAGTAATTTTTCTCTTTTATATCTGCAAACGGAAATGCGTTTAATAATTCAAGACTTTCTTCGTACACCTTCCCCCATTGTAGTTGAGATACTCCTTCGGGCAGTAGTGACAAACCAACATACGTTCCCAAGTTAACACACCTCCAGCATTGTAATTATTGATACAGCGAAAAGCAGATTATGGTATATTCTTTTATCATAGCTTTCAATAATGGTACTTTATTCGTTACCTAGAAAGTTTTAGTGAAAATAATCGAGAATCAGCCAAACCTAACTCATAGCAAATTTGATTCTGTTCACTTAATATCTTGAAGAAGACTTCTTTTAATTTATCCCTCTCGCTTTCTGATGATAAGAGCGATAATAATTCACTTTCAAGACTTTCTAGTAGTTCCTTCTGCTTTGAATCTGATTTTTTTATTAAAGCTTCATGAATACGCTTCTCGACAAAATCATTAAATGCTTCATCAAATGAAAGATCAGCCAATTTCCCCACCTCTTTTTATATATAATTATGTATATTTTTTATATATTATTTATTATAAAATATGTTTATTTGCTTGTAAATTGGGAAAACGCTAAACTAGACTAAAAAGGGTAATGATTATGATTAATAAGAGAACAGGAGAATTGATTAGAAAGATCCGAAAAGAACATAAAGTCTCTATGATAGATTTGGCTTCAGCACTACAAACCACGCAGCCCCGATTATCTAGAATCGAGGCTGGAGAACAAGATATAAGTATCCGTTTTATAGAACAATTTTGTAATTATTTTAACATCCCTCTTCATGAATTTTTCAAGCAATTAAACGATATGAGTGATGAACAAAACCTAATTGATCAGCAGTTAATACAAAGCATCCACTTACTAACTGAAAAGCAAAAGAAGAACCTATTTGCATTTTTATCTGCTCTTAGAGAAGAATACTAAATTATAACGATAAAGATAGAGGACAGGAATTCATTACAACTATTAGAATGAACCACTTCTGTCATATTTTTCACTGCCTATCTCCATTAGATTTACCACTTATCGCCAATACATTGGCCAACGGGTAGCATCAGGAACGTCTATTTACAACGTTAAGGATTTTGAAAGAAAAATGCCTAAAAAGCCTAATCCCTTGTATTTTTTTGCAAGGGATTAGGCTTTTGATTTTCAACAAACACGCCCGTTGAATATACTTTTATGTTCAACAGTATTCTTGTACTGTGTAGCAAGGAATTTAGTTTTTCAGCTTCTTGTTCAACATAAGCTTCGTTACTTGAATAAGAAATGACGTAAATTAAAGACGATATTTTTATCTAAATATGGTAATATTATACTGTAATTCTATTAAATTAAGCGGGTGAAGCTGTTGACTAGCATACAAGAATTATACAGTGATTTCAGTGTGGATCATTGGTTCGATTTAGAGCCTTGGGATGTACATTATATGAATTTTGAACCTAATATCATTTACGCAGCACATAAAATTGGTGATGTCTATTATGCCTTTAGTAATGGAAGGTCCTATCTTTCAGATTTCGATTGTGAAAATTTTGGTCAATTAATATCTCAAAATGATGACACACACCTCAGATACATAAGATCTAAATTTCTTCAAAGTGCTTTATCTTTTTACAACTACGCCATCGATTTATCTTGGCAAGTTATCTGGTTTTATCTAGGAGATAACTCATTTCTATTCATGGAGAAGCCTAGATACTATCAAAAATACGCTGGGTTCTGTACTTTTCCAACCCTACTTGAAGTGGTTGGATTAAGAGGCAGGGATGAATTCAGGCAACATTTACTTGCCTTTAATAACAACCCTCTAACGTTAGAGGTGAGACAACTATATAACTATGTAAAACATAGAGGTAGCTTATATACCAAAAATTTAGGTGAGCAATATAATAGCATGATGATGGGATATGTTAGTGGTAATATAGAATATACGCCTCAAATGATTACTAGAAAAGTCTTTGATTTGGATGAATGGAAAGAAAAATTAATTGAATTTGACCAGTTGTTTTTTCACTATTTTGAGGATTTAATCCATTTGATACTTCCACAAAATTATCAAACTACTAAATATGATTTTGGTTTATCCCTTAATTATAATCGCAGAAGGTTAGAATTTATACAAAATGACATGGAAGATTATGAGAGACGATTTAATGAGAATTTTTCAGGATAAAGCGATTTGCTTTATCCCTTTTTATTTTTAGAAAGGATTAATACATATTATAGTGAATCTGGCCCGTTTGCGGAAGACTGATTGCTGAAAACCAATTAAATTTGCATATCATTTTTCATCCAAAAACTTTGGTTTTTAAGCTTTAATCATTCAGAAGGTATCGAATGGTAAACAGTAGAAAAATAATGCAAACAATTAAGAGGAATTTAAAAAGTATTAATAAGGTTTAATAGTTGGAATCAAAAATAGTTAGTTTTCTTTGTACCAAATAAAGCCAATCTTGCAGCATTTGTACTTCTTCTTTATCTAACACCTAACATTTTTAAAAATTGAATCTTAGCGGTTCTTTATCTATCGACTAAATCTCTAAATGTATTATCGTACAAACGTAAAATAACATTAAATGCTTCTAGATCTAATTCCATTGTAAATATAATTTCGTCGTCATCACAACCAGCAGTAATATTTTCATTTTTTTCTTTTTCTTTCATACTATTTATTCACCTCTTTCATATATTTACGTAAGTAATGAAATGGACGTTGATAGTTTTAAATAAATGGATTAAAGATGAGGTACAAGTGACTCGATACAAATACAAAAATTTTAAAGATATTTTTAGCAGTTTGGAAGATAGTTCGTATATTATTTGTTCCAAATGCTTTAGTAATTTTTGCACTGTAGATTGTTGGAATAATCATATTTGTACTTTCAAAAGTAAATGATGTCACCCTCTAAAGGGGGACAAACTTACTTACACATCTACATACAAATTTTTATTAAATTCTAGACCTGCAACTTTGCTTAATAGTCTACTATTTAAATAATTCCGGTACCAAAAACTTAGTTGCAACAGCCCCAGCTTTTTTTAACGATACCACACCTACTGATAATTTTACTTGTTTAAGCCTATCAACCATTAACGAATCTTTAAATATCTTGTCACGGATGTTTGTTATTCGCTGACTTCTATCGCCATATTTAGTCCTTTTTGAAAAACTTTCATCAGGAAGTACAAATAGTACTCCATGTTTACTTTCTGGATCCTGCTCAGCCAGTATACAGTATCTCCAAACCTTATCCACAAGTTGTTCCAATGGCTCAGTACCAGTATCTAATTCGATGTTTAAATACCTTATTTTTTGTTCTTGACTATCATACTCCCTTTGTAAAATCCAGTCTGGGCGTATAATAGTTACCCAATCACCATTACTTTTTTTATACTGTTGATTGTTATTTATAAATTGGGCCGTTCTAGCATGTGCAGCTCCCTTGTTAAACATAGCTACTGGCTTACTTGCCTTCTGAATCCACATTTCATAAGGAACATGGGACGGTGCCAACGAGCTAAATAATTTAGTTTGATTGTAATGCTTATATTGCGGCAATGATAATCTTTGTTTAGTGGTACACATAATATCCAGAACTACCTCTTGTGTATATAAGAAATGAAGTTTATTCTTCTTTTCTAATAGTTGATATATTTGATTCTTATTATAATCCTCAAACAAAAGTCCATTTTCAATTAACAAATTGATTCCACCAGAACCAATTGAAAAATACTTAAAACGTTCACCATCGAAACCATCTGCAAAACTAGATGAACGAACTAATTTAAATTCCTCCAGTCTTCTTAATCGATTTTTAAATGAATATTCTTTAATTTCTTCTCCCAAAAATTGAGTAAAATACTTGTATAGTTGTGCCATTGTAAGTAGCCTATGGCGTTCTAAATATTCTAATAACAAGATTTCTGAAATTTTAACTTCCAGCCGGGATCTCCCTTTCCCTTTAATTACATTAACATTGTCCAATCTTATTCAAACTCCCTTTCATATCAGTTTTAAAAATTTTTGAGAAAAACATTTAGCACCTAACCACTTCTATAGTTGTAGCGGTTAAAGTCTATTACCACGGAATAAACAAGCCTAAGTAACTGCGTTTTCCATAGTAATAGAGTTTCCACTACTTGAAAGCCTATTATTTGGGTCAATTAAAATATATTACTTAGGATAAAATCTGACCTAATAAAACTAGATAGGAATTATATCACCTTGATATATATAGATAATCCAGTAGAGCAAATCCCAAATAGGTTTTATAATCTAACTGCTTTTCATTAAGCATTATATCGGGGTTTCTCTGTATTTCTAGTTAATTACCATAATAAAACTGAAAGGTAACATCATGATTATGAACGCACAAGGTTCATAATTGTTTTCAATTAAATGCTCGAAATATTAGAGCTATTATATCGTTTTTATATGGCGATAATTTAAGTCCATAAAAACGAGGTACTTTGAACTATATAGATTGTTCCCGTACCCGGAATTGCCATCAAGTAAAGTGGGCTCTTCGCTATTTACTGTTGGAGAAAGCAACTTTTTTAAGTTTGGTAGTATCACTTAGTTCTTGTTTGCCATAGGTATTTCTTAACTTACACTAATTAGTGAAAACCCAACGTGGACAAGGGAATGTGTTCAATCGCTCGCTCAGTATTAACCACCTGTAACATAGGGGTCCAAGGAGCCACATTAATAGTTTTTGGAATGTTAGGTTAAATACTAAATAGCGAGGAAGCGTAAAGTGCTTATCATGACTATTAGTAACGTTCAATGGTTACTAGATACAGATACTATTAATAGATATTGCTGTAAAATCGCTGGTATAATCGCATTTTTTATAGTTACCATTAATCGTTACCGAATCAATTTCATCAAAAATCCTTGCTAGAATTCAAAAAATACCCCTTATATGTGTCATTTAAATCTTAATAATCTATCATTTTTTGTCATGGTACTCTATTTAGGTAACTTTTTATGGTAACCATTATAAGTGATTGAAACTATTATTGGTTACCAATACCAGTTACTCTCAAGAATTGGCTTTCTGATTTATTTTACTGTAGCTCTCATTGTTACAATGAATCAAACTGAATTACCGATAATTGAATTCCCTTTATATAAAAAAAGCAAGATCAATCAAACCAGATTGATCTTGCTTTTTATCTACACACCAAATATTTTATTAAATAACTTTTCATTTTCTTCTGCTGCTAAAATTATGCGAACACTTTCCTCCGGCATTGCTATTGGAAAAGTTATTTTTTCGATTCTGCTCTGAATTCTTCCAGCCGGATACTTAACCGACAATTCCTCTACATTCAAATTTGAGGTTAAAATGGTGACTTTTTTATTATTCATGCGCTCTTCCAACACTTGAGTAAAAATGCTTTCTGACCAATCTGATGCTTTTTCTACACCAAAATCATCGATAATTAAAACTTCCACATTTCCGTAATAATTTAAAATATCTAATTCACGAATGCCATTCTTATTGTCAAAAGTATTTTTTAGCTCATTAAGCATATTTGCTGAAGAAATATATAACACATTTATATCAAATCGTCTGATAATGTCATTCGCAATACTCACTGCCAAACGGCTTTTTCCACTACCAGTTGTTTTACTGTAAAGATACAATCCCTTTCCGTGATCCTTGAATTCATGAAAATTCTCCGTAAATTCAGTTGCGACTCGTTTAGCAAACTCGGCTTTCATCCGGTTTTCCTCTACTCGATAGATATCTGTTCGAAACTCCTTTACAGTACAATCTTGAAGGTCAATTGGAATCTTTGCGAATTTAAACTTAGTTAATAATTCCTTATCTTGTCGGCATTCACAAATAGCCATTTTAACTTCACCTAGATCTTTAAATACAATATAACCTGAACCGTCACACTGTTTATAAGGACATTTGTCTGAAACCTCATCTAAGACTTCAAATGATTCCGTTCGCTTTTGCTCGATTGAACCATACTTCTCCTGAAGATTGCTTAGTATTTGCGAAAATTGATCGTTTAGTTTTTCCATTAGATTTTTCCTCCTGAATATTATCTTGCTTGTGATTTAATTTCTTTTTAAAATTATGATGCTTATCGAAAATGTAGTTTGCCACATATGCAAATGACCGAATACGGTCCCTTTCGTGTTGTGGTACAAACTCATTGAAACAATTGTCAATTAACTGGGTTACTGTTTGTAAATTAAGATCCAGTTGTGCAACTTGTGTAATTGATAATCTATCCGAATCCGTTAAAACGTACTTGGCACTTTTCATTAAAAAATATCGAGCAATTTGATCAGCAAATGGATCTTGAAAATATCTACCAGTTGCTGACTTAGCATCTTCATCATCAAGTTCTTGATAAATAATCTCTGTAGTATTCTCTGGTATTGCTCGCGCACCTTGATTATCCGAAGAATCAGTCATACTTATCGAAGCTTCATTTTGCACATTCGATGATTCACTTAATAACTGTCTTGATGAATCGGTAGATTTAACTTTATCATTATAGAAAATATCAAAGTGTTCTAGTCTGTAACCTAATTCATTAAGTTCCTCAACTATTTTCACTAGATTGACCCTGTACTGCAGGGTTTTATCATATTTATATCTTGGGTTTGGATTTCTCCTTTCAAAGATATATTTCTTATTAACAAGCTCTTTTAAGTTTCTCCTAACTGTACTTGGACTGCCTAACATGATTTCCTGAGACAGTTCTTCAGAAGATTTATAAATCCAGCCATATCTTAAATCAGAAACTTTATTTGTAGAAATACGTGCTAACTCTTCAGCAATCAAGCCGTCTGAATCCTTTACTCGTTTTGACCAATATAGTAATTGATTTAAAGTTATTGCCATGGCACAGTTTCCTGTTAATTCTACTAGTTCCTCTTTAATTACTGCTCTTTTTAAAATGGAATTTGCCATACTTTCCCCCTTCTAATTAGAAATAAAAAGACCCCCTCCTTATTCAGATAATGAATGTTTAAAACACACATTATTAGAACCAAGTTGGGGATCTCCCTTTTTAAATTGAATTTAATTAATTTGAATTAAAACAAATTTAATTTTATTTGTTTATACTTAATTTTATTATTTTCGCTCCTTTCAATTTAAACTATAAAAATTATAGCCGCATTTTTTAAGATTTTAAGATATTTTTAGAACTTAATAAAAAAAATTTTAATTTCTCGCTGCCAATACCAACAGTTTGAAATTCCTAAGATTAATCCCCAAATTAAGTATTCCCCCTTCAACTACTACCAACTATTGGAAAAGCGAAGTTTTTTTAAATCGAATAACTATCTCTCTAACTAGATTCCAATGATTTGTTCCATTTTCACTTCTTCCACGATATTATGTTGATTTACCACATAAACATATACCGATCCATTTAATTCTTGGTAATCATTTAATTCCACTTGTTGTGAAAGCAACTCTAAAGACGGTGTTAATAAAATAAATCGTATATTACCCTCTGCTTCTTCACTCGTGAAATCGACTAAGCCAAATGCATTCTTAACACGGATGTTTAATCGTCCATTTTGATATTCATACTCTTTTACAACTTCTACGAAATCTTTTGGAATAACACGTGCTGCACTTACAATTGGTTGTACATGTAGTTGTGTAATTGGCTTAATGGATTGTAACTGAATACTTCTTTCTCTTTCAATATTTTCAAGTCGATCTTTACTACGTTCCTCCAAGTCTTCAATTTGAGTATAGGTTTGGTTAATTAATGCGCTATTTTTATTATTTACGTTATCACTTAAATAATTAGTTACTCTTTCCTGTAGAGTTTGCATTTGTTCATCAAATGAACGACGTAAATAAGTACTCTTTCGGTTTAAATAATCATCGCGTTTCATTTGAACAGATTGAAGTATCTTTTTCGCTTGAAGAATAGATTCTTTTTTAAATGATTTATCTTCTGTACCTACTGTATTGATTAATTCAAATTGCTTTTGGAATAGGAAATACGAATCTACTTGAATGAACTCCCCAGTTTCCCTTTTAGCTAATAACATTAATTCTTGTTCTAACTCTCTGCCTGTACCATCAACTACACTAATACGGCTAATTTCTAATGTTAAAGGTTCACTAACATATGTTTTTACTGTACAAATTGGTAAAGCCACTTGTTGCAACTCTTGACTCGCTAATTCCATCGCTAATTTTTTTAACGGATGGTCATTCTGTAATATAGATAACTGTTCTGTTTGTTTATCTGGTCTTAATGTAAACCGTAATGATTCATCAGTTCTTAAAGAATATTTTCGCTTCTTAATTAATTCACGAATATTTTTAGGGAAACGATCAATTCGAACTGTATTGCCATCATTTGAAATATTTACTTTAATACGTGTTTCCTCAAACTGTTTTACTACAAACTCACCATAGACTCGCGACGGCATACTGCTAATTGAAATTTCTTGATATGCACGTCTTGCACCCGGTAAATCAAAACTGGAATCATCTAAGCGTTCTTGTTTTGCTAATTCTAATAATCGTTCATGTTCTTCAGATAATGTTTTTTCCATTTGTGCAATCAGCTCGTCTAAATTTTCACGGCCGCTAATCGCTTCCTCCATTAAGTGAGATAAATCTATATTGTTTTCTTCTAGCACTTCTCCAATAAAATCATAGACCTGATCTTGCCCCAAATCTGTGCGCATTTGTTCCATCTTATCAAGAAGACGTATCAATACATCTCCTTCACGTGTATTCTTCGCAACAAGATTAAAGACGAATACTTCATTCTTTTGTCCAATACGATGAATACGTCCCATACGCTGTTCTAAACGATTCGGATTCCACGGAATATCATAGTTAATCATTTGATTACAGAATTGAAGGTTAATAGATTCTCCCCCTGCATCTGTAGCAATCATAATTTGTACATCATTTCGGAATCGCTCTACTTGTTCACGACGTTGATCCATTGAAAAATTCCCTACGATTTTTGTGACTTCAGGGACATACTGTAGGAGCTTTCTCTCAAGATAATATAAAGTATCTTTCGATTCCGTAAAAATAAGGATTTTTTCTCCTTTTGATAGCAATCCATCCTGACCGAATAACGTATTTTCAAGCTCTAAATATTTTCGTTCAATGTCTTGATTTACAAGCATCTCTGCTTTATGTACTAAGCCATCTAAAATCTCAATTTCTAACTTTAGTTCTTCTATATCAATTACATCAGTCTCACCTTCAACTAAAGACTCAACTTCTTCCTGCTCGTCCGTTGAAAGCTCGTCATATTCAAATGGTTCAATTGATTTAATGGCTGTTAGCTCAGACTCTAATAATTCTTCTAACTTCTCTTTACGTCGTTTAAGTGATAAATAAATAGCATCTAGAGACGAACTTAGGCGACGTTGTAAAATCATCATTGCAAACGCTACATTTGGTTTATTATTTTGTTTTGCTCGATTAAAATGCTCCCGCGCATAGGCAGTTACTTCTTCATAAAGCTCTCGTTCACCGTAACTTAAATCAAATGAAATGGTCGCTGTCGTTCTTTTTGGGAATAACGGAGTACCATCAAAATTTTTCATTGTCTCCTTTAAACGACGAATAACAAAAGGATTACTCTTTTCATATATAGAATCACCTGTATTTAATCGTGAAAAAATATCATGGTCTACCAAGCTCATTAAATGTCGGAAATTTTCTTTATCTCCTTTATGGGGTGTAGCCGTTAGTAATAAGCAATGCTCTGTATGACGAAGTAAACTCTCCCCAAGCTGATAGATTTTCGTACGATTCACTTTACGTTTTTTGACACCATGCGTGTATGCTGCCATTTTATGCGCTTCATCGACAATTACTAAATCAAACTGTGCTTTTAAAATATATGCTTTAATTTCTTCACGTGAAGCCCAATAAATTGATGCAATTACTTTGTCATGTGATTCAAATGGATTCACTTCACTTGAGCTATTTAATAAACTTCGATTTATTATCGTAAATTCTTCTCCAAATTTATCTTTTAGCTCTTCTTGCCATTGCTTCAATACTAAAGGGGGAACTAAAATTAAAATACGCTCTGCAGCTTGTCTCGCAATTAGCTCACGAATTAACATACCAGACATAATTGTCTTCCCTGCACCGGGATCATCCGATAATAAATATCGTACTTGAGGTGACTGTAACATGCGGCTATAAACTGCTTCTATTTGGTGTGGTAGTGGGATAATCTTTTTGTTTCCTCGCGCACGAGACTTCGAAAACTTATCCTCTGTCTTTAATATGTAATATTGTAAATAGTGTTGAAGTCTTTCAGAATTAAAGGAACTTTCCTCTTCTTTAATGTTCTCTAATTGACCTAGCTGCACCCTATCTAAATACTGCTCATAGTATTTATTTGTTTTACGCCCAATCGATTCAACTAAAAATAAATCATCATCAATCTCTTCAAAATGCTTTATTTCAACAATTTCCGGCCAAAAAGATCCTTTAATAATTTCTCCTATCTTTAACAAAATAACATCCCTCTCAATACTTACGTTCTCTTAGTTTAAATTATATAGTAAACTCCCAGATACTGTTAGAAGAAATATAAGACAAAAAAACTAGAGAACGGAATAATCAGTTCTCTAGCTTCTCTTTAGTAAAGCGCATTATACATATGAATCGTAAATTCTGTCTCGCGATAAGGTGTGACTTTGTCATCTTCCACGGTTACCATTCTCAGCTCACAAGTTTGCCCTGTTGGATAATAGTTTTCTACAAGATTAAATGTTAGTTGCTCCGTACGTTCATGGTTTTCTCCCACCATATCAAATGTCCATTCAATTTCATTTGAAATTCGCTCATCATTCAGGTAAAATGCAACCCGAATTGTACGTGCCTTATATTCCAGTGAAATACTTTGTTCTTGATATATTGGTACTTGGATACGGTAACCTGTGATTACACGTTTTGGCATGGCTACACTGATTTCAACAGGAAGAGATTGTGAAGTACGACGATAATCAATTAGTGGTACTATTACTTCTTGAGGTGTTGCACCGCCGTGTACAAACTGTAATCCTCCACCACCAATAAATCGGTTTACGCCTTTAGCAATCACTTTTTCAACACCTTCTAATGTTGAAAAATCATCTGGCACATTAATAGCTCCATCATCTATTAGTAGATTATGACCAACAGCAAAGCGACGATTCGAATCAATAATTTCACCTTTAACACTCACTACTTTAATATCATTTTCAATTCTTGGATACTGATAAAGGAATCCGTGATCTGCTGTTATAAAAATTCGTTTTGCTTGCAATTTAGATAATCGATCAACAGCAATTGATAATTCTTTTATTGCTCGTTCCGCAGCTATATAAGTAGCACGTTCGGATTTTGCAGAATCACCTGCTGCATCGATTACATCATGATATAAGTAAACGAGACGCTTTCCTTTTAAATTTTCATCTGCTGTCGCTCTTGACCAATCTAATAAATCTGTTAAACGATAGGCAATTGCTTCTGAATGAGCTGCTTGTAGAATTTTAATACGGTTTGCTAATCCATTTGTAGGTTGGTCATCTGCTAATACTGTTCCATTTTCAGTAATCGATAATACTTTATGGGGTAATAAAGATGCCATACCTAATTGTGTATACGTTGGCATATTCGCAACTAACGGACTGATAGAGGCAGCTCCATTTGAACGTAAATTTAACCGGGATACTAATTCTGCTCCTACTTCATATCGTACTGCATCCGAAATAATCACAAATACGCGTGTTGATTCTTTTTCAAGAATAGGTTGCACCACTTCTTTATAAAATTTAGCCTGTTTTGGTAACTTTCCTACTTCTGCAGTTTCTAAAAGATAATTGGTCTCTTGTGCAATTTTCAACAAGTATTTATTTTCATACCAGTTTGTTAATTGCTCAGCTAAAGTTTCTAGCATTTCATTATTCTCTAATTGCATATAACCGGTCATGAAACGTCTATAAGCTTGATCAATTAAATAAAGTTCGCTTGTATATTGAACATATAAAGGCTCACGCGTATCATATTGCTTCAAGAACATTTTATACTTCGTCAAATCAACTGCATCTAGCAATACACTTAATAAACGTTGAGTTCGTTCATTTCGTTTCGCCCAATGCATTTTCAAACGTTTATTCAAAATTTCTTTCCAAGCATCAAAATCGGATGTTTGATGAAGAAGTTCCACTGTTAACCTATTTATCAATAAATGATCAATTATTGGGAAAGTTGAAATGTCAGCAAATTGCTCGATTGGACGTTCGTGTAACACATCAATAATCGAAAACCTTTGTTCAATTTCTCTCATATACGTTTCTAAGACTTCTACTTCACTTTCTTTTGTATGTAGCCAGTCATCAATAAATAAAGCACATACATTTCCGCGTGTTGTTTCATATTTCTTTTGTAATGCCTGTTCTTCAAACTGTGCATGACGTTTGAAATGCGCATACAGTACATGTTCCATTAAATACTGCAATGTCAAATCACTTGAATGCAAACCAAAGTATTCCGAAATAAGCTCCCACATACGATTCGTGCTAAACCGTTTTGATATGGCTTTATATACTTCATTTGTTTCTTCTTGTAATCCACGCAACAATAAATGGCGAGTAATTTCTTCCATATTTGCAATGGGTGCGCCTGTTAGTACCGCTAACATAGCATACTCTATATCACGTTCACTAGCATTAGGGGGTACGACTTTCTTTAATTTATTTTTACGCTCTGCACTTTTAAAAAAGTCTCCATATTCCTTAATCATTGGTCTTAAAATAGCATCACTTACTTGCAACTGCTCTGCAAGTAAAGCATTCGTATCAGCTTTAAACTCTGTACCGTAAAGCTCCATATCCAGTAAAAAGTTGTCTTCTATCGCTGGCTTTGCAAAATCAGCATATAATAAAAAAGAATCCTTTTTCTTTTCCAACTCGATTTCTAATTTAAGCGAAAAGAAATTATTACGTGTTAATTGGCGGATATGAATCGGTTGCTCTGCTAATGTTTCTTCTAAATCGGAAACAGTATATTCTCCTTGCTCGTCATACCAAAAAATAACCGTGCGTGGCTTATTTTTTTTATATAGCTCGTCCTCTATTCGTTCTTTTAACAGTTCAATGACATTCATTGTGTCACCTCATTATAAATATTTACTAATAATTTTCATTATACCTTAATATGAAACAAGCCTCCTTACCAAAGTAAGAAGGCCATAATTTATTTAATCTTCGCTAATACACCTTTACCACCACGATAGAACTTCTCATAGTTCACTTTCACACCATCATCTAGATCAATTTCAATCTCTTCGTTAGCTATCTCAGCTAGACGTTTATCAAACTCTCGCAATTCATCCATTTTCTTTTCAAAAGAAGTTTTTTCTGCTGTTAGCTTTTTCTTCTCACTTGCTGATAAATTTGGATTCACTAATCGGTTTTCTAAATCTATTATTTCATTTTGATATTTTGCTTGGATCTCCTGCAAATGTTCAAAACGTATTGTTGCCATTGTATCTGGCTGGTAGCGATGCATATAAATAAGTGTACGTAATCCTTTTTGCTTACCAGAATCCACTAGCCAATAAATCGGGCGTTTTTGATACATTTTACAATGATCTGCAAAAAACTCATCTAAGAAATAACGACGTAAACGAGCCTCTGCATCCTCACCTTTTTTCATTTCAAGTGTTTCTGCTAACCATTGCATATTTTCATCTACAGTGTATGGAGTGCAACATATAGATAAAAACTCTCGCAATCGTGTAATAATATCGTTTTCAAAATATGGTTTATCAGTAAATTGTATAATTCCATTACTTTGAACCGTCTGTTGTCTTTCTAAAGAATATCTACCCAAAACGCAACCAATAAAATATGAAATAAAATCTTTGGCTGTATCTTTAATATACAACTGGATAAGCTTCTCCTCATCTAATGTTTCAATATTTTTTAGATTTTTGTATTTATAATGAGGATTCATGAGTAAAGTAACATCTTTATTTTCTACGTAATCCGAAACTTCACCTTCCAATTTATATAACTTGCTAAAAATTTTATTTAACTTTTCCTCGTTCGATTTCATTTTTTCAATTTGAGATACAGACATTTCCATCCAAACTTTATAAGCCTGAGCTAACGTATCTTTTTTTGTGCTAATTAAAGGATTTATTTTAAAATCCCATGAAGTTTCTATACTATCCCAGTCAAATCGAGCGATAGCAATATTCTCTTTCACTAATTCCTTAATAGTTTGGATATCAATTAAATCCATTACTTCTAGATAAGGAATTTTACCTATTATCCCATTACTAATATTTAACGTTGGATTCAATATTTTTAAAATTTCATGAGCAGTACTTGAAGTTAATAAACCTAATAAAAAATACGTTTCTTGTTCACTAAATAAAGAAGATCCCCCAGCATCAAAAATAAATCCAGCTTCGGTAAATCGAGCGCCTAAAGAATTTGTAGTAATTAACGACCAAGTAATCCCTTCTTTAAAGTAGTAATTCGGATTACGAATAACAGAACCTTTAAAACTTTTTAATTCTCTCCCATTATTTTCCCAATTTATAACGTATTCATTGTTTCCGTACCATTTCCTAAATCCTCCACCTTTGTTGAAGGGATACCATTTAAAACTTTTTTCTGTTGGGAATTGTAGTGCAATCTTTGTTTGATCGACTTCATACCAGAATCTTAAAAACTGCTTATTATCTCCTGTTGATAATCCTTGTTTTGGTTCAGCGACTTCCACTAATAGTTTATTATTAATAAAGAGATTTTTCATATTTTCAGAAGCCCAGTAAGAAATAGGGGAACCAATTATCTTATTAAATTCCTCTTGCCTTACAATAAACTTATTACTAGTCATATTATTAATTGAATTTAAAGCTGAAATTTTTTTGTTCTCCGATCCCTTTTCCTCAACTAGACGAATATAAATACCTGAATTACCAGTAAAATAATTTCTGTTTACAAAACACGTAGATTGAACCACTTCACCGCTAATTTCCTCAAAAGTCCCACTTCCTAAATGAAGCATCGAATCTATAAAGTGCGAATCAATAATGCCTTTCCTTAAATCTTCATAACTAGATAGGAACATCCAAGATTGTTGATTTATCATCGAATACATTCCAAATGGTTTGATATAGTGTATAGTCTCCATAAAAGTTGCAAATAGATCACTTTTAGAATTAGGATAATATGCTTTTAAAAATTCACTTAGATCCGTATTCATATTTGTATTTCCCATATAAGGAGGATTCATCACAACAACATCATATTCATTCCGCATAATTTCCGTTTGCTGAACTAATGCTGGCAATACAACCTTTGCAACCTCATGTTGTTCTGTCAATAATAAATCCTCTACTGGGTTGTTTTGAATATGTTCTAATCTTCCATTAATAAATTCAATGTCCCTTTCTGAAATATTGATTAATGAACCATATGTTTTCGCATTGTGATATTGGTTAAAGAAAGCTTTTACTTGGTCATATCTCTCTCCCTTTTCTTCCTGAGCAATATACGCAATCACGCTGTCTGAAATATGATTCGTTTCTTGGATTGACGCTAAATTCAACTGAATTCCTTCTCGTTCAACACTTCGTAAAAAACGACGAGAATAAGACGTTGCTTTCATCACGACTGCAAATGCTGCTAATTGATATGCTCGGTCATCAATATCTAATCCATATAAATTGTTTTCTATGATTAATCGTGGAATATCACGTTCTGGATACCCACACTTTTCATAAATCTGATGGAATACTTCAAACGCATAAACTAAAATATGTCCACTCCCCATTGCGGGGTCAAGTAACTTAATATCCTCTACTCTTAACTCTTTATTCACATATGGAGCAATT
Source organism: Metabacillus sp. RB-C-LZQ-3-1 (assembly GCF_058315175.1). Classification (NCBI taxonomy): domain Bacteria; kingdom Bacillati; phylum Bacillota; class Bacilli; order Caryophanales; family Bacillaceae; genus Metabacillus; species Metabacillus sp. RB-C-LZQ-3-1. The sequence continues at coordinate 131,562 of NZ_JBZFLI010000009.1, read as the reverse complement.
TTTTCATGGAAATCCTGTTCTTCATGCTTAATGAAGTATTCCCAATTACTGATTAAATCTTCATCCTCTTGATGTGCTTCGGTCCAGTATCGTCCTAGTGAGTTCTGTACCATATATTGCACTATCCACTTCGGTGTAAAGAGTTGTGTTGCAAAAGGAATTTCTTCTTTTTTATATTTGCTTTTTTGCGCAAATACTCGGTCCTTTTCTTCTGCAATGTAATATTGATACAACCAACCAATCACTTCTATTTCTTCAAAACTATTCGTTAATTCACCATTTTGAACAAGTACCTTAATGACTGATTCTGCATCTAGTAAAAAATCTGGCAGTAAAAGCTCTGTATAATCCTGAATTTGTTCAAATAAGAATGGCAAAATACTGTTTAAAGCATTACATTGTGCAATAAATAGCTTGCGAAATGCGCCTTCTGTATCCCCTGCATGTAATAATTCACGAATTTCTTCTTGTTTTACAGGTAAATCCATCGTTTCATATTCAAATAAAATATCAGGATCTACTCGTCCTACACTACTTGACAATACATTTACCTTTTCAGGTAAGTAATCATGTACTTCCATATAACGAATGGCAATAATACGGTTAAACCATATGTAGGCAACCTCTTCAACTAACTGCTTATATCCTTTTTGTTTAAGCTGATTTTTTAATGAGTTGAATGCTGGTTTCATATAAAGGGGGTAAGGCTTATCATTAATCATTAATTGCCCAAATTGTTCTTGAATTTCTAAATTATTCTTTTCATCAATACCGTACATAAGTGCCTTTGTTTTTACTTGATCGATTAATTGACGACGTGATTGAATGGCAAAGTTTTTCAATTCCGTTTTGTTCACTTATTCCACCTCATTATAACAAAGGAAGGGAGATCCCCTTCCACTGCCTATAATTCAATTTTTAATGTATTTTCTTTTAGTTCTTTTAATAACTGTGTTCTTAATTCAGCTAATACATTATCTAAATCAGATTGTGTTTCAATGTTTGTATATGAAATCATGTTTTTTAATTCGACTGAAGAAATAACTTTTGTTCCTTTTTCACGTACAACCGTAACAGATGTGTCTGGAGTTGGTGGTTTTAATTGTAGCAATTCTTTTTCTTTACGTTTTGCTTCTTCTTGAATCGTTTCTGTTACTGTACGTAGTTTTGTTAGATTCATTTGAATCGTGATTAGGCTATTACTATTTAAAATTTCTTGTTGCAACATTTTAAAGTTCTGCATTCTATCATTTATTAATTCTGTAATGATTTCATTATTTGAATAATAATCTTTTAAATCATCTATCTTTTTCTCTAATTGTGTAATTTGACTTGAAAGACCTTGTTTTTGTTCTGTTACTTCTTCTTGAATTGCTTGATCGAGCTTTTCAATTAAACTTGGTAATTGCGGAATTTCACTATATGGTGATGCTTTGGTTAAAATGTCGGTAATATTTTTCTTTAGCAGGTTTACCTTTTGTGATTGAGTATAACGTAAATCATTTTGAACTTGATTTAAAAACAATACTGCTTCATCAAAACGTTCAATTGGTGCTTTTAAATAGAAACCAACTAATTGTTCAATCGCTTCTTGCCAATCGTATAAATCATCCTCGGCATCAATAAATGCCTTTACAAGTTGTTCTGGTTCCCGAATTTGTGTTAATCGGAGAATATCAATTTTTAAAGAACTAATTTTTGCTCCTTCAGGATAAGCGAACTCAGAAGATATAGTTTTCTTTCGACGGTCATCAATTTCTCCTAATGGTTGGATAAAATAATTCTTAACTGCAGTTTGAATTGCATTCGCAAACTCTTGATAAGAATCACCTATATCCATTCGTCCAAACAAATCTTTATATAAACCAATGAATTCACGACGCACTTTTGGGTCCACTTCAATTTCAGGAATAACACGTATTTTATCTCGCTCTGTTGTTCGAGCAAGTTTATCATAAAATTGAGGTGAAGTCGTTGGTGTAAAGTGTTCATCTGCAATCATTAACTTTACTTTACCGGACTGCATTAAAGCTAGGACAATACCAATTGTATCGTAGTCACTCCAGCCATAAGGGACCTGAATATATTTATCAATAAAATCCTTTAACGATGGTTTCTGATGCATACGTATAAGTTCATCTAAATGGCGTAATACTTCGTTATAAGCTTTTACATTACCTGTTTCACCTAGTAAATCATTTGATATACCTTTCTCAGTTAGGTGTCTCCATTGTTCTTTGAATGTTTTCATTTGAATTGGTTCATCAATGTATTCTAAATACTTGTATGTGTTTTGGATTAACATATCAAAAGCGTCTGATACTTGCTTTTCAAAATTCCCTCGGAATATACGCTCCTGCATTTGAATGTAGATTGTTGCCTCTTCACAAGCTTTTCCTAATAGTTCTTCTGCCTTTACCTCGTAGTCACCAATACTGTCCATTTTCGCATCATAAATACGATGTTGCGCCTGTGTTGTACTTGGATTGCGTTTTAAATTTACATAGCGACGAATTTGTTCAGAAATACGTATAGCTTCTTCTGCTTCAGCAATTAGTTCCTCATTTAAATAAATAACCATTTGCCCTTCTATTGCTTGCAATGCAGCTTCTGTAGGAGTTAACCCACCCGTAATGACTTGCATTGTTAATGGATACTTCATATTTGTTTTTGCATAATTATCAAAACGTTTATTGTAATCAAATAGCTTTCCTTTTTGATAGTTATATTTAGCGTTTGGATACATTTTCTCAAAAAATGTATCGCCTAATCTTTCTTTAATTTTGATAGCATTAACATCAACGTTACGAATTTCTTTATTTATTTCCTGCTCTTCATCTGATAAAAATGAGTACGTTCCATCCGCGTGCTTTTCAATAAACATCGTTTGCTCCAGACGGTTTAATGATTCTTTAATCACAAGTTCATTTTTTTCAGACTGAATACTTTCTAATAAAAGTGTTGAAATATTGTTTGGTGTTGCTTTAATGTGGTCTAGTCCTTTAATCAAATACAATACTTTTAACACATCAACATCATATTCAACAAGACCTTCCAAATTTTTTGCACGGTTTTCAGCTCTCGAAATAGTCTGTACGATAGCTGATTCTAAATGTTGACGAATAGTTGGATAAAACTCCGCCATTGTTATTAAATTTCCTAACTCTTCTTGGCCATTATAAACCGCTGCTTCTTGGAAAGCTTTTAATAGTGAACGTTCCCCTCTTGAAGCGTAAGAACTTCCTTCACCATGTATACCAATTTTCTCTAAAACGGCTTGCAATAAATCGACTTGATAAGGTACAAATGGATATGTTTCAACAAACTCATTTGTTGAACGATAGCCTGAGCGATATTGTGTTCGATCTTTATCAAAAGAAAGGCGATTACGAATTAATTGCTCATTCGGTTCAAAAATGGACTCTAATGTTTTCGAAGCCGTTTCTGTCTTTTCTAATAAACGACGTTTTAAAACTTCGTCTGTATCTGAACTCGATAAATTAATCCTTGTTTCAAATCTTCCTTGAATTTTCGAAAAGTCTTTTGTATTGGCTGCATTCATATTAGAGACGTCTTTAATCTTTTCCTGAGAAGTAACAGCAATCCATGCTTGTCCCATCGCAGCAGCACCAATTTCTTCTACTGCGTTTTGTAAATCCAGCATTAAGTTATTATCTGTACCTATATATTGGCCAACTTCATCAATTAAAAAGATTAATCGATAATCAGGTCCTTTTGACTTACAATATTGTGCAACAAGCTCTCCTAACTGAACAGCTGAAATCGAAAATTCCTTTTGTGCTGATTTTACTAGGAAATCCGCTGTTTCTTGTTCATAGCCAATTTCACAAAGTGCAGCAATAATTTTTGCATATCTCAAGCGGAATTTAGTACGGAAGTCTTGCCATTTTTCGTTATACAATTCTTCAATTTTCGAACAGAAAGCATCGTATTTTTGGTCACTTGCTAATTGTCGTTCAAAATCTGCTACCCACAGAGTATTTGAATAGCCTAAATGTTCATTAAAAATACGTAAGATAATTTCGATAATACTTTCTTTCGTTCCACGTGCTGCACTGGCTCCTGCTTCAGAACCAACATTAAATAACAATGCATCTGAGGGTTTTGATTCTATCCGAGACATTGCATCTAAAAGTGCGGTATCAGAAACTTTATCTTTGAAGTATTCAAATGGTGTTTTATTTCCCACTTTCTTACCATCCAATAAATACGATAAAATTTTGAGGAAATGTGATTTACCGGAACCAAAGAAACCAGAAATCCACACACCAACATTTTTGGTTGGAGTTGAATACGCCTTCTCATAATTTTTATAAAACCCTTTTAAGCTATCTAAAATTTCTGCTGTTACAACGTATTCTTCTAATTCTGTTTGTATTGTATTTTCATCAATTTGACCTGCTTGTACAACACCATTAATTGGTCGGTCAATTTTCTTCTCAAAAATCTCTTGAATAATCATTATTCATACTCCTTATGAAATCCTTGTAATTTGGTATTCATCTTCATGTCGGAATTTATTAAATAGACGTAAATCTACTCCTGAAAAATAACCCGGATAAAATAATATAAGCGGTGTTCTATATGCATGATTCGATAGTTTTTTAAGTAAATGACTGGAGCGAATAAATGGATGTACTGTTCCTACACCTGTTATAAAAATCAATTCCTCGTTATCCGCTTTTTCAATGAATGCGTTCACCAACAAATCTTGATCTTCTAAAACAGTTTGAATAGCTTGAGAAAGCTCCACATAGCCTTCTTCTTCAGCAATAGTGATTAGTTCTTCTAGATCTTCTTCGAATAAACTGATAAGAAATTCAAAAAGATTGATTTCTTTAATATTTAATGAAGTTCTTTTTAATAATCCCTCAACATATGTACGTACTGCTAATTCATCTTCAGCCGGATAATCAAAAACAAAATGTGGAATTTCACTGCCAATCCCTTTTGGTGTCGTAAACCCTTCTTCATTTATACGTTCTTCCAATTGTTCTAATCGTTTATATATGGTCACTCTTAACCACCTGCCTTTAATGTTATTAATGCTTTTAACAAAGTGTCCTGTTCTTCAGCATATTGTTTAAGAGCTTGACTCACATGTAAAGGAGAGACTTTATACTCATCTTCTACTAATTCAATCATACCACTTTCTCTGTAAAATAATAGAAGTGTACTGTTGATTTTCTTTTTTGTAGCTATATGCCAATTTGCGATTTTCTCTGATTGTTGTTCCTTTTCTTCCATGTAAAAACTCATATCTGAAACCTGTAAAGTTCCATTCTTATGTTGATATCTATAAATAATCAATTCATAGAAATTTTCGTAGGCATATCTATAACATTTAAGGAAGCTATATAATAACAGTACTTTTTGGTCAGAATTAGTGCCATTGAAATAGTATTCAGATAATGTTGGATATAATGTCTTTGCTCTGCGATAAACCATTTGAAACCTTTTACTAATCGCCGATTCACTTCTTAACATGAAAACATTATCCTCAATTACTTTACTTCTTATTTCTTCACGGCTAAAACCTTTGTGAAGTTGGTCTAAAATATATTCAATTTCCTGTTGGAACCATCCCTCGCTCGTAAAACCAGCTGAATATTCCATTAAAAATCCCTCGTTTCAAAATCACTAGGTAAATTATATCTACAATTTCTATTTTATATAAATTAACTTATTATTCAAATTATCTAAAGGAGCTTCTGTATATATGTTCATTAAAGAAAAAAAGGTCTTCAGCTTCCTTTTAATATGTAAATGGATAAGGTGAACCACAATCGGTAACTAATAAAGGAAATAAAAAGATGACTATTGTACGAAACCAACAATAGTCATCTTTTTCATTTCTCAATTACTTTATTGTTACCATTTTACAATAATACGCACAATACCATAACTATTAAAACAACACACATGGCAAAATATTTTGATGATTGCCTTATAGAAATTTACCCATGAAAATTATTAACCATTTATTTTACACCTAAACTTAACTTTGGGGAAATTGAATTTTATAACTGAAGTCTTATTTCTATAAATTCAAAACATAATCTAAACTTAAAATATACACGAAAGGAGGATTCCTTCAAAGTTGTATAAACCGTTAATAACAAGTAGAAATATTAAATATATGAGGTGATTAAAGAATGGCATATGTACAAAAACAGGGAAACAATTGGCAATATACTATTCGTTATATAAATGATGGAAAAACAAAAATGATTAAAAAAGGAGGTTTTCATTCGAAAGAAGATGCCTTAGTTGAAGCAACTAAACGTGAAGCAGAAATTAAAAAACAATATGGTGAAAATTTAATAATAAATGGATCTAGAAAACCAAATATCGGGTTACCAAAAAGAGTATTGAATGAAGTGGAATATAATAAATTATACGAAGAATTATTTAGAAATCTTGAAAATGAGTTAGGATATTATGTTTTACTACTAAACCTTACTACAGGAATACGCTATTCAGAGGCGGTTGCACTTGCCTTTGAAGACTTCAATTTTACTAACAATACTATTAATGTAAATAAATCATGGGAACGTAATGGCAATATATCCCCTATAAGAAGTTTGTCTGGTAATCGTATTATTACATTGGATAAAATTACAATGAGTAGATTTAAACAACTATTCACAACACTAAAAACAAATACTGAAGATTTAGTATTCTGCAATCATAAAAGTAAATATAAAGTGATAAGTAAGCAAGTAACCGAAATATTATTAAAGAAAGTCTTGTTGAACCTAAATATTGAACCAGTTAGTGCAAACGATCTTAGATACACTCACGCAAGTATTTTACTTTCTAAGGGGCTGCCATTACAATATATTACTGAACGTCTAGGTCACAATAATATTGATATAACAAATAAAATATTGGATCATTATTCTAGATAGATAGATAGAAAGATTCAGTAAAAAACTTAATATATTTACCTTTCATGTCTATTATTAGTTCAAGATTGATAAACGATACGATGGATATTTTTGATGTTAGTATGACTTATAAGTTAAATTAGGAAGTGCTTTTTGCACTCCCTTTTTTTATTCATAGATTACTATTTATCTTTATCAAGATTATATCCTTTTACACCCTTGCCCATGCTATTTTAATTTTTTATGTCTGCTCATTTTTTATAATATCTATAATGACAGTAGCTTCTAAACTCATCCTTACCATTCAGCAATAATTTCTTCTATGACTTTCTTTGCCTCTTCCCAATAGTAGAATCTTTTTCGAGATTTACTTTTTTCAATTAGCCTAAATCGTGGATCTTTCAGGAATTCATCTTCCATGAAACGTCGCGACATAGAGCATTTTTTACTCAATGCTTCTACATCTACAATAAATAAACTCTCGCTAACTTGTTCATCAATTTTTTGTTGAATATATTCCTTGATCGACTCTGTATCCAATTCTATATTTACCTTTGCTTGTGATAACACACTTTCACCCTCTTTCTATCTTAGTACCCACATTACAACCAGCTATGAAACTGGCTGTGAAGCATAGTAGCACCCAATTCAACTAATTCGAATAGCCTTTCAAAAAAATAAAAATAAATTATTTTTCTTTTGGGGTTAGAAAGAAAAATTTCATCATGTATTATGTTTAAGCTTATTAAATCAATCGATATATTTCTTTTATTTGCATTTGCCCATGCTGATAGAAAGGAATAGAAGGATGAAATTACACAAATCAAAAAAGGACCCAGAACTTTATTATTATTTTAATGCAAAAGGTGAAAAAAAATGGATGTACCGCCATAAATATTATGACCAATATGGAAAACGAAAAGAGAAAAAGAAACGATTCGATACGGAGAAAGAGGCTTACCAAGCTCTGTTAAAATTAAAAGTTGATACCATAAGAGGGGCTACCAAGACGGTTGAATTTTCAAATTATACAGTTGCTCAATGGTTTGATACTTGGTATGAAACCTACAGTCAAAATTGGAAAATTACTACACGTATGCAGAGAGAATCTGCTATCCGTTTGCATATAAAGCCGCTACTTGGTAGTTATAAACTATCTGAGTTAAAAAGAACAACTTATCAAAAAGAATTCATTAATAAACTTCTAAAAAATAAAAAAACAAGTACTGTAGGATCTCTGCATAACATTTTTAAAATAGGAATTAATTCAGCGGTTGAAGATGAAATTATCTCAAGAAACCGTTTTACCAAATTAAAGATTCAAAACGAAGAGAAGGAAAAAAATAAAAAAGAGGGAACCACTACTAAAAATCCTAATTTAAAGGATAATTTTTTAGAAGTTCATGAATTGAATATATTGTTGGCTAAAGCAAAAAACATCATAAATATTACAAATTATACTTTACTTCTAGTTTTAGCTTATACTGGATTGAGAAAAGGCGAAGGATTAGGACTATGTTGGAATAATATAGATATGGAGAATCGAACACTTACCATTGATAAAACAAGAGATAATAAAGGGGTACGTGAACCAAAAACAGAAAATAGCTATCGTACAATTGAACTAGATGAATCAATTATTGAACAGTTAAAAAAATATAAAACTTGGTGTAAAAAAACACTATTATCTTTCGGCTGTCATTTGAAAGAGAACGATTATATTTTTATCTCCTATCAAACAGGAAAACCATTATCAGAGAACACCTTTAATAGTACTTTAAACCGTGTGATAAAAAAGATAGGTATAAAAAGAATCACGCCACATGGGTTACGACATACTCATGCAACAGTTCTTCTAAACGATAAGGAAAATAGATCCACGGTTGAGGATGTGGCTGATAGACTAGGAAACACCCCACAGGAAATTCATAAAACTTATCATCATATTTTACAAAAGCGTAAAAAGGAGACAGCTACTATATTTACTGAGTTAGTACGTTCTGCCGTATATTAGTCACTACTCAACGGGGCTGTCCAGAAAGTCATATATTAGAACTTCTGGATACCCCTAATGTTTTAAACCATGATTTTTGAACGAAAAAAGCACCTCATTGGTATTTATACTATTTTCCTTCTCTTTTTTAGATTGCACCATTATTCTTTAAATTTTTCATTAATTGTGGATTGTCATTTTCCACGTTATAAAAGTAAACTTCATCCATGTAATTTTCAATTTCCCATTTTTTTATACTCCACTCATTTGTGGTGATTAAAATTATTTTCCTAGATCTAATTTTATCTAATTCATTTATAAATTTGCTCAATCTTTTGGGATTATCTAAAACCAGTTGAACAGGATAAAATAAAGTGAAAGTATTCTCATTACCTTTAGGATTAGATTGTGTGTGAGTCACATAACTGTTTATGTTAACTGTCATTTTTCCCAGCTTATATGTCGTTGTTGATTTAACTGCATTAGGTAACAATTCTCTTTTAAAAGCACGATTAATATGATCTGATATGTCACTCATAGCACTTGTTCTTATTATTCCTAGTTTAAACTCCTTATTTAAACAGGAGAGTACTACCTTTAATTTTGCTTCGTTATCGTAACCTCTTACAAGTAGCGTTCTTTTGTTTTCATCGTGTAAAAATTCCATTACTGACGTAATAGCCTTCTGTTCATCAATCATAAAATTACTCCCCCTTTTGTAAACATTTTACACCAAAGAGAGCCATTTCTTCTATCAACATTCTCGATATGTATTTATCAAAATCTTCCTTGTCAACATTTTATCCTTGAAACCATATAAATTATTCTAATTTGTAGAAAAGACCGTATTAAAGCACATACGATGAGTTATTATGAGGTAAAAAGGTTTTGATATCTATTGCTTTCTACAATTTATTCATAGTTCCAACTATCAATAGTCTTAGCACCTGTTAATATAATTTCCGAATAGTCTTTTGTAGAAAAAATCTCATCATTTAATTTGTAAATCACATTATCATTGATACCAATTGTTTCGCTTAAAAAATTATCTTTAAGCACTTTGTTCAAATCATGAAGGCCTTTTATCTCACCATTAGATTGCCCTATAATAAACAACAGGTAAAACATAAACACTGCTTTTTTATCAGTGCCTTTCGGATTCAAATTGATTTCTTCATCAAAACTATTAAAGCGCTCTTTCACAAACCTCTTTAATCCCCGCAGTGTTAAGGCAGATGACTGTAATGTATCTTCCATATTTTTAATTATGAGGTTTATTATTTTTTCACTAGGCTTATTTAAAAATTGTAAATCGCCTTGAAATAAAGGATAATTTGTTCCATAAAATAACTGATAATGTAATAATACATCTGTCATATCTTTTGGTATCTTAGCTTTAATACCATTTCCCAATTCAACTTCAGTAAATTTATTATGAAAATCATCTGTAAAATTTTCAAATGTATCAAACTTAAATTGAACTCTTTTTGCATCAAGTGTAAGCTCTTGAAGAATAACATTATTCCTACATTCATCGATTACAGAATTACAGATTTTAATATTATAAATCGCTATACCAAATAGACTAACTAATATATTAACCGAATTATCTTTCGCAACATATGAAAGAAGTGTATGGCTTCCAAAATTTGTAGTCGCTTTTAATGTACTATACAATTCTTCATTGTCTACAATTGTTACTATGTTTTCTCCAATCCCATTGGTTATGAATTGAATTATTGGCTCAAACGCTTTAACTTTACCACTTATGTCATTTTGCAGACAATACCATTCAAAGGAAATTTTAGCCATCATTCTATACATAGATTCACTAAAAAATACAGATAAGTCTATATTAACTTTTTTCTCAATCTCTGTTTGGTTAACATCAATTTGAGTTATATTTTTATCATTTGCATCTTTAATTTTTTTGATTTCTTCAATTGGTCCAAATAAAAATCTTCCGTCTTCGCTACGCATCTTTTTATTGCGGAACAATTCAGTCTCTGATGAAATCTTTGTACTATACTCTGTTCCATTAATATTTATTTTTGTTGAATAGGATGCATACTTTTTGCTCTTACTCGATTTGATATCTAGTTCATTTGTGATTAATGCCAACTTTCTGATAACCTCATCCTCAAATAAATCACTGAATTTATTATTATGTTCTATCCTGCAAACATTAGGGTTGATGATTTTCGCATTAGTTAATGCATCTGGTATTATATCCGATTTTGATAAATCTTTAGCGATACCGCAATATATACATTGGTTTTCCATAAAAATTCTCCCTTGAATATTTTTGCACTAAACCTTCCTAGATCCTTTAAGTATATTTAGAAACCAAATTACATTTTAACATAATTAACCATTATCAAAGAAAGCAGTTACTCAACCATTTGGCACAATGTTGAAACAAATTAATGACAGAACTCTATGAAACCAAAACACCTTAGCAAGACTTTTTCACCTCCATATATTATAATTAATTTGTGAAGTACAATTTAACAAATATAATATACTTAATCATTTAATCATAATATATTTTCTTTCTATCCCTTCACCCATGCTAAAGAAAGGATAGATTGAATGGAGTATTACAAATCAAAAAAAGATCCAGAACTTTATTATTCTATTAACAATAAAGGTGAAAAGCGCTGGATGTTTCGTCACAAATATTATGATTCATTGGGGAAACGTAAAGAGAAAAAGAAGCGAGGGTTTCTTTCCGAAAAAGAGGCGTACCAAGCCTTATTAGAAGTAAAAACTAATACAGTACAAGGAGCTATCAAACAAGTAGAGTATTCAAATTTCACCATTGCTGAATGGTTTGACCTTTGGTACGAAACTCATAAGTTAGATTGGAAGCCTACCACTCGTCAACAACGAGAAATGGCCATTCGCTTACAAATCAAGCCTTTGTTGGGTCATTATAAGCTTCAAAAGTTGGACAAGACAACTTATAAAAGAGCCTATATAAATCCACTTCTCAAAAAATATAAGGTCGAAACTGTAAAGCTGTTTCATCGACTATTTAAAATCGGTATCAATGCAGCTGTAGATGATGAAATTTTACCTAGAAACCGCTTCACTAAAATTACCATTCGCGATGAAAATGCAGAACTTTTTTCCACGGGAACTAGTATAAATGATAATTTTTTAGAAGCGCATGAGTTGAACAAGTTATTATCAACTGCAAAAGAGCATGAGAATATAACTAATTACACTATTTTTTTACTCTTAGCTTATACCGGATTACGTCGTGGAGAAGCATGTGGACTCCAATGGAACAATATTGACTTATCTAAGAGAACACTTACAGTAGAACGGACTAGGGACAATAAAGGGGTACGATCACCTAAAACTAAAAACAGTTACCGTACCATCCTAATTGACGATATCTTAATCCAACAGTTGAAAACGTATAAGAAGTGGTGTAAAGAAACAAGACTAAAATATGGATACCATTTGAATAATAATGACTTCATTTTCATTTCTTATCAAACTGGCAATCCAATCACAGACAACAGTATCATTTATTCACTAAGACGTATATTAAAAAAAGCTAATTTAAAACCTATTACACCACATGGATTAAGGCATACACACGCTACACTTCTCCTTAGCCAAGGTAAACGTGGGGCAAGTGTGAAGGTCGTCGCAGAACGGCTAGGAAATACACCACAAATGATTCTCGACATATACGGTCATACATTTTTAGATTTGGAAGAAGAAAGCGTTCAGTTATTCTCTGAAAGTCTTATTGGGGCCAAAACTGGGGCCAATTCTGAATAACATTGTTTCAAACGTTGATATATCAAGGGCGGGGAGTATCGTTGAATATTACTCTCGTTAATAACAATAAAAAAACCTATGCCATTTGGCATAGGTTTTTTTGAATAGTAAGAAAGCATTTAATTTTGCACTTAGTTTTACTTTCGCTTGTCGCCGAGTGCTTTGCGACTTGAGCTACTATTCTTATTTAAATTTTATTGTTTTAAAAAAAACAACTCAGGTAATAGACTCTTTCACTTCCTGAGCCTTTCTCCTGAGTTATCTATATCAGTTTCTTTACTTTGCATAACGAATGAGAAAATACTTTTTCTTGCCTCTGCGAATGACTGTGAACTTCCCATCAATCTTATCTTCATTTGTAATGACTTTTGTCAAATCCTGCTCACGGTCCCCATTAATATAAATAGCACCATTTGAAATATCTTCACGAGCTTGACGTTTTGATGGAGAAATCTTTGCTTGAATTAACAAATCAATTAATCCAATCTCTCCTCCTTCAATTTCAGTCGATGGTACATCTTTAAATCCTTCAAGAATCTCGTTTCCTGTTAATTGCTTAATATCACCACTAAATAAAGCAGCTGAGATTTTTATTGCTTGCTGTAAAGCTTCTTCACCATGTACAAGTTTTGTCACTTCTTCTGCAAGCGCCTTTTGAGCTGAACGTTTTTCTGGTGCTGTAGCAACTTCATTTTCAAGGTTCATAATCTCTTCATGGGATAAGAATGTGAAGTATTTTAAGTATTTCACAACATCACGATCATCTGTATTAATCCAAAATTGGTAGAATTCATATGGAGACGTTTTTTCAGCATCTAACCAAATTGCTCCACCCTCAGTTTTTCCAAACTTGGTTCCATCTGCCTTTGTGACAAGAGGAATTGTTAATCCATATGCTTTGGAATCTTCTTCAGATTTACGAATTAATTCTAAGCCTGCTGTAATATTTCCCCATTGATCACTTCCGCCAATTTGCAGCTTACAGCCATTGTTTTGATATAACTTTAAAAAGTCATATGATTGTAAAATCATGTAACTAAACTCAGTAAAGGAAATGCCTGTTTCAATTCGAGTTTGAACAGAATCTTTCGCAAGCATATAGTTAATTCCAAAATTTTTACCAACATCACGCAAAAATGAGATAACGTCCAACTTCCCAATCCAATCAAAGTTGTTAACAATAATGGCAGGATTTGTATCAATGTCAAAATCAAGAAACCTTGATAACTGACCTTTAATGCGGTTAGACCAATCCTGTACAATATCAGAAGTGTTGAGAGTACGCTCTGCCTTTTTCCCGCTTGGATCCCCAATTAATCCGGTTGCACCACCAACAAGTGCAATTGGGTGATGTCCATTTAATTGAAAACGGCGTAAGGTTAAAACAGGCAACAAATGCCCAATATGAAGACTGTCTGCGGTAGGGTCAAAACCTGAGTAAAGCTTAATATCTCCTTCTTCTAAAACTTTTGCTAATCCTTCTTCATCTGTTACTTGATTAACTAAACCTCTAAACTTTAAATCATTTAATAATTCGCTCATTGTCCTGCTCCTTTTTTATTATTTATTTCTTATAAGGAAAGAAAACATGAAAAAGCCCCTTCATCACTGAAGGGGCGAAAAAATCCGCGGTACCACCCTACTTAGAATTACACAATGTAATCCTTTCTCGGCAAAATAACGGTTAAACCGTCTTCTCCTACTAAGGTTGCTTTAACCTTTTCAAAAAAGAAGCTCATGGATGTAATTCATGGAATATCTATGTGCTGATTTTCACCACCCATCAGCTCTCTATAAACAGTGAGATAGCCATTACTGTATCCAATCTTTGCTTTTCCATATACTAATTACAAGCAATTTTAACCATAAAATAATCCTAATGTCAACACTTGGCATGAACTATCCCTCATCTTTATGACAAAAGCATACAAATTTCTTCTTTTCCTATGTTATAATAAGTAAGATTTGGGGGAATGCACTATGAAAAAAAAGGAAGAAAAACACAGGCGTTTCTCACCTTTTAACAAAGATATTGCCAAAAGTCTGCGGATATCCTATAACGTTATTGGAAATCTCCTTCTCCTTTTTCTTATCATTGGACTTATTGGTATTTGCTTTGCAGGGGGTGTAGGAGCCGGGTATTTTGCTTCACTTGTAAAGGATGAACCTGTTCGTTCTTACGAAGAAATGAAAAATGATATTTACAACTATGAAGAGACTTCTCAAGTCTTTTTTGATCAGAATATCTATTTAGGAAAGTTAAATGCTGACATCGAACGCGAGGAAGTCAAGTTAGAAAACGTTTCTAAGCATGTCATTAATGCGGTTATCGCAACAGAAGATGAACTCTTTTACGAACACGAAGGTGTTGTTCCTAAAGCGATTATGCGCGCTATTTTCCAAGAGTTCACAAACGCCTCTGTTCAAACTGGAGGAAGCACACTGACACAGCAATTAATCAAAAATCAAATCCTAACAAATGAGGTATCTTTTGATCGAAAAGCAAAGGAAATCCTTTTGGCATTGCGATTAGAAAAGTTTTTCGAGAAAGATGAAATTATTGAAGCTTACTTAAATGTCGCTGATTTCGGCCGTAATTCAAATGGTAAAAATATTGCGGGTGTAGAAGCAGCAGCAAAAGGAATTTTTGGTGTTTCAGCTAAAGATCTAACTATTCCGCAGGCTGCATTTATAGCTGGCTTGCCTCAAAGTCCATTTGGATATACACCTTTTTCAAATGATGGCGGGAAAGTAAAAGAAGACCTCAGCCCAGGAATTAACCGAATGAAAACTGTCTTAAACCGGATGTACACCGGTGGATTTATTACACAAGAAGAATATGAACAAGCGCTTTCATTTGATATTCGTGAAAATCTCACACCTAAAAAACCGACTTCTACTGAACAATACCCTTATTTGACCTACGAAGTAGAAGATCGTGCTAAAGATATTATTGCCATACAACTCGCTCAAAAAGACGGATATACTGAAGAAGAATTAACAAAAGATAAAGATCTAAAAAGTCAGTATCGCATACTTGCTGATAACGAAATAAGACATAATGGATATAGAATTCATACAACGATAAACAAAGAAATATATGACAAGATGCAAGAGGTTGTAAAACAATATGATTACTATGGCAGTGATAAACCCGAAAAAGTTAAAGATCCTGATACAGGAGAAACAATAACTGTCCAACAACCTGTTGAAGTTGGTGGCGTCCTAATTGAAAACACCACCGGAAAAATCATTAGTTTTGTTGGCGGACGTGATTTTAATCGCGAGAATTTAAATCATGCAACAGATGCGTTACGCCCTAATGGCTCGACAATGAAGCCGCTGCTTGTTTATGCTCCTGCAATGGAGTTAGGAGAATCACAACCAGGTACTGTCATTGCCGATACTCCTATGACTGGCTCATATAAACCAAAAAACTATGGCGGTGCCTACCATGGATTAACAAGTGCTAGAACAGCTTTAAAGCATTCGTATAACGTTCCAGCTGCGAAAACGTATATGAACATTATGAATCAAAACCCTGTTTCCTATTTAGAAAAAATGGGCTTTTCTAGTCTTAACAAAATTGATTATGAGATCGCATCCCTTAGTCTAGGGGGTATGACAGACGGTGTAACGGTTGAAGAAAATGTTAATGCCTATACAACATTTGCTAACAAAGGGAAATTTGTTGATGCATATCTAATCGAAAAAATAGAAACTAGTGATGGCGAAGTTATATATCAGCATGAAAAGGTTGAAAATGAGGTATTCTCTGCCCAAACTGCTTATTTAACAATCGATATGATGCGTGATGTGATCAGAAGTGGTACAGCAGCTTCCTTAAATGGCTACCTCTCATTTAGTGCTGATTGGGCCGGAAAAACGGGAACAGGTCAAGATTACCAGGATGCATGGTTTGTTGCGACAAATCCAAATGTCACGTTTGGAACATGGATTGGCTATGATACACCAAAACCATTGGAACAAAACTATAAAGGCATGTCATATAGCAGACGTAATCTATTACTCTGGGCAAAACTTATGAATGTTGCACATGATGTTGAACCAGACTTGATTGCACCTAAGAAACGATTTGAAACACCAGGTGGTATCGTACAACGCTCTTATTGTACTTTAACCGGGGAATTGGCCTCAGATCTCTGCCGAAAAGCAGGTCTTGTAGAGACAGATCTATTTAATGTCAAATATGTTCCTAAAAAGGTTGATGATAGCTTAACACAAGGAAAATATGTGTACGTTAAAGACAGGGCATATAAAGTACCATCTTCTGCTCCATCCGAATTTGTCCAAGAAGGTGTTATGCTTAAGAAAGAAGTTCTTCAAAAATATAATATTAAAAGTACAAGTGATCTTAAACGATTGTTGCCTAATACATCAAAATTGGGTAATTTAGTTGTCACAGAAGGAAAAGAAATTGTTGATAATGGCTCAAAGCCAAGACAAGTCAGCGGTGTCTCTGCCAGTGGTTCAAAAATAAGTTGGAAAGCAAACTCTGACAATGATGTCGTAGGATACCGTGTATACGGTGCAGCAAATCACTCGACAAGCTTTAAAAAAGTAGCTAGTTTGCCATCTTCAGATAAACTATCAATATCAGTTGGAAATAGTCCTGCTGCCTATTATGTTGTCGCTGTTGATGTTGGAGGAAATGAATCATCCCCTTCCAACATTATTAAAATAGGTGATTATGCTGAACAAAAGCCGAAACCAGAGGAAGATAAGAAGGTAACAAACGAATCAAATACTGACCAAAATAATAATAACAATGAAAAAGATAATAGCAATAACACGACCAAAAAGCCTAAACCTGAGGAAGAGGTTCCAGCCTCTTCTTCTACTGAGGACACACCTCAAGGTTTGTAAAAAAGAATTGGTTACGAAAAAAAGAGCTGTTTCTTGAACAGCTCTTTTTTTATACATGATGGAATTAATGGATTAATCCTCCATAGTAGATAAATCACCTGTTGGTAAATCTAACTCCCATGCCTTTAGTACACGTCTCATAATTTTCCCGCTTCGTGTTTTCGGCAGTTTGTCACGGAAATCAATTTCACGTGGTGCTGCATGTGCTGCCAAGCCCTTCTTCACAAAAGTACGAATTTCTTCTTTCAATTCATCTGTAGGCTCATACCCCTCTCGAAGAGCAACAAATGCTTTAATAATTTCTCCCCTTACAGGGTCCGGCTTTCCAATGACACCAGCTTCAGCAATGGCAGGGTGCTCCACTAGCTTGCTCTCAACTTCGAAAGGACCGACACGTTCCCCTGATGTCATAATGACATCATCGATTCTGCCTTGGAACCAGAAATAACCATCTTCATCCATATAAGCCGAATCTCCTGATACATACCAATCACCAGGCATAAAATAGGATTCGTATTTTTCATGGTTATTCCAAATGGTGTGCATCATGGACGGCCAACCCTTTTTAATCGCTAAATTGCCCATTCGATAAGGAGGTAATTCATTTCCTTGATCATCCACAATAGCTGCTTGAACTCCAGGGATTGGTTTTCCCATTGAACCTGGTTTTATTTCCATTGAAGGATAGTTACAAATAAGCTGTGCCCCTGTTTCTGTCATCCACCATGTATCATGGATGCGATTATTAAATACTTTTACACCCCAACGAACAACTTCTGGATTAAGAGGTTCCCCAACACTTAATACATGTCTTAGTGAGCTCGTATCAAATTGCTTTACAAGTTCATCACCTGCACCCATCAGCATTCGAAATGCAGTTGGTGCACTGTACCAAACTGTCACACCATAGTCCTCGATCGTTTTGTACCATGTTTCAGGCTTGAACCTTCCTCCTACGATGACATTTGTAGCACCTGATAACCAAGGAGCAAAAATACCATACACTGTTCCTGTTACCCAACCTGGGTCAGCTGTACACCAATAGACATCATCTTCTTTTAAATCAAGAACCCATTGTCCTGTTTGATAATGTTGTACCATCGCCTGATGTACATGAAGAACTCCTTTTGGTTTACCAGTTGACCCGGATGTATAGTGAAGAAGTAATCCATCTGTCTTATCAACCCATTCAATTTCAAGTTCTTTACTTGCCGTTTTCATTTCATTTAAAAAATCAATATGAGGCGCTTCAACAGTATCGCCTACAATAACAACATGCTTTAATGATGGAAGTTCATTCAATGGAACTCTTTCAAGCAATTCAGGTGTAGTTACAATGACTTTAGCATCACTATCTTCTAATCGGTCCTTTACCGCGCCTTCCATAAAGGCTTCAAATAGAGGTCCAACAATTGCACCTAGCTTAATCGCTCCTAGGATGACTGTATATAGTTCAGGTGTTCTTGGCATAAAGACGAAAAGTCGGTCACCTTTTACGACATCCGCTTTATTTTTCAAGACATTTGCCGCTTTATTCGAGAGATCTTTTAACTCTTTAAAAGTATATTTTTCTTCTCGTTCAGGATCACGATAGTAAAGCGCCACTTTATTTTTACGAGCAGTTTCTACATGCTTATCAATAGCTTCATAAGCAGCATTCATACGGCCAGTTTCTGACCATGTAAAATTCTTCTCAACTTCTGACCAGTCAAATGTCTTATAAGTATGATCGTAATCTGCTAAATTATGATTCCCCTTCGTTACTGGTAACGCTTCCAATTTCATCCCTAATTCCCCCTTATGTAGAATTCAATATCTATTATATTACAATACTTCATTTTTCTCAATTTTGAAATTATATTCTTTTACCATCTTGTAAACGCTTCATTTTTTTTATTAATCTAGTATAATAGAGAAAAGATATGATAACTCTTAAGTGAAGAGCGTTTTATACCATTCTCTTCGGTGATATTAATAAAATCGAATAGACAACTCAATTAAACCTAGAGGGCGGTGACTTATGAAACACCCTAAGACATATAATGCAAAAGAATTAAAAACACCGATCGGTAGTATTTTTATAGAAGGGCCTATTTCACCCGATAAACTTTCAAGCTACGAATTTCACGATGGTTTAGTTGCATTTCGTCAGCCTCACCAACAGAAAAAGGCATTAGTTGAAATTGCCGGTTTACCTGAGGGCAGAATTATTATTGCCCGACATCTTGATATAGTAGTCGGTTATGTTACATACCTTTATCCTGATCCGCTTGAAAGATGGTCAGAAGGAAACATGAAAGAATTAATTGAACTCGGGGCAATTGAGGTAGCGCCAGAATTTCGAGGCTATTCAGTAGGAAAGAATTTACTTAGAGTCTCCATGATGGACGACGCAATGGAAGATTATATTATTATTACAACAGAATATTACTGGCATTGGGATTTAAAGGGTTCAGGGTTAAACGTGTGGGAGTATAGAAAAGTAATGGAAAAAATGATGAATGCCGGGGGTTTAGAATGGTATGCGACAGATGAACCTGAAATAAGTTCTCATCCTGCTAATTGTTTAATGGCCAGAATTGGAAAAAGGATTACTTCAGAATCTGTTCAGAAATTTGATCAATTAAGATTTAAGAACCGTTTTATGTATTGATGAATAGGCTGATTATAAGACCCTGCAGTTGAATGACCTTATGGGTAAGGAGGGCTTTAAAATGATTGTAAAAAAGATAATGAAAAAAAATATTATTACTCTTCGACCTGAAGACACTATTAGTCTAGCATTAAAAACAATGAAGAAAAATAAGATACGGCATATTCCGATTGTTAACGAAAACGATTATCCCGTAGGGCTTATTACAGAACGGGATGTTAAAGATGCCAGTCCTTCTATTTTTCAATTAGAGTTAAAAGAGAACTTTTTAAATAAACCTATTAAAGATGTCATGTCTACAAATCTAATTACGGGACACCCTCTCGATTTTGTAGAGGAAATTGCCGCCCTACTAATTGAAAATCGAATTGGATGCCTCCCTATTCTTCAAGATCAGAAACTTGTTGGATTGATTACTGAGTCAGATCTATTACATACTTTTGTGAAGCTTACAGGAGCAGATCAGCCTGCTTCACATATAGAGATAAGAGTTCCAAATAAACCAGGTATGCTCGCCGAGGTTTCATCCATCTTTCTAAATCGAAAGGTAAATATTTCTAGTGCTCTCGTCTATTCAGACACTGACGAACGTTATAAAATTCTCGTTTTTCGTGTCCAAACGATTAATGTAACGCTGATTATAAATGATTTACAGACATCAGGATATCATGTTTTATGGCCAGAAATACCGGAGAATGCTAAATGACAAAACAAGAAAACGTCTTTATTTACTCACCGGAATTTCAACAGTATAAATTTTCACATGATCATCCTTTTAATCAGCTGCGTGTAGAGCTTACGTATGATTTGTTAAGGAAAATGGATGCGTTAAATGACTCAAATATCGTCACACCGAGGGTTGCAACAATCGAAGAATTAGCTCTTATCCATGATAAAAAATATATACAGGCAGTAGAGTTAGCTGGACATGGCAAGCTTGGAGAAGAAGAAGCCCTTAATTACGGGATCGGAACTGAGGATACCCCTATTTTTCCAAAAATGCATGAAGCAAGTTCGCTGCTTGTTGGGGGAACATTAACAGCTGTAGATTATGTGATGGAAGGTAAAGCAACACATGCTGCTAATTTCGGAGGTGGTTTACATCACGGATTTAGAGGAAGGGCATCAGGGTTTTGCATTTATAACGATAGTTCTGTTGCCATCCGCTATATACAGAAGAAATATGGAGCAAAAGTCTTGTATATCGATACGGATGCTCATCACGGAGATGGAGTTCAGTGGACATTTTATGATGATCCAACTGTATGTACTCTATCAATCCACGAAACGGGAAGATATTTATTCCCCGGGACTGGGAATATAACAGAAAGAGGCTCTGGGAAAGGGTATGGTTATACATTTAATATACCGTTAGATGCATTTACTGAAGATGAATCATGGCTCCATGCATACCGAACATCTATTGAAGAAGTTGCTGCTTTTTTTAAACCAGATGTTATTTTAACTCAAAATGGTGCTGATGCTCACTTTCACGATCCTTTAACACATTTATCCGCCACAATGGCTATTTATCATGAAATTCCTAAGATCGCTCATGAAATCGCTCATCAATATTGTAATGGAAGATGGATTGCTGTTGGTGGCGGAGGTTATGACATATGGCGTGTTGTTCCAAGAGCTTGGAGCTTAATTTGGCTTGAAATGAACGAAATCAAGGTACCAGATGAATTACCAAAGACCTGGATAGATAAGTGGCAACCAAAAGCACCCGTCACTTTGCCTGATCGTTGGTACGATCCAGAAGATTTGTATAAGCCAATACCTAGAAAAACTGAGATAGAAGAAAAGAATGCACTAACAGTTGAAAAAGTTCTTCATCTGATACGAAACTCATAAGAAAAGCGCAAGCGCCCTGATCATCGCCATCCAAACTATGAGGAGCATCAACTGAGATAAAGCGAGACTTCCATTAGGGGCAATATCCTAATGGATAGCAAGACATATCGGACTTTTACCGGGCAGTGAGCCTTCACACTATGCTCTCCCTTGAGTCATTTTATACTGCCTGTTAAAGTGGAGCAAAGGAAACACGGTAAGCAAGCGAACCGGTGTTGCCTTCGTAGGGAGATGCTCTGATGTTTAATACGCGATAGGCACTGGCAGTCTAAAACCGCAACATCCTGTTGCAACGACTGCACTTGCACGTCCTGTGCTTCGGAGCTACTACAAAAAATAAGTACAAAATTTTATACTTTCTTACCTTTTAAAAAGAGGCTGCCTCGGTTACGAGACAGCCCTACTTTTATGAAATAAGTGATTATTTCGTTGATTGTCTATATTCTATTCGATGCGGCAATTCAACGATGTGGTTTTCAACTTCTTCTTTATTCATATATTTAGTTAACAAGCGCATTGCTACAGCGCCGATATCATAAGTTGGCTGTACAACTGTGGTTAACTGTGGTCGTACCATCGTTGCTAATCTTGTGTTATCAAATCCAACAATCTCGAAGTCAGATGGAATCTTATAATTTTGGTCTTGTGCTCCATGAATCACACCTAAAGCCATTTCATCTGTTCCTACAAAAATCGCTGTTGGTTTCTCTTCTAATTCATCAATTTTTTCAAAAGCCTCTATACCTGAATCGTATGTGTAATCACCTTCTACCACCAATTCCTCATCAAATGGTAATCCTGCATCCTCAAGAGCACGCTTATACCCTACTGATTTTTTTAGACGGTTAACCGGTTCTTCTGCTGGTCCTTCGACATAAGCGATTCTCTTATGACCTTTTTCAATAAGCATGGAAATAACATCATAAGCAGCTTGTTCATAGTTGATGTTAACTGATGGTGTTGTATTTGTTAAATCAACAGATGCCGCTAAAACAATTGGCACTGGAGAACGTTTGAATTGCTCAACTAACTCCTCTGTTACATTTCCACTCATAAAGACAATACCGTCTACTTGCTTACCAAGCATCGTATTTAATAAATGTAATTCTTTATCTTTATTTTGATCCGAATTACTTAATATAATATTGTACTTGTACATTGTCGCGATATCTTCAATTCCACGTGCAAGCTCTGAATAGAAGATACTAGAGATATCAGGAATGATAACTCCAACCGTTGTGGTCTTTTTACTTGCAAGACCTCTGGCTACTGCATTTGGACGGTAGCCTAATCTTTCAATTGCATCGAGAACTTTTTTTCTAGTTGTCGGTTTTACATTTGGATTCCCATTAACTACACGAGAGACAGTAGCCATCGAGACATTTGCCTCACGAGCTACATCATATATTGTTACACTTGACATAAAATACACTCCTTCTGTTACATTAAGAACATTTATTATCTGACCGTTTATATAAGTCCAATTTTGGTATGTAGAAAGTTGTTACGTCTTGTCGTAAATCCAATTCTATGTTACCTATCATACGATACTCTGAAAACGTCCGCAATCTATTTACATCGATTTTCAAACTGTTTTCACATATTTTATTGCTTTTTCGAGGATTTTTTACTATTTTGCCTAACTTTTTTATTTTTATGAATAAAATACAAAAAGAGACTGACTTTATTTATAAGAAATATCCCATCATAGACGAAGTGGTAAATTTCCTATATTAAGTCAACCTCTTTTTATTCTATCACTTTATATTCTTATACGTTTACTTTTACTAAAGGCTTTACTTCTGTCATGAATTGATCGAACTGCTCAAAATCCATTTGTTGTGCGGAATCAGATAAAGCGACAGCCGGATCTGGATGCACCTCAGCCATAACACCGTCAGCTCCAATAGCAAGTGCTGCTTTTGCTGTTGGAACAAGAAGATCTCTACGACCAGTTGAGTGGGTAACATCAACGAAAACTGGTAAATGTGTTTCTTGTTTTAGGATAGGAACAGCTGAAATATCTAATGTATTTCTAGTTGCACGTTCGTACGTACGAATTCCGCGCTCACAAAGTATAATTTGTTCATTTCCTTGTGAAATGATGTATTCCGCTGCATTTACAAACTCATCAATTGTCGCTGCAAGACCGCGCTTTAAAAGAACTGGCTTACGAACAGCTCCTGCTGCTTTTAGTAATTCGAAATTTTGCATGTTACGTGCACCAATTTGAATGATATCAACATAATCTAGAGCTAGTTCAATATCTGCTGGATTTACGATTTCACTAATAATAGCTAAACCATACTCGTCTCCAACTCTTCTTAAAATCTTTAAGCCCTCTACACCTAGACCTTGGAAGTCATAAGGACTAGTACGTGGTTTGAAGGCACCTCCGCGCAGGATTTTTATGCCTTGTTTTACCGCTTGTTCTGCAACTGCAGCTACTTGCTCATAGCTCTCAACCGCACAAGGACCAATAATAAATGATTGGCTTCCATCCCCAATTCTTACACCGTTTACTTCAATAATTGTATCTTCTGGCTTTTTCTTACGTGAAACTAGTAACGCCTTGCTGTGATCATCCTCTTGTAATTCTAACCCTGCCTTGAAGATTTCTTTGAAAATATGTTGGAGTGTTGAGTCTAAAAATGGTCCATCGTTATATTTTTTAATACTATCTAACATTTTACGCTCGCGAACAGGATCATAACGATTGACACCTTGTGCTTCTTTTGCTTTACCAATTTCTTGAACAACTCTGCCTCTCTCATTAATTAACTTTAAGATCTGTAAGTTAATTTCCTCAGCTCTCTCTCTTAATGCTTCTAGTTCTGCATTACTCATCTCTCTCATCCTTTCGCATTCAAAATTGATTAGAAAACTTGGCTTGTCACTTAGACATCCCACGTCTATTGAAATGAACCTTCTCTAGTAAGGAAACAAGATAAGATTGCTTTATCATTCAATAAAAGTGTGGTACATTTTCTTTAATTAGTTGTAATTATAAACCATAAAAAAGTGATTGTCATTAAAAACTTTAACATTTAAACGCTTTTAAGCTTTTATGCGGTAAAGTGAATGTACATAAAAGGCTTTAAAATCATGATAAAACAAATTTCTATGCTAACAATATTTAAAAAATATGAACATCTGCTTAAAGAAGGTGTACCAACATGACCCAAAATGACCTAACATTTGCGCTTGATATTGGCACTAGATCTGTTGTTGGATTAATTTTAAAAGAAGAAAACAATTCGTATTATATTGTCGATACTGTTATAAAGGAACACACGAACCGATCTATGTTAGATGGACAAATTCATGATGTTTTGTCTGTTGCAAACGTTATTTCTTCTGTAAAAGAAGAACTTGAAAGAAAACACGGACCTCTTCATAAAGTATGCGTTGCTGCTGCAGGTCGTGCATTAAAAACTGAAAGAGCAACTGTCTCTATTGAAATAACAGGCAAACCGATGATTCAAAAAGAAGACATTCTTCATCTAGAACTTATGGCTGTACAAATTGCTCAAAAACAACTCGCTGAAAAACAGGACAGTGAGCGTGCCCATCATTATGATTGTGTAGGATATTCTGTACTCCATTACCACCTTGACGGAGATGAAATTGGTAGTTTAATTGATCAACAGGGTGAAGAAGCCTCCGTAGAGATTATCGCCACCTTTCTTCCCAAAATAGTTGTAGAATCTTTGTTAGCTGCCTTAAATCGCGCTGGACTTGAAATGGAAGCATTAACATTAGAACCAATTGCTGCGATTAATGTATTGATCCCTCCTTCAATGAGACGATTAAATGTTGCTCTCGTTGACATTGGGGCAGGGACATCAGATATAGCGATTACGAATAAGGGTACTATTATTTCTTATGGGATGGTTCCAATAGCAGGTGATGAAATTACAGAAGCTGTTTCAGATGAATTTTTACTTGATTTTCCAAAGGCTGAAGAAACAAAGCGGCAACTAGTATCTGAGAATTTAGTCACAATAACAGATATTTTAGGATTTGAGACTCAAATTTCTAAAGAGGACATCATTGTGAAAATCTCGCCAGCAATTGATAAGCTTGCAGAATCAATACGGGATGAGGTTATTCGATTGAATAATAGTCTATCTCCTAAGGCTATTATGCTTGTAGGAGGAGGCAGTCAAACTCCGGAGCTTCCAAGACGGTTAGCAGCTTTACTAGAATTACCTGAAAATCGAGTGGCAATTAGAGGTATTGATGCTATACCTCAGCTTAAACTTGCAGAACATGTACAAACAGGACCAGAATTAGTGACTCCGATCGGGATCGCTGTTTCATCAAAACAAAATCCGATCCAATATATAAGCGTTAGCGTTAACGAACGTTCTGTTCGACTATTTCATATGAAGGCATTAACAGTTGCAGACAGTTTATTGTCTTCAGGTATCCAATTGAATAAACTATATGGAAAGCCTGGAATGGCTTTAATGGTAACAGTAAACGGACATTCGATTACAATACCTGGAGAGCATGGATCAGCACCATTAATTAAGAAAAATGGAATGGTATGTTCCCTTGAGGATCCAATTAAACATGGCGATACGATTACCGTGGAAAAGGGAAAGGATGGAGATTCTCCATTTGTTCCGATCAGCTCGATTTTAGATGAGATTCCTACAAAATCATTTTATGTAAATGGACAATCCTATACAATTACGGCCAGTATTTTGCTCAATAATAAAACAGTATCTAAACATGAGCTTTTGTCTGATCGGGATCATCTAATATGTAATGTTCCAACAACAATTGAAGAATGTTTACAGATGATCGGTTTAATAGATGAACTGGAAAAATTAAAACCCTTCTCCTTAGAGATAAATGATAAAGTTACACCTCTGCCTGCATTTTCTGGAAAGCTATTTAAAAACGGGCTAGAAACCTCAAAGGAGTCAAAACTTGAAAACGGGGATATTCTTGTTCTAAAACCAGTTAAAGAGCCATCACTAATTGAGTTTGTCATTGAGACAAACATCCAACACCTGCAAGCCTTACCGATTTTTTATAATGGCCAATCAATTGTAATTGAAAAAACCATACAAGAGTTTTATCGAAATGGAATAAAATTATCTGAAAAAGATGTCCTATATAACGGTGAAAAGCTTGAAGTGAAGAAAAGAAAGGTAGAACCATTTATTTTCCAAGATCTTTTTGCTGCAGTTGAGATTGACATACCTAACTCAAGCAGTAATCAATTTAAACTTTTAAAAAACAGTAAAGAAGTTACCTTTCAAGAACCTTTGAATCCAGGAGACGAACTGGAAATTCACTGGATATAGTAAGAAAAGCGCAATGCGCTAAGCATTCGGCGACAAGCATAAGGCGAATAGGAATAGAAGACGTTCTTTATCTTCAATTCATGTATGCTTATGACCTCGAGGCTGTCAAAATCGAGACGTCCTGTCGTAAAGACTGCACTTGCACGTACTGTGCTTCGAAGCTGGATGTCAAATCGCCATCAACAGTTCATAATTTTATCATTTCCTGGACCAAAAAAGAGGATAACGCATGGCGTCATCCCCTTTTTTGCTCTAATCAGTAATTTCCTGTTTTAATGCATCATATGTAATCTTCCAGTGTGAAGCATTCCAAACTACTTTATTCCCTCGGAACAATAAGGCTTGTGGAGATTCATGCTTTACTCCGTACTTTTCCGCAATATAATTGGAGAGTTCACGAGCTTCTTGTACATGTAAATGATAACTAGGGTAATTTGCATGTATTTCTGCGAATTCCTGATATTCATCAAAAGCAGCTTGGCTTATAGGACAAGTTACACTATTTTTTATAAATAAAAATTCATCATGTTTTTGTAAAAGGTCTTCAAATTGTTCAATTGACTCAATCGTCTGATTACTCATTCTATCACCTTTCTATACCTAGTTAACAAAATTAATTTGACACTAGGGTTTGTTCACGTTTCAATTTTAACTATTCGCTTTTACATGGTTTTCAGTATCCTCTTCTTTAGACGAATCTTCCCCTTCAGATAATAAAGGAGCTTCAGGTTGATCCAGTTTTTCTTCTACAACTGTCTCATCATTTAATTCCTCTAAAGCATTCGTTATTTCTTTTTCAACAACATCTGCTTGTTCTTCCGAGTTCGAAGTATTTGTAATGGAGCGCACTTTGTCCATAATTTGAGAGGACTGTTCTGTTACTACTTGTGAAAGAGATGATGTTTTATCCTTTGCAACTGCTGCAAACTCTGAACCTTTTTCTAACGCACCATTTGTTATTTTCCCTGTACGTTCCTTCATCATTGATGCTTGTTGACCTAAGTTATTTCTCATTTCTTTTCCAGATTTAGGAGCCAGAAATAATGCAGTTGCAGCACCAACAAGTCCTCCAATTAGTGATCCGATAATAAAGTCTTTGCCATTGCTATTCTTAGCCATGATTAAAACCTCCTCTAATTATTCGTACACTTATCCATTTAATTGTTGCTTTTTTTCACTTTTCTGTTTCCATTTTGCCCATATATCCATTGCGGCATTACTCCATTGAACAATTTGATTAATTTTATCCTGATTTTCTTCAAGGTTTGTTGATGCAGTCGTTGTCACTTTTTTGACTGTAGTATTAAGCTGCTGGATTGTATCACCCACATCCTTAACAGAGTCTACAACATTATTAAGCTTTTCTGACTTTTGTTGAATATCTTCAGCAAGTGCATTTGTTTTATGTAATAATTCAGTTGTTTCGGTTGTTATTCCTATCATTTGTTTTTCAAGACCTGATAATGTACCTGCTACATTAGTTAGCGTAGCTTGCAAGGCCTTTAATGTTTTCGAAACATATATCACCAATATCGTAAAAGCAATGGCTATTAATGCAACACTTAAGTATAAAATGATAATCATTTCTAACACCTCCCATACCTTTCCTTGTTCTTTCCATACCCTATCTTCTCTATTATAAACATAAATTTTACATAATAGCTAAAATCTCCTTCTTAATTTGACAGTCTTTTTAGATTTGACGGTTTTTGTAAACTTTATTTCTCTTTAGAAGAGTGTTAGGGGAAGGTGATTTCCGCTACGGGATGCTCGCTTTCCTTTGGGCGTAAGGTGGGCATCCTCAGCGCTTTGCACCTGCGGGGGCTCCCTTACGCTCCAATCAACCTAAATCATTTTGCATAAAGATGCTTTGAAAAGTTATTCGAAGTAATATAGCTTTTACCATTGTTTCATGAGAATGGGGTACAATAAAAAGGTATGTAAAATAAAATGGCTGTTTTCGTTTATTGTTGCCTGAGATTACCTTTATAAAATTAATAGTGGCAAAATAGAACGAACCAGTTATTACATCTAAATGCATTAAAAACAATACATTATACAAAAACAGACAAAGTATAAAGGAGGATTTACATGAAAGATTCACGTATCGATACTTTAGCAAAAAACCTAATCAATTATTCAATAAAATTACAAAAGGGAGAAAAGGTTCTGATTGAGAATTTTGGTCTTCAAAGAGAGTTAGTTGTCGCTCTCGTAAAGGAGGCCTATAAGGCTGGGGGATATCCTTTCGTATCCTTAAAAGACCATCAAGTGGATCGAGCTCTTATGATGGGTGGAATTGAAGAACAATATGAAATGATGGCTCAATTTGAAGCAGAAGTAATGAGCAAAATGGATGCATACATAGGCTTACGATCGGGTGATAACATTAATGAATTTGCAGATGTACCAGAACAAAAGTTAAAGCTACAAGGACAAACAATCGGGCAAAAGGTCCACAGGGACATTCGTGTTCCTAAAACAAGGTGGGTAGTATTAAGATACCCAACTTCTTCCATGGCTCAATTAGCTAAAATGAGTACAGAACAGTTCGAAAACTTTTATTTTGATGTATGTAATCTTGATTACAGTAAAATGGACAAAGCAATGGAGGCTTTAGTTAACCTAATGAATAAAACAGATAAAGTTCGTTTAACTGGGAAAGATACTGATCTGACCTTTTCTATCAAAGACATCCCTGCAATCAAATGCTCCGGTCAAATGAACATTCCCGACGGAGAAGTATATACAGCACCTGTACGTGATTCTGTTAATGGAAAAATTTCATATAATACTCCATCACCGTATCATGGGTTTACATTTGAAAATGTTCAACTTACTTTTAAAGATGGGAAAATTATAGAAGCGACAGCAAACAATACTGAAAGAATCAATAAAATATTTGATACAGATGAAGGGGCTCGCTATATAGGTGAATTTGCGATCGGAGTGAACCCCTTCATTCAACACCCAATGCAAGACATTTTATTTGATGAGAAGATCGATGGCAGTTTCCACTTTACACCAGGTCAAGCTTATGATGATGCTTATAATGGAAATAACTCCAATATCCACTGGGATATGGTGATGATTCAGCGCCCGGAATATGGTGGTGGCGAAATTTATTTTGATGATGTTCTTATTCGAAAAGATGGACGCTTTATGGTTCCTGAATTAGAGCCCCTAAATCCGGAAAATTTGAAATAAGAAGGGGCTATCTAATGCTTCCCTCCAATTAAATAGACGGTGGAAACCTTTTTCCACCGTCTATTTACGTAGTTAAACATGAACATCTCTTTTTGAAAATATATACCCAGCAAGTAGAAAGAACAGCAGCATATGAATGCTAATATTCATAATTGAAAAAGGTAATGTCATTCCTTCAAAAATGGGTTCACCCAAAAAATAAGGCATTAAATTTGTATTAGCAAATAATAAATATTTGGCTTCATCAACATGATAATGGTTTAATAATGTAATGACCGCACTTGATGAGAAAACTAAAAAAATAGGGAGTGCAATTGAAATCACACTACTTCTTGTTATAGCTGACAAGCAAAAGGCAATTGATGTGATGATCCCAATTTCTATTAACTGAAATAAATAACTTCCTAATCCAACTAGTACTTTTTGATCAAGCTCTAGAAGCGAATCCGCGTAAAAAATGACGCCCATTATTGTTGATAAAAACAATTGAAACATGCCTAGTAAACATACATTTGCTAAAACAGTGATATATTTGGAAACTAATATGATAACTCGTTTAACTGGCCGAATAAACAAAAATTTAATTGTACCTTTCTCAAACTCACCTGAAACAATGTCTCCTGCTATTATAATACTTATTAATTGGATAATAAGAAGCAAATAAGAACTCACTTGAATATAATCCCAAAATGAAAAATCAGTATCCTTAAATAAGAAGTAAAAGAAAAGTCCAAAGAGGATATTTAGGATGATAATCAAGCCATAGGATATCCACATCCTCGCACGCTTAAATAATTTTTGATTCTCATTACGTAAGAGTTGGAAAAGGATTTTCATAACTTGCTTCCTCCTCCTAACTTCTGTAAAAATATTTGCTCTAATGGGTTTTCTGTTCTCTCTATTCCGATTACATCGAATCCCTCGTTCACTAATAATCGATTTAATTTTGCTACTTCTTCAACTTCTAATTCTATTAAGAATCCATTTGAATGAAAAACTAGACCCCTATTCATATATTTTTCAACTAAAAAAGATCTAGCAGCATCCTTATTCATTAATCTAAAGTAGAAGGTTTGTTTTTCTTTTTGTCTGCTTTCCCAATCTTTTAATGGTGAACGCTCAATACATTTACCATTATTCATAACAAGCACACTGTGACAAATGTGTTCAATTTCTGAAAGAATGTGACTTGAAATAATGATTGAAACTCCCTCTTTTTCTGCAAGTCTTTTAAGTATATCCCTTAAACTTTTCATTCCTTCTGGATCTAAACCATTTGTTGGCTCATCTAGTAAAAGGATAGAAGGTCTGTGGAGTAAAGCTTGCGCCAAGCCAAGCCTTTGTCTCATTCCTAATGAATAAGTTTGAACCTTATCATTTATGTACTCGTCCATTTTTAATAATTCAATTATTTCATCAATTCTTTCATAAGAAAATTGTTCAGTCATTCTAAATAATTGAACAAGATTCTCATATCCAGAAAGAAAATCATACATAACCGGGTTTTCTATGATCGCTCCAACTTTCGAAATGGCCCTTTCAAAATCATTTTGCAGATCATACTCTTGTATATAAATAGAGCCTTTCGTTGGCTTTAATAACCCTACAAGCATTTTTAATATCGTTGTCTTCCCTGAGCCATTTGGTCCTAATAAACCAAGAATTTCACCTCTATGCAGCTCAAAACTAACATCATTTATTACTGTTGTTCTACCAATTGTTTTACTTACATTAGATACTTTTAGGACAATTTCCTGCATCTGCATTTTAACACCTGCTTTTTACTATTTCCTTGATGTTGATGAGTTTCATTTAATACTTCTCCACCACTTATAGTAAAGATTTGTTTGCCGATAAACAATGATTATAGGATAATAAGTGAATGATAGGAATCTAACAAATAGGAGCAATCATGAAAATGGACATTTATTCTTATCTTGTTGTTCAACAAGCACCACATTTTGAAACAGGGAATATTATTTCCTTACAGAAAAAGAAAACAATTTTTGGAAGGAAATCAAGCGATTGGATACCTGATATATCCTTTCAAAATATTTTTGTTTCTAGGAAGCATTTTACCATCTGTTTTAAGTCAAAAGGTTTTTATATTGAAGATTTAGCTAGTAAACATGGTACATTCCTTAATGATAAAAAACTAATCCCTCACACACCAGTGAAACTCAAAACCAATGATCAAATTTCATTTGCTAAAAATCTTGTTATTTTATCTTTTTCTCATAAAAATATTGAGGAAACCTCTGAACTTTCCTTTTCTCTTGGAAAATTAATAAATCTAGAAAAGATTGAACCAAGATTAGACTTTCTTAAGCAAACTTTGCATGTTCAAAACGATTCTGTTTCACTAACTGAGAAGGAATTCAGGTTCATGGATATTCTTATGCAAAGAAAAACATTTGTTTCAAAAGAAGAAATCATTAAATATGTGTGGCCGGAAAGATTAATGACGGTTAAAAACGAATGTCTGGTAGGATCTGAGGAAGTGAATGCACTTATTTATAGACTTAGAAAAAAACTACCTTATTCAATAAAAATTAACACAATAAGAGGCAGAGGTTACGCATTAACCATTATAGAGGATGGAGTAAAATCCAATTCCAAATAACATGATGACACTTTCTAATAAAAAAACAGCTGACATAAAATAAGATAAAACTCTTATTTCTAGTCAGCTGTTTTTCCTAATCCTTATGCTAAGACATTTTCATAAGCTTCTTGATATTTTTGAATATCACCAGCACCCATAAAAATTAATACCGCATGATCATGTGCTTTAAGGACGGAAGTATTCTCTTCCTTAATAAGGCTGGAATTGTCGACCTTTTCAAGTAAATTATCGATTGATAACTTCCCAACATTTTCACGTGCAGATCCAAAAATATCACATAAATAGACGTAATCGGCTCTTTGTAAGCTTTCAGCAAACTCATCTAGAAAAGATTGCGTTCTTGTAAATGTATGTGGCTGAAAAACAGCAACGATGTCACGGTCAGGGTATTTTTGTTTTGCCGCATCAATTGTCGCATTAATTTCGGTAGGGTGATGCGCATAATCATCTATTAGTATTTGGTTTCCTATTCGCTTTTCATTAAAACGTCTTTTTACACCTTCAAATGTTTGAAGTCTTTGTTGAATAATCTCAACATCAATTCCTTCATAATGACATAAGGCAATAACAGATAATGCATTTAATACACTATGATCACCGTACGATGTGATCTTAAAAGACGCATAAAACGTATTACGGACAAATACATCAAATGCTGTACCGTCAGTTGATTTCACAATATTTCTAGCTTGAAAATCATTATCCTCATTAAATCCATAATAGACAACAGGTACTTTTGCCTGAATTTGTTGAAGCTGGTCGTCATCACCACAAGCAATAATGCCCTTCTTCACTTGAAGAGCCATTTCCTGAAATGCACTGAAAACATCCTCAATGCTTGTAAAATAGTCAGGATGATCAAAATCAATATTTGTCATAATCGCATAATCCGGCTTGTAAGATAAGAAATGCCTGCGATATTCACATGCTTCAAAGATAAAATACTTACTATTTGGAACTCCACTACCCGTACCATCACCAATTAAAAACGAGGTTGGCTCAGCACCTTTAATCACATGTGACAGCAATCCAGTTGTTGATGTTTTGCCGTGCACTCCGGTAATGCCTACACTGATATATTTTTGAAGAAATTCCCCTAGAAAACGGTGATAACGAATCACTGGTAAGCCTAGATTATGTGCTTCTTCAATTTCTTCATGTGTATCAGGATACGCGTTTCCTGCGATAATCGTTAATCCTTCTCTAATGTTTTCTTTTGTAAAAGGCAGAATTTTAATATTTCGTGCTTCAAGTGCCTTTTGGGTAAAAACTTTTTTCTCTATATCAGAGCCCTGAACTTCATAGTTCATATCATGTAAAATCTGTGCAAGGGCACTCATTCCAGTCCCTTTAATTCCAACAAAATGATAAACAGTCATAATTAGAACCTCCAACAAACGTCTATCTGATTGACAGTATATGACGCTTATCTTGATTTGCAACCCATGTATAGTAAACGTCTCTTAGAAATATAAACAATTCTTGTTATTTTCCTAATATGTAATCAGCCTACAAAAGTATATTATATCATTAGCCACATATAATGACCATGAAAAATCGTTTACTTCTAAATCAAATATTTTTGTTATTCATATTTACTTTAGCACTATTCCAACTATATTTTATGGAATATTTCTTTAAAAATGTACGCCAACTATCAGGACTTTTTTCATGTTGTCTAAATAATTTTTCCATCATCGTGTGATCTCTTTGAATAAAAATATCACTTATTGAAACAAAATAATCAAATACAGGAATGGACCGTAAAAAGATCCACTCATTTTCATTTAATTCTGGAATATCTTCATCTACCTTTATTGTACAGGTTTCACTGGTTAGTAATTTCTTTGCATATATATGTGTTTTATCATATTTTATTACTTTAAATGGTTCAAGCACACTAGCCATAAACAGAGCATGTACAATCGAGTCCATTGGGTGCATCATACGCTTCTCTTGGTTAATATAGGTTTGATAGTTGGTTAAGCCTCTTATGGTTAAATAATCAAAAGTAAACCAATCCTTAAATAACTTTTCCTGAGATATAGTAAAAATCGCCGATGCCTCGTCTCCAAGCTTTTCCGTTAAGATATGCTTTGCTTTTACCTTTTCTCTTATATTTACATGGCGATCCACATGTGTATGGACCGCCTTCATATGGTCAGTCATAAAGGTTATCAGTTGATTTTCTTTTTCTTCACGAAGAGCTTGTAGATAAACGATTTTATCCATTCAAACAACCTTGCCTTTTTCTTTGTATCTTATCATATTATCGATTTTTATAGAATGTGAGTCTCTTGGATAGCATCTAACTCTTCTTCTGAAATAAGTACATCTCTTGGCTTGCTTCCTCGATTTTCAGATATAATTCCTTGTTCCTCCATCATATCAATTAATCTAGCAGCACGGTTATACCCAATTCTGAATCTTCTTTGTAAGCTGGAAGTTGATGCCCCGCCTTGATTCACGACAAACTCACATGCTTCTAAAAATAATTCATCCTCATCTGATTGTATGGTCGCTTTTTTCACCAGTTCATCCTGATGAAATAAGTACTCTGGCTTTGATTGAAGCTTCACATGTTTCACAACTCTCTCAATCTCTTCATCCGATACAAATGTACCTTGAAGTCTAACTGCTTTTGATGAACCATTTTCTAAAAATAGCATATCACCTTTACCTAATAGCTTTTCTGCTCCATTTACGTCAATTATTGTTCTTGAATCAACCTGCGACGACACAGAAAAAGCAATTCTTGTTGGAATATTTGCTTTGATTAATCCTGTGATGACATCAACTGATGGTCTTTGTGTTGCAACGATAAGATGAATGCCACATGCCCGTGCTTTTTGGGCTATACGACAAATAGCTTCTTCAACTTCATTTGGCGCAACCATCATTAAATCAGCTAACTCATCAATGACAATAACTAGATACGGTAAATGTTCACCCTGCTTATGTTCTTTGACGAGTTGATTATACCTTGTAATTTCCCGGGTACCGGAATGTGCAAACAATTCATATCGTCTTTCCATTTCCTCAACAGCCCATTTCAAAGCAGCAGTTGCTGCTTTGACATCTGTTATAACAGGACTAACAAGATGAGGTATATCATTATAAGGAGCTAACTCTACCATTTTAGGATCAATTAGCATTAATTTCACTTCATGTGGCGAAGCTTTATATAACAAGCTAACAAGTATTGTATTGATACAGACACTCTTACCTGAACCCGTCGCACCCGCAATCAAACCGTGGGGCATTTTTTTCAAATCTGTAACGGCAGGTTGCCCGGCAATATCAAGACCTAACACTGCAGTCATTGGTGAAGGATTTGAACGAAACTCATTACTTCTTAAAATCTCCCGTAAGTAAACCATTTTACTCACTTTATTGGGAACTTCTATTCCAATTGTATTTTTCCCTGGAATTGGTGCTTCAATTCTTATGTCTCTAGCGGATAAGCTTAATTTAATATCATCGCTTAAATTCGTTATTTTATTGACCTTTACTCCAGGTTCAGGATGCACTTCAAATCGAGTAACAGAAGGTCCCTGTGTAACATTTACAACACTGGCTCTTACGTTAAAGTTTAGTAATGTTACATTTAATAGATCTTTTTGTGATTCTAACCATGTATGATCTTCTGTTAATTCCTTCTCAGGTATATTTAAATAAGCAAGCGATGGAAATTGATAACTATGATCCTGAGCTTTTTCTCGTAACTTTTGCTTATCTCTTCCTAGCATCATGACATTAAATGGCACCGTTTTACGTCTAGGTTTGTTTTGATCTTGACTTGAAATATCCTGAGGCTGATTTTCTTTGTACTCTGCTTCTTCTTGTTTTTTTGATGTGAGCCTATCAACATCTGAAGGAAGATCTTTTTCTTGAGGTTGAATACTATTAATCTGTTCCTCCCCTTGAATTGATTCTTCTAGCTCTAGTACAACCTCGTCCTCTTGAATTGACTCTTCTAGCTCTAGTACAACCTCGTCCTTTTGAATTGACTCTTCTAGCTCTAGTTCATCCTCGTCCTTTTGAATTGACTCTTCTAACTCTAGTTCATCCTCGTCCTTTTGAATTGACTCTTCTAGCTCTAGTTCATCCTCGTCCTTTTGAATTGACTCTTCTAGCTCTAGTTCATCCTCGTCCTTTTGAATTGACTCTTCTAGCTCTAGTTCATCCTCTTCAAATTGATGCCCAATAGAATCCTTATACTCGCTTTTTTCATTTATATCTTGTTTGGACTCATGATTTTGTTTTTGATATTCCGTTTTCACAATGTATAAGGCTTCATCTACAAGATCATCTTCTTTCTGTTGTATCTTATTATTTTCATTCAATTCTTTCTTTCCATTTTCAAAAGTTAATAATGTGTCGTCTACTTCCTCTACTGAAGCCAATTGATCATGCATATGAATAGGATTCTGCTTTTCTTCTCTATGTACACGTTCTACTATCTTATTTGTTTTATATTCATTTCCAGCCTTACTCAGAGCAATCCTTTTATCCCCAATTACTCTCTCTCCATTAATCGTTTCCAGTTTTCGGCTATTGCCAACTAGGTGATATGGACGATACTGCATCCTCTCATCTCTAGCTTGAAATCCAAATACTGGTGAAGGTATGGCTGTAGGATGGAACGGCTTTTTATTTGTATAACTTGTTTCTTTCTTGTCATCTATTCGAACCTCTGTATAAGGCCTTTGTTTCTTATAAGCATTGTTTTTTTGCTCTCGTTGCTTTCTATGAGTGTTTTCTTGATATCCAGATGGTCTTCTAGGACGTTCCTCTCTTTTTACGTGCCTTTCATCAGGAATAATTGGAAATCGAAAGTTTCCTTTTGGATACTGATAAGATACTCTCGCCTCGGCTTTAATCTGATGATGATTTTCCATACTTGATGGTGGATCACTTAGAACATTTTTTACAGATTGATGCTCCTGAAGAGAATGTGCCTCAATATCATTCGTATCTTTTTCTTCTTCATCTCCAAATAATAGTGAAACTAGTTTTTTTATCCAACTCATAATATCACTCTTTCAATATAATCAAAATATGGCTCACCTCACGATCTAATGAGCCATTTATTTTAGTTTTTCACTAAAAAATATCTCTTCTATTGTATCAATAAATATCTAGATTTGCAGATAAAAGTAAAAAAGAATATTTAGTTTACCCTTTAATTTCAATAAAAAAAGAGGTACCGATGCGGTAGTTTCTTATCGCTCGGATGCCCCTTTTCATTTATATGTACACATTACGATTCAGACATTTTATTTATGGGTGTCAAATA
Organism: Metabacillus sp. RB-C-LZQ-3-1; assembly: GCF_058315175.1. NCBI lineage: Bacteria > Bacillati > Bacillota > Bacilli > Caryophanales > Bacillaceae > Metabacillus > Metabacillus sp. RB-C-LZQ-3-1. The sequence goes on along the minus strand of NZ_JBZFLI010000009.1, from coordinate 93,010 downwards.
CACCAAATGCATACTTCTAAAACCAAATGATTATGTATGTTTCGGCTTATTTTTTCCTAAAATAAAGATTGGCTCTAACTCACCATCTTCATATAAAAAAGATAAAGCTGTAATAGGAACTCTTCCACTTGCAAAAAAGCTCATAGTTAGTTGTGCTAAAATATCATATCCCGTATCATTTTGAATATCAACAATAATCAGGACATCTTGATGAGGAACAGCAACTGCCATTTTCCCTATAATCTTTTCCTTAAAAGATTGTAGAAGACTTTCATTTAAAATACGGCTAGCATCATATCCATCATTTGCATTTAAAAAATAAAAAACGTTTCCTGCTACATGATCTTCTTTCACACTTGTCTTTAATGATCTGATATTAAATGATGCTATCTCTCGAATTCGTTCTATATTCCAATTTTCTCTTTGCATCATTTTTTCATCGATTAATCTATACGTATTTCCTAAATCAAGAGCATAATAGATTCGTGTCTCAGCTGTATGATCAGAATGTACTAATGAAATTCCTTCATTGCTTTCTGTTGGAAAGGATGTTGAGCGAATAACTGGAAAGATTGATTTTTCTTTTCCTGTTAGCTCCTGCTGATTTTTCATCGCTTGTAGAGCCTCTTCTACATAATAAACTACTTCATCAATAGCACTTTGGTTTGATGTTTCCCATTTTGCTATAATGCCTGGCAAAGAAAGTGTAACACCTTTTTTGGTCTCGTTGTCTTCTATTCTTAGAGTGTCCTTTTCGCGATCAAAATGAAAGATCCAGCTTGAATGAGAAAGTTGTTTTTTTAACGTTTCGACCAATTTCCTTGAGGTCATTTTCACGTTTACCCCTCCTTTCAATTACTTATTTACATCTACCTATACCGTTATCCCATCAATAAAGTCTTGGATCTGTTGTTTTGATTTCCTTTCTTTATTCACATAGCGCCCCACTTCTTTTCCTTCATGAAACGCGACAAAGCTTGGAATACCAAAAACATTTAATTCCCCACATAAATCGATGTATTTATCACGGTCTACATAATAAAAAGTAAAATCGCTATTTTCTTGCTCTAACTCTGGAAGAATCGGTTCAATTACCCTGCAGTCTGGACACCAATCCGCAGAAAACATAAGGATAACCTTTTCTCCTAGAATAATCTGTTTATATTCATCATTGGATTGTAGTTGTTTCATTGTCAAATCCTCCTTCATTCATAAAGCTTCTCTTTTTAAATTCAAGTATTAGTTTATATGATTTACGTGTTAGATTCCACTTAGCCAACTTGAAAAAGATATTCCTTTTCCTTCTATTTCCATCTATTTAACAGATTTCACAATTTCCATCATGACTTGAGAATCTTCTTCAAGATCATTTGCTTTTGATTCTGTTGTAAGCTTTGTTCCACCAATACCAACTGTAACCTCATATAGCCTCTTATCTATTTTAACAACAAATAGATATCCAAACTGATTATCCTTTTCAAACGTTTCAGATATAAAGGGATCTTTGTATTGTTCCATTAATGTTTCATAGGAAACTTTACTATTCCTTTCCTCATTTTGATTAACAAAAAGGATAAAGTTTTGGTTCCCTTTTTCAAGCAAAACATTAAACTTTTTTGTTTCTTTCACTTGAAAATTTTCTGGTAGATAGTAGGAGAATTCCTCTGTTTTTTCATTGGTATTTTGTTGCTTCTTCGAAAAGGCTTCTTCTGTTTTTACAATTGAATTATTTTTTATTTCTTCACTAGATTGCATGCACCCAGTTAAAATAAACAATACAATAGCACTCAAGACATAGGCGAATTTTCTCACACAAATCCTCCTCATATTTAAAAGACATAAGATTTTATAATAACATCAACATTCGTAGGAAAATAGGTCCTATTTATTTTATAATAACCTTACTTTTTTCTCCCTACAAGAGTAAGTGTTTTCAATCACCAAGAAACGGAGAATACTATGTTAAAATGAGAAAAAATATATTAATGGAGGAGATCTTATGGAATTTATTGTTTACTTAGCAGGAGAAATACATACAAATTGGCGTGAGGAAATAAAAAAAGAAGCTTTAAAGCGAAATCTACCTTATCGTTTTGTTGGTCCAATGGAAAATCATTCCCTTTCCGATCATATAGGAGAACAAATACTAGGAAAACAACCAGGACCTATTTACAAAGATGATGCAGCATCAGGAATTAATAATTTACGGACAACAGTGTTAATGAATAAAGCTGATATTGTTATTGCATTATTTGGCGAACAATACAAACAGTGGAATACAGCGATGGATGCCAGCACTGCTCTTTCATTAAATAAACCCCTTATTCTAATTAGACCTGAACAGCTTCACCATCCATTGAAGGAGCTTTCTAATAAAGCTAATGTAACTGTCGAATCGGTAGAACAAGCACTAGATATCTTGGAATATGTCGTGAAATAATATTCAATAGGAAAGACTAGGAACAATACCAATCCTAGTCTTTCTCAACCTATTGTGGATATAAATCTTCAATATTTTTTGTTTTTGCTCTTGAAAGAATGTCAATTCGAGCCATTAATTGTTTCTTAGAAAAATTCATTATCTCAGTTGAAGCTTTTTTTCCTTTTTCATCATCTTCGAAAGTCATTCCTTCAGTATTTAAGGCTAGAGCAAGAGGTGCCAATTCATCCAACTTTTTGATCACTCGATCAAAAAGTTGAGGATGTTCACCAATTAATCTTTGAAGCAAATACGTCCCATACGCAATATGTCTTGACTCATCTCTTTTTAAATACTCAATTGCTTTTAATAAACCTGGCATTTTTCCGATTTTGCTTAATCCATCTGAAAAAACCTTATATCCTGTTTCAGCTAATACTCCCTCTGAAAACATATTATATACAGTAGCGGCATCTGCTAGTGCTTCTGGAGAAGGATGATTCCAAAGTCGCTCCATAGTGTCTGGGAGAATTTCATAAAAGAACGTCCGATATGTTTTTGAATGCAAGTGTGTTAAATCTTCTTTTTCACCAAGCTCATCTAACACTTTTCTAAATAGTTCTGTATGTTTTGCTTCATCATATAGAAATGTTGTAAGGAACAATTCCTCTTCTATTCGCCCTTCTAATGCAGCAACCTTAAGTAGTGGCAATAAATCATGTGTTACAGCTTCTTCTCCACCTTGGAACTGTGCAAGTAGTCTGACAATCCAATCACGATGCTTAGTAGAAAGGGTTTTCCAATCTTCTTTATCTTGCGTAAAATCTATTTCTTGCGGATTCCATGTTCCAAATTTTTTTGCTTTTTGGTACAACTGAAATGGAAAAGACGTTTCCCTTATTCCTTGTGTACTCATTGTAATAAGTTTCTTTCTCATTTTTTATCCTCCTTTTACACTATGGTATGAAGGAAATAATATTTGTGTATAGACATCCGCTCTGTTTTGATAGATTAGATTTTCTTCTCCCTACCATCTATAAAAATTTTTAGACCTAAAAGAAAGAGATCCGTTTAATATATAATTGGAAATTTATTTTCCTCATAAACAACTTCAAATATCTTATACAAACTAATAAACTCTTCAAACGACATTTCCTCACTCAATTCAAAATGAGATAAAAATGCATCCATTATTTCCACGTCCATAGATTTAAAAATCGTTGATGTAACTAATCTCTCATAAAACTTTTGTACGTTTCGATGAACATTGTGATCGTCTAGTAAAATTTGTATTTGTTTTTCAGTCATGAAATTTATTCACACCTCCTGCTGTTTGAGTAAACGAAATAGTTTATTCCTATCTCTTCTTTCAGGTTACGGTTACAAAACTATTTTCTGATAAAATAGTTGCCTATTTTTCAAATCAGGCAGAGGCAATCTCATTAATTTATGCACCTTTTATATCATATCTATCTAAAATAAAGTAAATGTTTTTGTTTAAAAGAAGACGTTCCTAAAACTTTAGATAGGAGGAAAATGGAGTATGTCAAACAATGAAAGCACGGAATTGTTTACGCTTTTAAAAAAGCTAGGTTTCAAACTAGAAAGCAGAATAAATAAATATATACAAGATCAATTGAATAAAGAAGAAGTAGCTATTACTGCTAATTCAGCAGGAAATATGCTAGCACACTTAATCGAAGCGATCCATGACTATGTTGAGCAACTTTCTTCACAACTAAATTTCCCTACCAAAAATGATATAGGACGTTTAGGAAAATTAATCGTTCAGTCTGAAGATAAGTTAGATAACATAGAAGAGGAGCTATACTCGATTCTAAATCTTTTAAAAGAACTTAAAATAACGATCTTGAAGGATATAAACAATAAAGCAACAAATCAACTTGAAAATATAGATGATAAGGTCCGGCAAGAACTAGAAGAATTACTTAAAGATCCAACAGGTCATCTACATGATCAATTAGAAGCATTAGAGAGTTCCATTGCGAAAAGAGTGTCAACATGCAAGAATAGTTTATTTGCAAAGAAAAAAAGATCTATATCAGATTCAAGTAAATTAAAAGAAGAATTACAAAAAGAATTATTAAAACCACCAGGACAAGTAGATTTAAAAGAATTAAATAAAAAGTTATTGCAACGTCTTCAAGAAAAACGGGATAGAAAATGGGGAAATGAATATGAATGAGCAGCATAATTCAGGCCCCCAATATGATCTTGAAAAAGAACTTAAAAGGTGGAAAGGTTTTTTCGGAGCATGGAATCGTCCCGCTCCAAAGGTTGGTGCAACTCCACGAGATGCAATTTGGAAAAAAAACAAATCAACTTTATGGTATTACGCTCCGACAGAAAAAAAATACAAAGTTCCCCTTTTCCTCGTATATTCCCTTGTGAATCAGCCGTTTATTTTAGATATGGCACCTGGTAATAGCGTGATTGAAAATTTTACACGAAATGGATTTGAAGTCTATTTAATGGACTTTGGTATCCCTGGATATGAAGACAAAGATATCTCAGCTAGTGACTACGTTGTTCATTACATTCAAAAAGGTGTACGAAGAGCGCTTCGACATTCTGGTGCACAGGAAATAACCCTTATTGGCTATTGCCTTGGCGGAACTTTAGCTACAATGTATGCAACGATTGCTGATGAACCAATTCGAAACCTCATTTTAAATGTTTCTCCAATTGATTTTGAAACTGTACCTTTTTTCGATAAACTTGCCCAAGCTAGCAAAGAGGATAAGCTAAATATCAATAGGCTCTTAGAAGCTGTGGGTTTAATTTCGGGCCATTCAATGAAGGCAGGAATGAGAATGGTGACAAATCCTATCTATTTTAGCCCATATCTCTCCTTACTTAATAAGGCTTATGACGAAAACTATGTTGAAAAATGGAAAAGATTAAAAGCATGGACGGATGGACATATTCCTTTTACAGGCGCTGCGATGCAGGAACTAATGAATGAATTAGGAAAGAAAAACAAATTGATTGAGGGTGGATTAATAATTCATGGAAAAAAAGCAGAATTAAGTAATATCCATGCAAATCTCCTTGTCATTTCCACTGAACATGATCGTCTTGTCCTAAAAGAACAAAACATGCGTGTCATTGATTTTGTTAGCAGTAAAGATAAGACATTTTTATTAGAAGATGGGGGACATACAACTAGAGCAAACGATCATGATCTCCCCCTCTATTTGGCTAATTGGTTACCTCAACGCTCAGACCCTATATAATTGAAAGCACAAGCTCCTTGATCATCCTAAGGCAGGCATAAAGTGGTTTTGTCTTCACCTCCTGAGCGGCATATGACCCGAGGCAGTTACAAACCCGACGTCCTGCGCTGCGGAGCTAAAAACTAAGTAAAAAATTTTTCACTCCTTTTCTTTATCTTTCAATAAAAAGCCCCCCTTCAGTGAGTCACAATAAAACTGAAGGGGGATCCTTTATTATGTTAATATTTTTGTTGAAATAAATATTGACCAATCAAAAGATTAGAAAGCTCTTTAAACATCTTGGTGCGATCTACAATTCCATTTGTAAAAATCCCTATCGCTCCCTCATTATGACGAACATTCTTTTTCTTTACATACATATCCATTACATCACCTAATTCACGGCCTTTAAATACTAGATCACCTATTTCTTCGGGGATCACGATCCTGGCTCCTCCTGCAATTATTGGTTGTTGCTCCTTTACATAGATTGCTCCCCAATTACATAAAAAATAGCCGTAATCGGTTTTGATAAGCCCTCCTTCTAAACCGACACCAATGTCAGCTTCTTCAGCTTCTAGTGCATTTTTGGCCCGATTGATCGCTCCTGTTAATGTTTCCGAATCTGTAAGTGGTTGTGCAGAAACGTTTGAAGGGACATTTGTTGAAATAAATTCTGCATCAATGAATAATGAAAATGCTTGGTTCACTGCATTAACTTTGGTAGGATTTTTTGTTCCAATTGCAATTTTCACAGTTGCCTCTCCCTTTAATGATTACGAATTACTTTTTATTGAATGAACGGTTGTTGAATCACATGATTTCACTAGTCTTATGAGAAGCTCTTTAGCAGCTGCATAGTCATCTACATGCAGAATCGAACCTGATGTATGAATATATCTTGAGCTTACTCCAATCACAGTAGATGGAACACCATTATTTGAAATATGGACCCGGCCAGCGTCAGTTCCGCCCTGTGAAACAAAATATTGATATGGAATATTATGAGTCTCCGCCATATCAAGAACAAATTCTCTCATTCCACGATGTGTGACCATTGATCGATCAAGAATTCGAAGAACAGCACCCTTTCCAAGCTGACCGAACTCCTTCTTATCTCCACTCATATCATTAGCTGGGCCAGCATCTAGAGCAAAAAACAAATCAGGATTGATCATCGTGGCAGCAGTTTGTGCTCCACGTAATCCAACCTCTTCCTGAACAGTTGCTCCAGAATAAAGTGTATGCGGAAGAACCTCATCTTTTAATTCTTTAAGAAGTTCTATGGCTAAGCCGCATCCATAACGGTTATCCCATGCTTTTGCTAATATTTTCTTGGGGTTTGACATTGGAGTAAACGGACAGATCGGAACAATTTGTTGGCCTGGCTTAACCCCGATCCTTTTTGCATCCTCGCGATCATCTGCTCCAATATCGATTAACATGTTTTTCATGTCCATGGGTTTGTTACGTTGACCTTCACTTAACAAGTGAGGAGGAATTGAACCAACAACACCAATAACAGGTCCATGATCTGTGATAATTTGAACCCTTTGAGCTAAAAGAACTTGACTCCACCAGCCCCCAAGCGGTTGAAAACGAAGCATACCATTATCCGTAATGGCTGTAACCATAAATCCAACCTCATCCATATGTCCAGCCACCATTATGGTTGGTTCACCTTGTTTTCCATGTCTGACACCAAATATACTGCCTAATTTATCTTGAACAATTTCATCTGAGATTGGTTCAAGTTGACTTTTCATAAACGCCCTTACTTGGTGCTCATTTCCCGGAGCTCCCGGCAGTTCTGTTAATGTTTTAAATAATTCTAATGTTTCTTGATTCATATATTCCCTCTTTTCAGCCAAATAGCTTTTATTTTTAATACAGACTTTTTTTCGTAAACTTCGGTACTTTACAATGCTGTTAAGGGTATTAGTTGGTTTCATTGCGCTTCAGACACTCGATGCGCCTGAGAGGAAGCTGAGCCTCCTCGGCTTCGCCTGTGGGGTCTCAGCTTTTCCTCACTTCCCACAGGAGTCGAGTATCTTCTGCTCCATTCCACTATAGAGTTAAAATAGTTTTCAAAAGCAACAATCTCTACGAAATTTGCCTTTATTAAAGAACCGTTATGTAAATGAAAACTCCCAACATCTATTATAAATATTTTTCTTGTTTTATTCTTCCTTAACATGCCCCTTAGGTTTTTGTATACTAATAAAGAAAGAAATAAGAATACCCGTTGTAACTAGTATTGTATACATATTCTAAAGGGGTGTTAAAAATGAAAACAAGGTACTTTTTATTAGGATTAGGTTTAGGTATTGTTGGTACTTATTTTATAAAAGATCAAATAAAACCTTTCAAAATCTCTTCTGAAAAAGCACTAGAAATTGTAAAGAAAGCTTTTAAAGAAAAAGGTCCGATTGATGGATCCTGGATTTATACAGTTCCAGAGACTTTTTCTAATGAGCATCTATCCTATGACGTATATAAAGCTGGTATTTCAAGGACAGTAGAGGATCAACTCGAGCAATATGAAGCTTTTGTTGATACAAATTCCGGAACGATTATCCATGTTGACCGAATAAATTAATGACTCTATCAGGGGGACATAAAAGGTTAATTATGCCCCCTCATTTTTATATTTTTAACTTCTTATTCGTTCAATCTTATCAACAATTTCACCATTCTCATTCCATTTTATGCCACGATAAACCGCATCATGATAGAATGTAAACCATGCTCGGCGCTGTCTTCCAAATTCAATCCACTTCTGTTTGTTTTCGATCGATGTCATAGGATAATCATCATAAGCAAGTACCCACAACGGATTTTCATGTGCATGTGTTGGCATTAAATCACCCATGTGGACAATGGTTTCTCCTCCATCTTGAAGAATGACAATACTATGACCGTCACTATGTCCACCAGTATGATGGATATCAATACCTTCTACTACAGACATTTTTGATTCGAAAGTTGAAACTTGATCCTTGACAGCTTCCCAATTTTCTTTCCAATATGTATTTACAGATCTTATATTAGGATGTTGCATCTCTTCCCATTCGATAGATGATGTGATAATTTTTGCTTTAGGAAAAACAGACGTTAGATGCCCTTCCTCCCATTTCGTTAATCCACATGCATGATCAAAATGCATATGAGTCATTAACACATAGTGAATATCATGAGTAGTTAACCCTAACTCTTGCAATAATTTCTCTACTGAAGATTCCTCTTCAACCCCATAATTCCTAATTTGTTTTTCGTTTAGTTTTTCATTTCCAATTCCTGCTTCAAGTAATATATTCAATCCATCTTTTTGAATAAGCAATGGATCTGTTCTGAGTTCAATTTGATTCCTTTCATTTACAGCATATTTTCTCGACCATAAAGGTTTTGGAACTACCCCGAACATTGCTCCACCATCCATATGGGTAACCCCGCCTCTTAGCCATGTAATCTTTGTTTGACCAATCTGAAGTGTTTCCATTTCAATCCCTCCCAAAATAATTTTACCATATGAAAGATATTTATTAAAAAAGCATGACCTGCTAATCTTAATAAACTAATCCAAAAAGCAAAGAAGGACCAAATCCACACTGGACTGGTCACTTAATATAGTATCGGATGATTGTTTTGTATACTTTTCTTTAATCTTCCTCAAGCTTTTTTGAAATTGGGTTTTCTACCGAAAGTTCATTTTTAATTAATTCACCTAACATGATCCGTAATGCTTCTTTTTTTCTATTTCGGTTCCCTTCATTACCTTGAGAAGAAGGAGCATCCTCCTGTTCCTCACCTTCAATACTTGGGATTATATCTGATAATGAATCATTAATAATAACAAGATCTTTCCCCAGAGAAATAACATTTTCAATTGGTAAAAACAATTCTCTGTTAAACGAATTTAAAAGTAGACTTTCTAAACGACCATTTTCTTCATTAAAATAAAAATCCAATATAATTCCTGAAAATTCTCCTCCTGTTGTAATAACTTGAGAGCCTTTCAAGTTAACTTTTTGATAAAAAAATGGAATATTATTTAATTCAATTAAAGGTTGATCTTCTTCGACTATGATTGCAAACTCTCCAAACCCAAAAACCTTCTCGTAATGAAGAGCCATCACACTTTCCTGCCAGTCATCTTGGCCGACTATAAAAAACTCAACCGAAAAATCATTCGGGTCTATAACTAAATCTTTAATGATTCCTACTTGCTTTGCCCCGGAAATACTAAAAATAGGCAGATCTAATAATTCTTTCGCTTTTTTCATATTCTAGCACTCCTGTGATCACATTTTATGAAGGGATATCCCTTTCGTTTTGCAAAAAACATAAAAAACAAGACAAAATCATATGGGCACATAGGCCATAATCTCATTTCATTTATATGTATGATCACAAAATTGGTGAGACTAAATAATCTAAAAGAAGAAAAAAATACCACAAAATCATGTGGTATTTTTAAGTAACTTATTCTATTTTTGGATTTCTTCGTTCATATACTTTGCTTCAACCCGGTAAATTCGCTGACCTTTTTCGGAAAACTTCTCTTCATATTCTGTCATAACATTACCTTCAAAATCGCTATTGTGAAGGTCTAAACTTACATACTTTAATTGTAATCCATATTCAGAAAAACTAATTAAAGAATATTCAAATAAACCTTGATTATCTGTTTTGAAATGAATTTCTCCACCTTTAACAAGGATTTCTTCATACAAAGCTAAAAAGCTCTTATATGTGAGTCTTCTTTTAGCATGGCGAGTTTTCGGCCAAGGATCAGAAAAATTTAAATATACACGATCAATTTCACCAGGTGCAAAGTATTCTGTTAAATCCTTTGCATTTACATTAAGAAATTTTAAATTTGGTATCTGTAAATCTACAGCCTTTTGAATAGCTGCTACAATGACACTATCAAACAACTCGATTCCTATATAATTAACGTCAGGATTTTGTTGTGACATCCCAGCTAAAAATTGGCCTTTACCTGTTCCAACTTCAATATGGATTGGATTATTATTTCCAAAAAGTTCATGCCATTTTCCTTTATATTGTTCAGGGTTTGATATAGCATATTCTGATTGCTCAGCAATAAAATCGCTAGCCCAAGGTTTGTGACGTAAACGCATGTAGACACCTCTATCGATTTAATATCGTTCTAAAAGATACCATGAATAAACCCTTGTCCGCAAGGCTTATTTCATTCTTACCAATTTTTTAGTCCTCTTTCATAAGTTTAAACAATATAAAAAGGATGACTTAAACAAAGGGGCGTTTCCCTTCACTTCTATCATCCTTATCAGTCAATTCTTGAATATTTTCATGTTATAATCACACATTATATCTATATGGCTTAGAAAAGGAGTGTTTATTTTGCCCATCCAATACCATGACCAAGTTAATTTGTTAAAAGATATTTTATCTGACCATCAAAGTGAATGCTGTGGAACTGTAGCAGAGTGTGAGCAACTTGAAAGGGTGATTAAATCCTTAATGGTTAACTCTAATACAAACCAACAAGCAAAAAGCTTACTCGAAGATATTTATTCTTACAGCCAAGCCGGAAAAAATTCAGTAGCTCTAAATCAGCATATTGAATCACATCAGCAACAATTATCTCAATGGATTCATGATATTGACACCTATTCGTAACAGTTGGTGATTTTTTTAAGGATGATGTGAATATGCTCAATCCAATTTTGTTTTTCTTTTTCATTTTCTTTTCCGTGATACCATAAAAAAGAAGTAAGGGCTTGTAGGAGCACATACCAGTAAATTCTTGTTTTTAGGTGCTCATCCAATGTAAGTCCATAAGATAAAAGCCACTCTTTCCAATCAGCTTCTTCAATATACCAATATAATAGTATGCCGATATCAATAGCAGGATCGGCAATCATTGCACCATCCCAATCAATTAAATATAATTGGTTTTCTTCAGACAGGAGCCAATTATTATGGTTTACATCACAATGACAGACAACCTGTTCATCGCATTGTACATTTGGCAGCTGTTTGGTTAATAATTCGAGTGCTTCATTTATGATTGGAAGGTTTATCCCTTCAAAAGCAACTGCTTCCTTTATATCTTCAACAATGAAGTTAGGAGTGAGCGGTTGCTTCCCTAATCGCTTAAGCATATCAAGTAGCTCTTTTGAGCGATGAATTTTTCGTAAAAGCTCCGCAACATTTTGACCATTCATATCCTTCGGTTTAAGCTCACGACCTGTTAGACGGTGTTGTGCTGTGATGACATCACCATTTTCCATGCGCTTTGTCCAAACTAGCTTTGGAACGATGCCTTCAGCAGAAAGAACAGCTAAAAACGGAGAACTGTTTCGCTTCAAGAAAAGCTCCTGCCCATCTTTTGTTGCAAAATATGCGTCTCCTGTTGCTCCTCCAGCAGGTGTAATCTTCCACTCACTACCTAATACTTGTTCCAACCAGTTCACCTTCAATTTCAACCCAACATTTCGTATTGTAATTTATCTTTAAGAATAGCATGTATTTAAGTTTTTCCAAACACGCCTAAGTAAAGTCAATTTGATGATATGTTCAACATTTATTTCATATAAAAAGGATAGCTATTAGTGATTATAGAAAATATTGCACTATAGCCATCCTATTAAATTTTATCCCCTTAGGATAAGACTAGTCAAGCAAAACTAAAATCCTAGTTTTTACAAAAAACATACGTTCCTATTTCATCTATCTTAATGACATTTTTCATCACATAAGGTGACTCCAAATAGGTATTTGACGGACACACAATTTGCATCCAATCTCCATCTCCGGGAAGCCTCAATTCATAAGATTTATCTATTTGATTATGATGCACAACATAAATTTGATTCCAAGGACCATATGCACCTACGTTATTCAGCTGATATGAAAGCAATTGACGATGCGGAATAAATGTTAAATGCTTCTCAATGAGCTCCTTTGATGATAAACGAAAAGCTCCATGCAGCTTTCTAAGTTTTATTAACCCTTTAATATACTCTACATTATCCTTATACTTTGAACGATCATCCCAATTTAGGGAATTGATATGATCAGGAGAATTGTAACTATTTTCTATCCCATTTTTCGTGCGGAAAAATTCTTGACCTGCGTGAAGAAACGGAACTCCCTGTGATAACAGGACAATGCTTGTCGCCAATCGATGTCTCGCTTGCTTTAACTCTTTTTTCTCTATTTCAGAAAATAACAAGAATCGATCCCACATTGTGTGATTATCATGTGATTCAACATAGTTAATGGATTGTTCAGGACTAGCAAACATTGTTGGTGAACCGCCAATTAACCGTTTTGTTTGATCAATTTTGCCCGTGTCTTCGTATACGAATCCTGTATCATGCAAACTGAAGGTGCTCCCTTTAATAACATCTCGAAATTGATCGTTAAAAAAGCTGATATTAGGAACTTTATGCGCATTTTTAATGATTGTTTTTTGTTCTAATGGTAAAGGCGTATTTAAATCCCAACCTTCTCCCAGTAAAAAAGCATCCTGCTTCAATGATAAAACTGCCTTTTCTACTTGCTTCATTGTATCTATATCATGAATTCCCATTAAATCAAAGCGAAAACCATCAATGTCAAACTCTTTCATCCAATATGTGACACAATCAACAATAAATTTTCTTACCATAAAGCGTTCAGAGGCAAGATCATTCCCCACGCCGGTTCCATTTGATGCAATTCCATTTTCGTCATGTCTGAAATAATAGCCTGGCAATAGCTTTTCAAACGAAGAGTTCTCTTTTGAATAAACATGATTATATACAACGTCAAGTATCACTTTTAAACCCTGATTATGAAGAGACTGAATGACTGATTTTAACTCGATAATCCGCCTATATGGATCTTTAGGGTTTTGTGAGTAACTTCCTTCAGGAGCAAAAAAGTGAAGAGGGTTATAGCCCCAATTATAGGCGTCGAGCGGTTTTCTTTCATCCACTTCTTCATAATCATTTACCGGCAAAAGTTCAATATGTGTGACTCCTAACTCCTTCAAATAGCTTATCCCTGTTGTATCACCTTGACGATTTTTTGTCTGACTTTCAAGCCAAGCTTCATACTTTCCCTTATGAATTAAACCACTGTTTTCGTGTATAGAAAAATCACGTATATGGGCTTCATAAATAATAGCATCTGTTTTATTTTTCATAAGGGGGAGGTCTATTTTCGGTACACTTGTTTTCTGTTTATCTATGATAACGCCAAATTTTCCGTTAATGGAAACTGCTTTTGTATAAGGGTCTACCGCTTCATTCCACATTAAGTTTATACAAGCAAGAAAGGAATAATAATATCCTTCATAATCTCCCTCTAATGTAATTGACCACGTGCCTTTTTCGCCTCTGACCATGTGATATGTTTTAAACACTTGTTCATCTTGATGATAAAGACGCAATTTCATATAAGTTGCAGTAGGTGCCCACACCTTCCATATCGTGCGTTCTTTTGTATAAATTGTTCCTAAATCTGACCCTGTATACGCAAATTTCTGATCAAACTCAATGGTACGTATGACTGCACCAATTTGCAGATCTGTTTCGAATCCTAGTTCATCTTTAATTACATACGTTTGCCCGAATTGAAACTCACAAGAAAGCTTACATACATATTTTATATGTGCTCCAATATCCAATCTATCTATAATGAAAAGGGGTTCATTCCCCTGGTTAAATGTAAGTGAGAAATTCTTCTTTTCCCGATCCAAACTCTTCGGAATAAGAATTGTGACTTCATCCATTTTATCTAAAAAAGCTTCAAATGGCCTATTAATCTTTAGCAAGATGACACCCCCAAAAGAGAGTTTTAGTTTATATTACTAATTCACTTTGAGATTTTTTTACAGCCACGGTTATTGGGCTTTCTCCTACAAGCTCGCCATCAGCCTCAACAGTTTGGACAGTATGTGTGTGAATGGTTATTTTCTCACATGTGAATTCAGTCAAAGCTTCCTGTTTTAGACGATGACTTTTTTGATTAAATAAGAATAATACAACTAGCTGAAACCGACTGATATTTTTGACAATCGTGATCGTTAACATTCCGTCATTGGCCTTTGCTTGTGGGGCAATTTTTAATCTAGCCCAACGACATGGTTGATTAGATACGAGAAGAAACCACACATTTTCATGTTGTGTCACCTCTTGTTCATCAGCCTTTATCATAATGGGAATTGGCTGATAATTCCATAATACCTTTAAAAAGCCTGTCATAAACCCTATCCGACCTAAAATAGGCATCATTGATTTCGTTTTCAGCAAACTTTCTTGTTCAATCACCTTTGTTATGAGACCTATCCCAAGCTTGTAAATGCATTTCCTATTGGTCCCTTTTCCTTCAAGTTGATATTCAACAAGGTCCGGCCCATTCACAGGTTTACGCAACAGCTTGAGGATATCCTTTATAGCTTTTGATGGATTAGAGGATAAACTGGAATGACTTCGTTTAGTTGTTCTTCCTGTATAAAGGAGGGCTATTTTCACTTTATTAAATCCACTTAAACCGTTTACAATTTCATTCATTGTCCCGTCTCCACCAATACAGATAATTGTTTTTAAATGATAGTCTTGTATGGTGGCAATTTGTCTAGCAAGAACTTCAGCATGTCCATGATATTCTGTATAAAATGAACGATACGAAACCTTTTTAAACTTAAGTTCTTTTTTTACTTTCCTCCACACCTTTTCACCCTTACCATATCCTGAATGTTGATTAATAATAAAAAATAATCCACTCATCCCTTGTAACTCCATCCATCTTCATCATAGTTTATGTACTTGTTTATGTATGTGTTCATGTCCCATTCCCAACTTCAAGGATTAGGTATGATTTTTATTTTTTAGACCCTAAACAATAAGAAAACCCGCCTACTGACAAGCCTGCTTAAAAGAAGACAGAAGCGCAGTTGAGCTTTTCATCAAATAACATTCTTTGCTTTAAACATATAAAAAGGACAAAATCCATTCATCTTGTCCTTTTCTCTTGTTATTAGATGAGTAGTGTCTGTTTTTGGTCATCTAAGGTGTTTCTGTTTCATTCCATTCCTTACGGTAATAAGAGTTTGTTAAGCAATGAGAAAGTAATACTTGGGCCCCTTTTAATTGCGTGTGTTTTATAGGTGCAGATGTTTGTCTCAGTCGCTGAAACCATTCACTATATGACCGTTTATCCAGGATTGTTATATCATATGGAGCAAATGGATAATCTATATAGCCATTTCGGCTGATCACAAGTTTTTTGACTGTAAGATCAATATTGTTTGATGTAATGAGCGCTTGCGCCACTGCCCCAGTTCGATTTAGACTTAGCAACGGATTGAGGATTTTTTTCTGATCCTCTCCTTTTCGAGCAATCCAAAATTTCTCCTTTGATCCGGTAAAGACTGTGCCATTCTGTTCTTCAACAACTGTAATACAATATACTTCTGTTGTTCCAATTAGAATCATATCTAATTCAACAGGTGCATTTTTCAGTTTAAAAACAGGACGATAGAGTAATAAATAGTGGTCTGGAAGTCGTTTAGCAAAATATTGTAAAAGAAGATCTCTATATATCGCTTGATCTACTGATGATTTCTCACGAATGGTTGAGCTGGCCCAACGAACTTGAAATCGAAAAATATAATCTAAAAATAAGTGCTTTAAATCTTCCTGTGTTCTCGGAATGGTTGTAAATGAAAATTGTAATTCATCATCTTCTAATACAGCCTCTCTAATGAATGGCTTAACTTCCTTTAACGGCTCTTCTTCCTTTGAAAATTTATTTTTAAATTTTTCAAAGAACCTCCCCTTAGTTCCCTTTTGTGTATTGATTGGTTGTTCGCTTACCTTCATGACAGTGTGAAACATGTTATTTTCCCATGCCTTTGACACTTTGTCCCATTGCTGACGTTTTAACCGTATAAACTGACTTGGATACCGATATGCATCTATTTCATACCTCGAGATATAGTCATAAAGTTTAATAATTTGCGCCAAATGTTTACCAACTCCCTCTAAAACTTCACCTAGAACATAAATGATAAAATGATTGGGCAAAAAATGCTAGTCATTATCGCACTTAAAGTCATTGATATAGAACTTATTGCACCTTCTACACTACCGATTTCTAATGCCCTAGCGGTACCAATCCCATGTGATGCCGTCCCAAACCCAATTCCAGTTGATATTGGGTGTTTTACCTTAAAAAGGTTCATAACATACGGTCCAAACATCGCTCCAGAGATCCCCGCAACCATCACGTACACTGCAGTAAGGGTTGGGGCTCCTCCACTCATTTCACTTATATCCATCGCAATCGGTGTTGTAACTGATTTGGGTGCTATAGAAAGAAGCAGCTCTTGATCTAATTGAAAAATAAACCCTAAAAATAGTCCGGTGGAAATACCAATAATGGCTCCTATACAGACACTTAACACGATATTCAGGAGATATTTTTTTAACATTTCACGGTGATCAAATAATGGGATAGCTAATGCCACAACAGCTGGCCCTAAAAGTTTGGCCAACCATTCGCCTCCACTCATATACGTCTGATAAGGAATGTTGAAAAGCAGTAAAATACAAACAATTAGTAAACTTGTTGTAAATATTGGGACAAGAATCGGATAAGCAAAGCGGTGATAGAGTTTTTTCATTAAGAAAAAAATAAAAACTGTTATAATAACAAATGCTGCAGCATACAAAATCAAACTCATAAGTGAATCCCCTTTTGCTGACTAAGATCTTTCCCTCTTTTTAACATCTTCTCACTTACCATAGCTGAGGTAATGAAAACCAACATTGTACTAACAAAAGAGATAATCAAACTGATAAATCCTACTCCTTTAAACAAATCCAGATAATCGATTATCCCTACTGTAGCAGGAACAAAAAGTAGTGGAAGGTTCTTCAACAAAAAAGAACTTCCCGAGGACAACCATTCCCGTTTAATAACATTCAGGGATAACGCTACAAACAAAAGCATCATTCCAATAATACTCCCCGGAATTGGTATGTGGCTAATTATTTGAATCCATTCGCCTATGAAAAAGATCAAATATAAACAAATGATTTGAAGAATAAAATAAACAAACTTCATTACCTCTTACCTCTCCCCCATCTTATCGTTATTCTGGTTGTAGTAATGGAAAAATGTTTATTGCTTCATATTTTGGAATTCGATCAAGATGTGTTTGATATAAGTGAATTGATTTTACAAGGCTGGGAGATGATTTATCATCAAACACATGATCAAGCCCTGGTGACTTAATAAATGGTTCATCTGAATTCCACTTTCTTGCCAGCGTGATATGAGGTTGAAATGGTTTACGATCAAGCTGAAATCCTACCTCTTCACTTGCCTTCACAATTAGTTTTTGCACGTGATGAAGTGATGATGAATTTTCCACACCTGCCCAAAATATTCTTGGTGAATCTTTTTTCCCAAAAATGTCGATCCCTTTTAGTGAAATCTCAAACTGGTGACAATTTTTCACTGTTTCATCAACTCTTTTTACTAGCTCGTTCAATCTGCTGCTTGGTTGAATATCTCCCAAGAAAGCTAATGTGATATGGTAGTCTTCTGGATGTACCCATGACTTAAAAGGCAATTTAGATTTATTCATGTGGATCCAGTTTTGTAGAATAGCTCTATGCTTCTCTTCAATTGGTACTGCAAGGAAATAATGTTTTTTCATTGTAACCTCCAGATGATGTTGACTGTTTAAGCAAAACTGGAAAAATACAGGTTCATTCCTTTATTTTATCCCACAATGTCTCCTATTAAAAGGATATTAGCCAAACCATTTAAACTTGTTTAAACCGGTTATTGTGATATTTTTTTCATTACTGATATAATTTTATCAACCACGATCACTAGTTGAATCAAAAACATGTAATTAGCCATAACCGAAAATGGAGTGATAAAACATGAAAGTTGTTCATAATATGTCGGAACTTATAGGAAATACCCCATTGGTGAAATTAAATAAAGTGAATCCAAAGGGCGGTGCAGCAATTTATTTAAAATTAGAGTTTTTCAATCCAAGTGGAAGCGTTAAAGACCGTGCTGCTTTTAATATGATCGTAGAGGCTGAGCGACAAGGGTTACTAAAACCAAACTCAACGATTATTGAGCCTACTAGTGGTAATACAGGAATTGGAATTGCAATGAGTGCAGCAGCACGAGGATATAAAGCAATACTTGTCATGCCTGATACGATGACAAAAGAGCGAATCAATTTATTAAAGGCATATGGAGCAGATGTTGTCTTAACACCTGGTGCAGAAAGAATGCCTGGCTCAATCAAAAAAGCTGAACAATTAGCCAAAGAAATCCCTAATTCATTTATACCAATGCAATTCGAAAATCCTGCAAACCCTGATGCACATAGACATACAACTGCAAGAGAAATCATTGAAGCACTAGACGAAATTGGTAAATCTCTTACAGCCTTTATTGCTACAGCAGGAACAGGTGGAACGATTACAGGTACTGGGGAAGTACTGAAGGAGCATTATAAAAATTTGACTGTGCATGTTGTAGAACCAGCTGGTTCTCCTGTTTTGTCCGGTGGAGAGCCTGGAAACCATAAATTAGTTGGGACAAGTCCAGGTTTTATTCCACCTATCTTAAATCAAAAAGTATATGATGAAATATTCAAAATTGAAGATGAGCAGGCATATGAAATTACGAGAAGACTAGCTCGTGAGGAAGGATTATTAGTAGGGCCATCATCAGGTGCAGCCTGCTTTGCAGCCATAGAAGTAGCCAAGCGTTTATCTCCGGAAGATATCGTCGTTTGTATGACATGTGACACAGGTGAACGTTATTTATCTAGTGATGTGTTTGCTTATTAAAAGCGGAAGCGCCTTGGTCAGCCTCCGGCAAATAAGAAGCAAATGAATAGAAGATGTTCTTTGTCTTCAATTCATTTGCGGCTTATGACTTCGAGGCAGTTACAAACGCGACGTCCTATCGCTGTAACTGCACTTGCATTTTCTGTGCTTCGGTGCTAGACACTCAAACTAAGTACGAAAATTCTTTCTTACCTTTCAAAAAAGATGACTAAAAAGTCATCTTTTTTGTTTATCTTGCAAGCTCATAGATCGCTTGAGCATAAATAGCTGTTGCTTTTAGGAGGTCCTCAATTTCGATGTATTCATCCTTCTGATGAGCAACATCCGGACGGCCAGGGAATAAAGGACCAAAAGCAACCCCCGCTTCTAATGATCTTGCATATGTACCGCCACCTATTGCGATTAGTTCAGCATGATCACCTGTTTGCTCTTCATAAACTTTTTGAAGAGCTTGAATGAGAGGATGATTTTTCTCAACATGATGAGGCTTCGAATCATCAAATGAGTGAAGATCAAACCCATTTATCTCCATAAAGCTATTTTTTATTTGCTCCGAATTTCCTGTCACCGGGTAACGAATATTAATGCCAATTTGTCCAGGCTGATCATCTTGATAAGAGATAATACCTACATTTAAGGTTAAGTCACCACTTATATCATCCTTAAACGCGATGCATAAATTATTGCCTCGAGTATCACCTTCAAATTTTTCTATTATCGCGTTCACGAAGTGTTGAGCTTTTTGATCAAGCACAAGTATATGTAAAAATGTTGCTAACATGATACCAGCATTTTTTCCATTATTCGGCTCCATCGCATGCGCAGATACACCCTCTACTGCTACTTTTATTGAGTCCGCTTCAAGATTATATTGTCCTTTCACCTCATTCTCCTCAAGGAATTTGGTGAATAATGTTTCAACCTTTGATAGATGCTCTTTACCTTTTAGTATGGCCTCTGCATAATCGGGAACCATGTTATATCTTCTTCCAGATTGAAAAGAGCTAAGAATTAGATCAGATTTGGGATCGTTAACAGCTTGAATTTGTTGTTTAATCGTTAAGTCAATAATTCCCTTTTCTGCGTGAATAATCGGAAAGTCCGCATCCGGTGCAAAGCCAAGTTCAGGCATTTTTTCATGTTTGAAGTAATGATCTACACAACGCCATTCACTTTCTTCATCTGTACCAATGATCATTCGAACATTCTTTTTTAATGGTAAGTTAAGATCCTTTACGATTTTCATTGCATAGAAAGCAGCAATTGTCGGTCCTTTATCATCCATCGCTCCTCTTGCAAAGATTTTTCCATTACGAATTTCTGCACTGTAAGGATCAGTTGTCCAACCATCTCCTTCAGGTACAACATCTACATGACATAATATCCCGACAATTTCGTCTGAAGACCCTGATAATTCAATGTGTCCAGCATATCCGTCCACATTTTTCACAGTAAATCCTGCCTTTTCACCTAATTCGAGCAAATGTAGGAACGCTTCGTTTATCCCTTCTCCAAACGGGGCTTCAGGTGATTGTGATTCTTCATCCAGTACACTTTTTATTCTTAAAAATGCTTGTGTATCGTTTATAAGTGCATCTTTTCTTTGATTAACTTCTTTCATCCAATCCATATGTAAACCTCCTACTACTGCATTTAGTTTTCTACCACCATAGTAACATGCTCCATCATTAAATGAGAACATGCATGCATCTATTTATAGTTTCTATCTATTTTTATTCAATTATCATAGAAATGCAAAAAGAAGAGAAAACTATTGCAATATAGATAAAAAACGAATAATATAAAAGATGTTTTGAAAAATGTTCGTAAAACCGGAGGTACATATGTTTAAGTTATCAGAAAACAAAACGAACGCACGAACTGAGATTATTGCAGGTATTACCACTTTTTTAACGATGGTTTATATTGTTGTTGTCAATCCAATTATATTAGCGGATGCAGGTGTTCCATTTGAACAGGTTTTTACAGCGACGATTATTGCAACAGTAATCGGAACTCTTTGGATGGCCCTTTCTGCAAACTATCCAATTGCTATCGCACCTGGTATGGGATTAAATGCATATTTTGCCTATTCCGTCGTTGGAGCAAATGAAAACATCACATATTCTACAGCCTTTTCAGCTGTTTTTGTGGCAGGTATTATCTTTGTCATCTTATCACTAACACCCTTTCGAAAAAAACTTATCGAAGCTATTCCGAGCAATTTAAAGCATGGAATTACAGCTGGTATCGGTCTTTTCATAGCTTTTATCGGCTTGCGTTTAACCGGGATTGTTACATCAGATCCAAATAATTTAGTGGCATTAGGGGACCTACACTCTCCATCAGTTGTATTAGCACTAATTGGACTTGCTGTGACATTGGTATTAATGAGTTTAAATGTTCATGGGGCATTGTTTATTGGGATGGTCATAACAGCGGTTATTGCTTACTTTACTGGCCAACTTTCATTTGAGCAGGGCTTTGTTTCACTCCCAAGCTTACCAGAAGGACTTATCGTCACAAATCCTTTTACTGCCCTAACAGATGTGATCTCACATGGCTTATATGCAGTTGTTTTTTCATTCTTGCTTGTCACAATTTTTGATACGACAGGCACAATGATTGGAGTCGCTCAGCAGGCTGGATTAATGAAAGGGAATGAGCTTCCTCGAGCTAGAACGGCTCTCTTGGCTGATTCAGCAGCGACGACAGTGGGAGCCATGTTCGGAACTAGTCCAACAAGCGCTTATATTGAATCATCTTCAGGAGTTGCAGCAGGAGGGCGTACGGGCTTAACCACATTAACAGTTTCTATCCTATTTGGACTTACCTTATTCTTTAGCCCATTAATTGGGGCTGTTTCAGGTCTTTCAGCTATTACTGCTCCTGCCTTAATTATAGTGGGTAGTTTAATGATGGGATCTATCGCAGAAATCAATTGGAAAGAGCTTGATGAAGCATTCCCTGCATTTCTAGTTGTTTTGAGTATGCCGCTAACATCAAGTATTGCAACAGGTATTGCGCTTGGATTCATTTCATATCCATTAATGAAGATAGCAAAAGGTAAATGGAAAGAAGTTCATTTATTTGTCTATATCTTTGCGATTTTGTTTTTTATCCAACTTGCCTTTATTGGCGGACATTAATTATATTAGATATAAAAGGACAGATCTTAAAATGGATCTGTCCTTTTACTTTTTTAGTTATTGTTTTGTTAGAATCAGTGGACCTTCCTTCGTAATGGCAATTGTATGTTCATATTGGGCAGATAATTTTCCATCAATTGTTCTTGCTGTCCAGCCATTACGGTCCATTTTAGATCCCCAAGCTCCGACATTTACCATTGGTTCAATGGTAATAACCATCCCTTCCTTTAACCTTTGCCCCTTATTAGGCTCACCATAATGGAGGATTGTTGGTGCTTCATGAATCGTTCGGCCAATTCCATGGCCAGTAAAATCCCTTACAACCGAAAACCCTTCTGCCTCAACATATGACTGAATTGCGTGCCCAATATCCCCCAAACGATTACCTGCAACTGATTGTTCAATTCCTCTATTTAGGGCTTCTTCTGTAACACTTAATAATCTTTTTGCCTCAGGTGATACATTCCCAACTGCATAGGACCATGCAGAATCAGCTAGTGCACCATTAAGGTTAACAACCATATCAACCGTCACAATATCTCCGCTATTTAATGGTGTATTTCTTGGAAATCCATGACATATTTCATCGTTAATGGATGCACATGTTGCATATTCATAGCCTTTATATCCTTTTTGTTCAGGTGTGGCTCCATGTTTTTTTAAATACTGTTCAACAAAGGCATCTATTTCTAGTGTTGTGATACCCGGTTTTATCATCTTAGCGATTTCTTCGTGGCAATTTGCTAAAAGCCGACCGGCTTTATGCATCAATTCAATTTCTCGTTTACTTTTTAAAATAATCAATACGTATTCCCTCCGATAATTCCATTCCTTACATTGTATACATATATATGAATTTTATTATGTAAACATGTAATCTTTTTGTCTATAGGTTATAGCCTAGCATATCTTAAGATTAATTACGAAAAATAGTAGTTTAAAAAAATCTTCATTGCAGTAGAGAGAGACGTCGTTAGAAATACGATAACCACTGCAGGATAGACAAATCGATTTTCACATTTTTTCTTCGCTTTAAACATATAATCTTCTTTTCCATAGTCATTCGATAAATATGGATTTTGTTTTATTAGTTCTTGAAATAACAACCCTATCCACATACGAAAGAAAAAGTAAAAAGCGATAAATACTAGCCATTTTAACCATATGGGTACAGCGATAACAATGACTGTTGTAACCGAAATAAGCTGTATATAACGAAATAGATTGGATTTATCACGTAGGAAGGCCTTTATAAAAAGTTCTGTCACACCATTTTCCGGAGAACGCTCTTGAAATATTCTAGTAGAATTTCTCCACAATATCCATGAACGTTTCTTTTGTTTTTTCACTTTAGGCATAGTTACTTCAGGATTAATAGCAAATAACCATGTGATTAATTTCACCTTATTTTTTTGTTCCTTTTCTACATCATCATAAAACGTTCCTAGTTGGGTTTGATAGATTTTCACTTGCCAAAAGGCATAAACAATAAAGAGTATTGAAAAAACGATGCTTAATACGTTCATCGATTTAAATAGAACGAAATAGATTAAAATAGAGAGTATGATAAAGACCGTGCAATGAACGAGGACTCTTTTTAATAAACTATGACGATAAATGACTTGTTTATAGGTTGTAAGGAAAATATTTAAACTAAAAAAGAACATGATCAAAAGATAAAAATGTAGTGGCTCGAGTGTAGGAAAATGATTCAGTAAAGGATATAACCCTAAAAATATCAATATCCATTTTCCTGCTAACAAGCCCCAGGAATAGATCACACCTATACGCCTTATTGTATAAATGATCTTCGGGAATTGAAGTAGAGTGAGCTGATCTGCCTCCTCCATAAACGTTCGAATTCCCCCCTGCCAACATAAGAAAAAACAAATAAGAAAAAAGAGTTCTATAGGAAAAAAAGAAAGCCAGCTTGGTATGGAATCCCACCATGATTTATAGGCAATTCCTGCAAAGACAAGTGTCGGAATAACAAGGTAGACAATGATCGTCCAGTCAAAAACAGAGCGAAAAATACTAAATTGGTAGAGCCAATCCCTCTTAGCTCGCAGCCACCATATCTTAACGCTCATCTTAAGTGACCTTCCTCAATTAAGTGAAAACAATCTAATAACGAGCCATTCTCTAATCCTGTCTTATTCCGAATATCGTCTAACGTCCCTTGTGCAACCATTTCACCATTAGACACCAGTAAAAAACGATCACAAATTTTCTCCGCTGTATCAAGAACATGTGTACACATTAGCACACCTGCACCACGTCGTCTTTCTTCTTCCATGACCGTTAAAAATCTTTTGATCGCACTAGGATCAAGACCGATAAAAGGTTCATCTACAATATAAACATCAGGTTTTAAAATTAATGCTTGTATGATCATCACTTTCTGCTGCATGCCTTTAGAAAACGTAGCCGGCATTTCATGTTTCACTTTTTCCATTTTAAAAGCTTTTAAATAAGTACCAGCTCGTTCATTTAACAAATCATCGTCTATCTTATTAATGGCTCCAATTAAATCTAAATGTTCCCATAATGTAAGGTGATCATAAAAAATAGGCTTTTCCGGAATATAAGCATATCTGGAATGTTCTTGCTTTGTTATAGACCCTTTCACATACTCCATAACGCCTAGCAATGTCTTTATGGTTGTACTTTTTCCGGCTCCATTTGGTCCAATTAACCCAATCATTTCACCTTTATGGATATGAAACTCTATATCTTTAATTACTGGCTCTTTTTCGTTATAGCCAGCCTCATCAATTTTCACTGCTAACATACTCATACACTTTCCTCCTCTTTTTTTATACGGAAATAATATAAAAAAAGATTCAAAAAACTTGAAGTTTTTTCACTTTATTGTCATACTATTCAGAACAATAATCATATAGATTTAGTGTGTTAAGTACGCGCGTGCTTGTTTACTAATTAAACAAAATGTAAATATTGTGTAAATTAAAACTTTTCTATGGATTATTTCTGTCGAAATCGTGTAAAATATTGTTGTAACGTTTTACCGCAAAAACTAAATATGTATGAAGTGACATCTGAAGTTGCAGTCATCGAAAGGTTGTAGTAGGCATAGCCAGTGCGATCAAACGATAAGGAGTGGTTTTTTGAAACCTTCAACAAACCGTATGCTAACCAGAATCAAATCAGTCTACATGTTTATCAATGAGCGGGGAACTGTGACAACGCAGCAACTCGTTGACGAATTTGGTATTACACCTAGAACGATACAGCGCGATTTAAATGTGTTAGCATATAACGATTTGGTTCACAGCCCAACAAGAGGTAAATGGGCCACTACAAAGAAAAAGGTTAAGATGTCTTCGTAAGTTTGAGTGTAAAACAAAGATCCATATACATATAAAGGAACCTTTTTATAAAAGGTTCCTCTTTTTTTAACGAATTATAATTCAATAGGCTTTGCATCTCTTAATGCCTCGACCTCTTCATCTGTTAGCTCCCGATATTCACCTGTTTTTAATTCTTCTTCATCTAGCTCGATTGGCCCCATCGAAATTCTCTTTAGGTACGTTACTTTCTTTCCTACTGATTCAAACATTCTTTTTACTTGATGGAACTTTCCTTCTGTAATCGTCACATGGATGACCGATTGATTTCCTGATGATAGAATCTCAAGCTTTGCTGGCTTTGTCACATACCCATCATCCAATTCTACGCCCTTCTTAAATGCAATGACGTCTTCATCAGTTACTTCACCTAAGATAACAGCATAATAGGTTTTAGGAACATGCTTTTTCGGTGATAGAAGCTGATGTGAAAGCTGGCCATCATTCGTTAATAATAATAACCCTTCTGTATCTTTATCAAGTCGACCAACTGGAAACGGCTGAAAAATAGCATCTTCCATTTCAAGTAGATTAATGACAGTCTCTTGATACTCATCCTCTGTTGCTGACAAATATCCTGCAGGTTTGTTCATAAGCAAATAAACAAATTCTTTATATTCAACTCGTTCATCATTTACCGTAACCTGCTGTCTTTCAGGGTCAACATGTGTCTTAGGATCCTTTACCGGCTCCCCATCTATTTTTACTGCCCCTGTTTTCAATAATTGTTTTACTTCTTTTCGACTTCCAAAGCCTATATTGGATAAAAGTTTATCGATTCTCATTTTTATCTCCTTTATGATCAAAAAAACTCGGATTACACCGAGTCTTTTTTTTTGGCATTTTACATTATTTTTAACAAGCGATATGTTTTTTATCTATTCAACAGATCGCCTTTTCGGTAAAAAGCGATTAAGGCGATTCCCAAATAATTTTTCCAGTAAGTGTGAACGGTATGTTAAGTATACATAAACTGCTCCTCCAATTGCTACTGAAATCGCCGTTACAATCACCGCATTCATTCTACCATCAGCATAATTGATAAAAATTTCTAATATTGAATGAACAACGGAAACAACTAATCCCATAAACGCACATAGCATTGTTATCAGAGTTGTTCTCTTCACTAATAGTCTAAATGAATAACCTGCATGGCGTTTTATCATTGCAAAGCCATAAATCAATGAAACAAGATATCCTGCAGCTGTAGCAAGAATAGACCCTACCCCTTCATACAGCTCGATTAAGGTAGTATTCAAAACAAGTTTAACAACAATCCCTATCACTAGACTAATAACTGCTAGCTTTTGTTTATTAATACCTTGTAAGATCGCAGCATTTACTGTAAAAAGAGAGAAAAGTAAAGCCACAGGTGCGTACCACATTAAAATATGCTTGCCAATTTCTTCTGAAGTACCGGCATAAAATACATTGTAAGCAGGTCCTGCTAAGATAGAAAGACCAACAACCGCAGGCAAAACAAGTAACATGATTAATTGCAACGTTTGGTCAATTTGCTTATGCAGTAGTGCACGATTGTTATTCGTAAACGATTCAGTAATCGTTGGAATTAACGTTAAACCAAAAGCAGTAGCCAACGATACGGGAATCATCACAAGCTTTGGTACATACAAAAGCAACACAGAATACATATCCATTGTATATGATTGGTCGTTCCCCGAATTTAGCATTGCTCGGTTAAACGTAACGGTGTCAATATAATTATAAATAGGAATTGCTAGACCGACAAAAACAAATGGACCTGCATATCGAAAAACTTCTTTAAACATTTTTCCTAATGGAATAGATGATGTTTCAACAAGATTTTCCCTCATAGCTAAAAGTGTATGCTTCCGACGTAACCAGTATATAAACAAAACAATTAATCCGCCAATAGCACCAACAAAAGCTGCAAAAGTAGCATAGCCAACAGCTAAAACAAGCCCCCCATTTAGCACATTCATAATTAAGTATGTAGAAGCTAAAAGGAAAACAATTCTTACTAATTGCTCAACAACCTGTGAAACAGCTGTCGGCCCCATTGACTGGTGTCCTTGGAAAAATCCTCTAATTAAACTCATTAACGGAACAACAATAAGGGCAATGCTCACCATTCGGATAACAAGTGTTGCATCCTCAACCGTTATTCCATTAAGCTCATTTTCAGCAAGAGATACAATCGCAAATTGAGGTGCCAACAAATACAGGATCGCAAAAGCAATAAACCCGGTTGCAAGCATCACTAAGATACCCGCTTTAAACATTCTCCTGCTTGTTTCATAGTCACCAACAGCATTATATTTTGATACAAATTTTGATACAGCAGCTGGGAAGCCTGCTGTGGCAATACTGAGGAATATCGTATACTGGGCATATCCAGTTTGGAATAGTCCTCCTCCATTCGTTCCAACCATCGCTGCAAATGGAATTAAATAGATCATTCCCAAGATTCTTGAAATATAGGTTCCTAACGTTAAGACAAACGTCCCTCTTAATAATTTATTTGACATAATCTCATTACTCACCATTCTTCTCTATGAAGATTCAACTTTTCTATTTTACCATAAACAAATACTTATACCATAAGATTGTATGTGTTCATAGTATTCTAAAAAAAGTTGCCAATATTATTTTTTACTTTCTACAGCTTTAGCTATAATATTAAAGCAGACCAAGAAATAAAGGTGTGAAAAATTAATGACATATGATGTAGTAGTAATTGGCGGAGGCCCTTCAGGATTGATGGCAGCAATTGCAGCTGGAGAAAAAAAGGCAAAGGTTCTCCTTTTAGATAAAGGAAACAAATTAGGCAGGAAATTAGCTATTTCAGGAGGTGGCCGTTGCAATGTGACAAATCGCCTTCCTATTGATGAAATTATCAAGCACATCCCCGGTAATGGCCGCTTCCTCTATAGCGCATTTTCTGAATTTAGTAATGAAGATATTATTAAATTCTTTGAAAATTTAGGAATTCAGTTAAAAGAAGAAGATCATGGTCGTATGTTTCCTGTCACAGACAAGGCACAATCAGTCGTCGATGCCTTAATTAGTGAGTTAAGAAGACTAAATGTTGAAGTCAGAACAAATGAACCTGTCAAAGATGTTCACTATAATGAAAAACAAGTACAAAGTGTTGAACTAGTTAGCGGTGAAAAGATTTTAACTAAATCTGTTGTGCTTGCTGTTGGCGGCAAAAGTGTTCCACACACCGGAAGTACAGGAGACGGATACGCATGGGCGGAAAAAGCAGGACATACAATTACAGAGCTCTTTCCAACTGAAGTACCCATTACTTCTAACGAACCCTTTATTAGGGAAAAAATTCTCCAAGGACTTTCACTTCGTGATGTTGCATTAAGTGTGTTAAATCCAAAGGGGAAAGCAATCATTACTCACAAAATGGACATGATCTTTACCCATTTTGGTATTTCAGGTCCTGCTGTACTTAGATGCAGTCAATATGTTGTAAAGGCAATGAAAAAATTCAAAACAAACGCGGTTACTGTCAGCATAGATGCCATACCTGAAAAAAATGAAGAACAGCTATTCCAAACAATCGTGAAGGATTTAAAAACAGATGCAAAAAAGGCAATCAAAAATGTTCTCAAAGGATTATTACCTGAACGGTATTTGTTATTTCTGCTAGAAAAAAATGAGATAGATCCACTTATTACTTATGATAATCTTTCAAATGAAAAGCTTCGCTTATTTGTGAAGGATTGCAAGCAATTCCAATTTCAGGTTCATGGGACTCTATCTATTGAAAAAGCCTTTGTAACCGGAGGGGGTGTTTCCGTAAAGGAAATCCACCCAAAAGAAATGGCATCTAAATGTAAAGAAGGCTTATACTTCTGTGGGGAAATTTTAGATATTCATGGTTATACTGGCGGATATAATATTACTTCCGCTTTAGTAACAGGTCGTTTAGCAGGAATAAATGCCTCTTTATACGCTAAAAATGACACTCAGAAATGATCAAATTGTCCTCTTCTATCTCTTTTTTCAATAATACTAGTTATAAACATAGATGATAGCAAATATAGTGTAGATAACTAGTATCTTTTAAAAAGGATGTGACAATCGATGTTAAAAGTTGCATTATTTGATGAAGAGCATGAAAAAGACTTAGAAGAAGAAATTAATGAATTTTTAGAGGACCTCGAAGAAAATCAGATAAGAGATATTAAATATAATGTCGCATTTTCAACTGATGAAGACGGCGAGCAGATTTATTGCTACTCAGCTCTCATTATCTACCATGAGAACTTATAAAAGGGCTTGCGTGTATACTCTGTCTACAAACTAAGTGCTTGCCCCTTGGACAAGCACTTTTTTATTTATGTACTTACAGCTGACTCTTAGGCTTTGTTTCACCTTTGTAATCAAGCATGCCGCCTACCATATTTACAACATCATAGCCTTTATCCTGTAAATAAGCACAAACATTTGCACTGCGTCCGCCTGAACGGCAAATAAAAATTGTTTCTTTATTCTTGTCTAAAGCATCCAACTGTTCAGGAATATCATTCATGCGAATATGACGTGCTTGCGGAATCATCCCAGCTTCTACTTCTTCATCCTCACGTACATCAATTAATTCAATATCCTCTCCATTTTCTAACTTACGTTGTACTTCTTCTGGAGTAATTTCTTTCATTTCGTACATATTGTACACCCTTTCAGTTTTAATAGTTGCATTATAACAAAATGATGATAGATGGTGCTAGTTTGGGAAGC
Organism: Metabacillus sp. RB-C-LZQ-3-1; assembly: GCF_058315175.1. NCBI lineage: Bacteria > Bacillati > Bacillota > Bacilli > Caryophanales > Bacillaceae > Metabacillus > Metabacillus sp. RB-C-LZQ-3-1. The sequence continues at coordinate 62,233 of NZ_JBZFLI010000009.1, read as the reverse complement.
TAGTGGCAATAAGTTTCTTCCATAAACATGTAATATTAACCACTACCTTTTATGTTCGGACCATCATAGAATACTTATCAACCATTTTTTCGTATATCCTCCACTATAACAATTTTTACCTGCCATTATTTTATATTTCCAACCAATAAAAACCGACTCATTTTTTCAGAGTCGGTTTTTTACATAGATTAATTTGCAACTATATTCACTAGCTTGCCTGGCACAGCAATCACTTTGCGAATCGTTTTTCCTTCGATTTGTTCTTTAACACGATCATCTTCTAGAGCAATTTGTTCTAGCTGATCTTTTGTTACGTCTTTTGCCACTAAAAGTTTTGCACGAACTTTTCCGTTTACTTGTACAACGATTTCTACTTCGTTTTCAACAAGTTTTGCTTCATCGAATGTCGGCCAAGCTTCATAAGAAATCGTTGTTTCGTGACCTAGCTTACTCCAAAGCTCTTCCGCCAAGTGTGGAGCAATCGGAGATAACAATTTCACAAAGCCTTCTACATACTCTTTTGGCAGGACAGTTGCTTTGTATGCTTCGTTAATGAACACCATCAATTGGGAAATTGCTGTATTAAAGCGTAAGCCTTCAAAGTCTTCAGTCACTTTCTTAACAGTTTGGTGGTACACTCGTTCAAGCGAATCACTTGATTCATCGACTACCTTTGGACTTACTTCTCCATTATCCTCAATAAATAAGCGCCAAACACGATCTAAGAATCGTCTTGCACCATCAAGACCAGTTGTTGACCATGCAATTGAAGCTTCTAAAGGTCCCATGAACATTTCATATAAACGAAGTGTATCAGCACCATGTGAGTCAACAATCTCATCAGGATTAACCACATTCCCTTTTGATTTACTCATTTTTTCATTGTTCTCCCCAAGAATCATTCCTTGGTTAAATAATTTTTGGAATGGTTCTTTAGTTGGAACGACACCAATATCATATAAGAATTTATGCCAGAAACGAGCATATAGCAAATGAAGAACTGCATGCTCTGCTCCACCGATATAAATATCCACAGGTAGCCATTGCTTTAATTTTGCATCATCAGCTAATGCTTCACTATTTTTGGGATCGATGTAGCGTAAATAGTACCAGCAGCTTCCAGCCCATTGTGGCATTGTGTTGGTTTCACGGCGACCTTTTTTACCTGTTTCAGGATCAACAACATTAACGAAATCCTCAATATTCGCAAGCGGTGATTCACCTGTTCCAGATGGTTTAATTTCAGTTGTTTTTGGTAAAACAAGTGGAAGCTCTTCCTCAGGAACTGCTGACATTGTGCCATCTTCCCAATGAATGATTGGAATTGGCTCACCCCAATAACGTTGGCGGCTGAATAACCAATCACGAAGACGGTACGTTACCTTCTTTTCACCTTTATTGTTTTCTTCAAGCCATGCAATTGCTTTTTCAATTGCTTCTTGCTTTCCTAGACCGTTTAAGAAATCGGAGTTTACATGCTCCCCGTCACCTGTGTATGCTTCTTTTGTTACGTCCCCGCCACTAACTACTTCTTTAATAGGAAGATTAAACTTTACAGCAAATTCATAGTCACGCTCATCATGGGCAGGTACAGCCATAATGGCACCAGTACCGTAAGTGACAAGAACATAATCGGCAATCCAGATTGGCATTTTCTCTCCGTTTACTGGATTGATCGCATATGCCCCAGTAAATACTCCTGTCTTTTCTTTTGAAAGCTCTGTACGCTCTAAATCACTTTTATGTTTTACTTGATCAATATAAGCTTCTACTGCATCCTTTTGATCAGGTGTTGTGATCTTTTCAATCAAGTTGTGCTCAGGTGCTAATACTGCATAAGTTGCACCAAATAATGTATCAGGACGAGTTGTGAAAACTGTGAATGTTTCATCATGACCGTCAATTTCGAAGTTTACATGTGCACCTTCAGAGCGGCCGATCCAGTTACGTTGCATATCTTTTATGCTTTCCGGCCAATCTACTTCATCTAAATCCTCTAATAAACGATCAGCATAAGCTGTAATTTTTAACATCCATTGCTTCATTGGACGACGTTCAACAGGGTGTCCTCCACGCTCACTTTTCCCATCAATTACCTCTTCATTAGCTAATACTGTTCCTAACGCCGGGCACCAGTTTACAGGCACTTCATCTACATAAGCTAGTCCTTTTTTATATAGCTGCAGGAAGATCCATTGTGTCCATTTATAATAATCTGGATCTGTTGTATTCACTTCACGGTCCCAATCATAAGAAAATCCAAGAGCTTGAATTTGTCTTCTGAAGTTATCGATATTTTGTTTGGTGAATTCTGCTGGGTCATTTCCTGTATCAAGGGCATATTGCTCAGCTGGTAAGCCAAATGCATCCCATCCCATTGGATGAAGAACATTGTACCCTTGCATGCGCTTCATACGAGATAAAATATCAGTAGCAGTATATCCTTCAGGGTGACCTACATGCAGACCTGCACCAGATGGATATGGAAACATGTCAAGCGCATAAAACTTTGGCTTGTTTGTATCCTCTGTTGTTTTAAACGTTTTGTTATGTAGCCAATAATCTTGCCATTTTTTCTCAATCTCTTGATGATTGAAACTCATCTGATTTTTCCTCCTTAAATCTCATTCTTTTACTTTATATATATTAAACCGGTTGAACGGGTCAAAGCTATTTACAAGCGCAGGCGCCTTGGTTAGCCTATGGCAAATAAGACGCCACTGAATAGAAGGTGTTTTTTACCTTCTATTCAGTAGTGGCTTATGGCCTCGAGGCAGTTACAAACGCGACGTCCTGTCGCTGTAACTGCACTTGTATATCCTGTGCATCGGGGCTAGGCGCTGGAGCTAGATACCTATTAATATAAACGAAAAAACCCCACATCCCAAACAGGGACGAGAGGCTTAATTCCCGTGGTACCACCCAACTTTGGCATAGCGTTATTATGCCCACTTTGACATCCGTAACGTGGATAGACGACAAATATTACTTAACCATAAATGGTGTTCACATTTGTAACTCAAAGGCGAGTTCATTAGCAAAAATCGATTGACTCACACCACCCGTCAACTCTCTGAACACATTTTTACTAAATACTATTCCTTTTCACCGTTCATTTCCTATACATATTAAGCTTATTTTATATAAATTTGTCGGGATATGCAAGTAGTCGGTTGCGGAGCTGAAAAAAGAGGTCAGTTTCATCTTGAAACCAACCCCTTTTTCTTATTGAACTGTATACCCTCCATCTAATACGACAGCCTGCCCTGTTACTCCTTTTGCTTTTTCACTTGCTAAGAAAATAGCGTAATCAGCTACTTCTTTAGGAGCAAGCAATCGTCTTTGAGGAATGAGGGGATACAATACTTCCTCTAGCACATCCTCTAAAGGTACATGTCTTGTATTTGCCAAATCTTGAAGCTGGTTTCTAACAAGGGGGGTGTCAACATATCCAGGACATAAGGCGTTCACTGTAATTCCATGAGATGCTCCTTCTAATGCCGCAACCTTTGTTAAACCGATGACACCATGCTTTGCACTATTATAGGCAGCTTTTCCTGCAAAGCCAATTAATCCGTTAATAGAAGCAATATTTAGGATTCTTCCAAACTGTTGCTTTTTCATGATTGGAAAAACATGTTTAGTGCAAACAAAAGGTGCTACAAGCATCACCTTTACGAGTTGCTCATATTTTTCAGTTGGAAAATCTTCAATATGCGCAACATATTGGAGTCCTGCATTGTTAATTAATGTATCTATTCTGCCAAATCTTGCTTCTGTTTCTTTGACGACTTCGATTATATTTTGTTCGTTTGTAACATCACAAGTTAAACCAACTACATCTAACCCTTCCTTTTGCAAGTGCTTTGTACTTGCAAGAACCTGATCCGCATTTACATCTGTCAATACAACCTGTGCTCTTTCTTTAGCGAAGGCATTTGCCAGTTCAAAGCCTATCCCTCGGGCAGCTCCTGTTAATAACACAACTTGAGCCTGAACCATTTCAACCACCCTCCGTTCCTATATTCCTAGTCCGAATGAGAATAAAATGATAGCTAGAATGACTCCTAAAAGCGGAACAATGACGGTTAATGCACCAACTGGATTATAGGCATCTTTATGGGATTCTCCACAAATCCCACGAATGGTCGTCACAACATAGCCATTATGCGGTAGCGAATCAAGTGCTCCTGATGAAATCGAAACAACGCGGTGTAACGCTTCAGTATTAACCCCCATATCCATATAATGCGGTGCTAATAACGGAAGAGCAATCGCCTGACCTCCAGAGGCTGACCCTGTCATACCAGCTATCACACTAACAGCAATTGCACCCCCAATTAGAGGACTACCTGGGATACTTGTCATCGCATTTACAGCTGTTTCAAATGCAGGTACTGCTTTGGCTACACCACCGAAACCAACAACAGCTGCCGTATTACCTAAAGCAATTAATGCTCCTAGAGTTCCATCCGATACAGCACTCCAAAATGATTTAAAATAATGACGATTTAATAAATACGTTGCAATAACGCCACCTAATAACGCGATAATAAGAGCGGATTGCTGTAAAGAGTCATGAAAAGCAAATGAAATAATTAAGACAACAAGTAATGGAATTAACCCAAATAGAGGATTAGGCAATTCCTTGTTCTCATTAACAGGATCATTCTCCCTTGCCACAAATTTCTCACCATTTGCTACCGCTTTTGTAATCATTCTGCGTAACCACCAATACCCAAAGACGATCATAAACACAGCGACAATTAAACTTACTTCCCAGCCTGCGTATGGAGATGTTCCAAGATATTCAATCGGGATCCAGTTCTGAATTTCTGGTGAACCTGCTGATGTCATGGTGAAGGTAACAGAACCAAAGGCTAGGGCAGCCGGAATAAATCGACGTGGCAAGTTTGCTTCTCTAAACAAACTAACCGCCATTGGATAGACAGAAAAAGCCACTACGAATAAGCTGACACCACCATATGTTAATACCGCACAAGCGATAACAATAGCAAGTACAGCTCTTTTCATCCCAATCTTACTAACAATCCATTTTGAAACACTATCTGCTGCACCACTATCTTCCATGACCTTTCCAAAAATTGCACCTAATAGGAACATAAGATACCATGAAGCAATAAAGCCGGAAAATCCTGTCATATAATTGCCTACAAAATTAGCTTCACCTTCTCCAACTAATTGCGGAAATAAAGGAAGTCCACTTAATATCGCAACAAATAAAGCACATAATGGACCTGCTACTAATAAATTCATACCCTTCATTGTTAAATAAATTAAAAGTGCTAAACCACCGACTAGCCCGATCATGCTTAACATTTCATTTCCCCCTTTGTTTGACCAAAATAAAATGATGCAGATGAAGGTATTTTGACATTTTCACAAACTAGTAAAAACTAGGTTCAGTTGTTTGTATCGTTTGATAAGGACGAATTCCTAAAACCCATTCTCTAATCGCAAGACAACATGTTTCTCTGTTTAAATATAATTAGCCTCCGAAACCACCCACTCAGTAACCGCTTTCATTAATCTGTTTTTCACGTCTAGATATCTTATCACGAATATTTGCTTTACTCATTGCTCTTTTCGCACTGTCAACCGCTCAATTCTCTATTCTTGTGTCCTATCAATTAAGTACTGCACAAAACAGCTTCTATCTTCTTCCCCCTTTCAGCTTTACACATATAAAAGCAAAAAGTGTGCCAAAACAATTAATGTACTAAGACGGGATCAGAATTTTTCACTAATTAGCCACATTCGCTTATAGAGACACTCATTTTCCACTTAACCAATTTGTTCACAGTTCAGGTGAATCATTCCACTTTTTCGGAAACTAAATCGTAACATTAGACTTGTCCATCTAATTGACGTATCTATATCACAACAAAAAAACAACAGTCCATGTTTATGGACTGCATTCCAAAATTCTGGACTATTCATTTAGTCCATATTTTTGAATTTTCTCATACATACTCGATTTGCTAATCCCTAATTCTTTTGCTGCCTTTCTTTTGTCACCAGCATGTTTTTTTATTGTTCGTAAGAGAATGTTTTTTTCCGCTTCATGTAACATCTCCTTTAATGAGTTAGCTTTCATATCGGAGTGATAAAGAGATGGATTTTTTATATATTCAGGGATTGCCTCGAGTGTGATAACATCTGTTTTGGCTAGATGGATGGCTGCTTCAATAATATTTTCTAATTCTCGAATATTGCCTTGCCAATGATATTGATGGAATGTTTCCATTACGTCTTCATGAATCATAGAAATTCTTTTACCTGTTCTTAAGGAAACCTTTTTAATAAAAAAACGGACTAGTGTTTCTAAATCTTCCATCCGTTCCCTTAAAGGCGGGATCGACAACGGAATAACACTAATTCGATAATAGAGGTCACTTCTAAAATCATTCGTTTTCATGAGTTCCTCTAGGGGTCTGTTTGTAGCTGTTATGACTCGGACATCCAAAGGAAGTGTTTTTGTTGATCCTATTGGTTCGACCTCTTTTTCTTGAAGGACACGCAGTAGTTTCACTTGCATATGGAGGCTCATATCTCCAATTTCATCTAAAAAAATGGTTCCGCCATTTGCTTGTTGAAACTTTCCCTTCTTCCCACCTTTTTTAGCCCCTGTAAAAGCACCATCTTCATACCCAAATAATTCGGACTCAAGTAATTGCTCAGGTATAGCCCCACAGTTAACTTTAACAAATGGTCCTTCACTTCGATGACTTAACAGATGAATGCTGTGTGCGAACAATTCCTTTCCAGTTCCACTTTCACCTCTAATTAATACTGAGCTGTCTGTTGCAGCGATCGATTTGACTTTCTCCTTTAATTCAGCCATGATAACAGAATTTGAATGAATATCATTTAATGTGTATTTCGCTCCTGTAACATCCTGCTGGTCAATAAATGACTGAATGGAAGATAGATGGTGACGAACATGAGAGTTCATCTCGCTCCATTCCTTTGTATCACGAAACATGACTGTTCCAAATGCACCAACTACTTTATCATCCGCAAAGATTGGAATACGGTTAGCAATCATATAGTTTCCACGAATATATTGGAGATCAGCTATTTCTTCCTCGCCGGTTTTCACAACGATATGCATCCGTGTATTTTCAATCACTTCTGTAACATGCTTTCCAATGACTTCCTCTTTTGTTACTTCACAAAACCGGCAATAGTTTTCATTCATATAAATAATCTTTCCATCAGCATCCACAATAACGATCCAAACGTAAGCGTTTTCTATAACGGTCTCAAAAATTTCTTTGGCATATGGAAAACGATGATTTAACATAGTACCTTCCCCTAGCAAATGTTTTCTTTTATCGTATCACACTGTTTATATGGATAGTTTTTAAATTTGCTTTTCGAAAAAAGGAGCAGAAGGTGCGAGACTCCTGTGGGAGCAGCGGGACAGGTGAGATCCCACAGGCGCAGCTTACGAGGAAGCTCACCGCACGCCCCCCCCCGGAAAGCGAGCATCCTGTAGCTCCAATCAACCTTGTCTAACACTTATTTCAAAGTAACAAAGTTTGCGACAAAAGCATAAGGAAAAAGAGTCTTAGACCCCGACGGCGTCGGAAGTCTTAGACCCTTTGTTGTTTACCTCAGCATTCAGCTTTTTATCATATACAATGGTTGTAAAGATCCCTACTATTAATAGACTAATGATAATCATGAAAAGCAGATTCATATTGTAGTAATCAACAACCATTCCTCCAAGGAGAGGACCAATCATTTTTCCTCCTGTGGCTGTGCTATTAACAAAACCTTGGTAAAAGCCTTGTCTTCCTTCAGGTGCTAAATCATTTGCAATTGTTGGCACTGCTGGCCAAACTAACATTTCGCCGATCGTCAAAATGACCATAGCTACGAGAAAAGCGGTAAATTGCTCTGCATACGATGCAACCACAAACGAAATGATAAACACGATAAAGCCTAAAACCATTTGCTTTTTTAATGTTTTTGCAAAATACTTTACAAATAGAGAAATAAGCGGTTGACCTAATACAATTAACACACCATTTATCGTCCAGAGTAAACTGTATTGACTTAGGGATATATTTAAGGTTTGAGTATGTGACGAAATGGTGGAGGGCCATTGAACATAACCTACCCAACAGAGTAAATAACCTACACATAAAATGACTAAAGCCGCAAACTTATCACGATTTTTAATCGTTGGATTCTGGTCTAATATCGATGCTTGTTTTACAGTTGAACCATTGATATTTCGATACCCGAAGAATGCAAGCAAGAAAAATACAGCGTAAAGAGCTGCGTTAGCAATAAATATATACTCAAACGAGATCGAAGCAACGATTCCTCCTAAGGAAGCCCCTGCTGCTACACCTACGTTTTGTGCAACATAAATAGCATTAAATGCTTTTCTACCACCTTCTGGCCAAACCGTTCCAGCTAATGCATATGTAGCAGGGAAAACAATGCCTGACCCCAATCCGATAAAGATTAAGAGATACATATAGACAGGCCAATTATGATTAAACATAAGAGCCACTACTGAAACCAATGTAATTACAATTCCTAATAGGATGGATTTATATCCACCAATCTTATCAAATAATACTCCGCCAATAAGATTCCCTACTACACTTGCCGCTGCATTTAACATGAGGACAATTCCAGCAACTGTCAAAGACTTACCCAGATGATCATGAATATAAATCGTATTTAACGGCCATAAAAAAGAAGCCCCTGTTACATTGATCATCATTCCAATCACAAGCAACCAAAGAGAACGTGGCATAAATCCTCCTCCTTCACATATTTTTTCACGACGACAGTCGTAAATAATTCCTCAGAGAATTTTAGCCCCTTTTTCCTTGTTTTGCAATGAAGAAATGCCCTAATTTCTAATGTTATAATAGTGAGAAAATATAGATTTTTCTACTAATCCAAAAGTCTGTACATTAATACATCATTTACATATTTTCCCTCGATAAAAAACTCATTGATCAGTCTGCCTTGCTCAAGAAAACCACATTTTTGATAAAAACGTATTGCTCCTTTATTCGTTTCAAGTACACGTAGAGATAGTTTTTTTATCCCCTTTTCTTTAAAGATTTCTTCCGCACTTTTAAGCAATCTCTTTCCAATTCCCATTCCTTGAAAGGGCAGGTCTACAGCAATATCTATTTCTAGGACATGTTGATTTGTTTCTAATGGTGTTGGTGAATGGTAGCCAAGATAACCGGCGACTTTTCCATTAACTAATGCAACCAGTTGGCTTCCCTCTGGATTCTTTTGTTTATATTCACTTACTGAACTCCACTTAATAACTGCAGGTGTTGCCGCTGTATTCCATACTCGATTATCTAACGCTAATAGTTGTTCAATATCTCTTTCTTTTGAAAACCTCACTACGATTGTCATTGCATTACCTCCTGTCTGTTCTGTTCCCTTTATAACATACCAACTTCCATTAATTTTTCAAATATTTTTCACGAAAGCAAAAAGGGCCAATTTGGCCCTTTATATTACTCGTTCTCTACTCTTTGTTTTGATTTAATTGGTTGCCCTTTTTTGGCATTTTTTGCTTTAGTTTGAATAACCGGATCATAATCCTGACAAAATTCTAAATCATTACTATTGATACCATTTTTGGTTTTTTGCTCAGGATTGTTTTGTTTAGAACGCTTCTTCATCGTTCTGCATCTCCTTTTAAAATCATTTCATTTTGTAATTGTTGAAGCTGCAGTCTCATACGGTAAAGTTGATCTTGCTGTTGGTCATTCGCACTAAGAGAAAGATGGTTAATGTCATTTACTGCATTTTCTAATCCTTGCAGTGCTTTTGTATATTCAGATGCATTATAGTGCTCTTGTTGTGAACCAGTTTTATATTGCTCTCGAGCATATTCAATTGCTTCCGTACAGCGCTGTAAATATTCGTTAACGGATTGTCTTGTTGCCATATTTCTCTCCTCCAAACGATATGAAGTCAATAAAGCTTCATCGGTTCTATTATTTGCAATCTTATATCAAAGTTTGTATTTAAATTATTGGTAAGTCTTGAACCAATCTGTCTTTCTTTTAACTGACATGGTAAAATGTTTAGATGGAAAATTTGGACTGATGATACAAGGAGGTATCTAACTTGAAACAATCCTCTGTATTCGAATACGCATTAGATAATAAGCGATATCATACATGGAACTATCATTTACGTCATCATTTTGGTCATAAAGTGTTTAAAGTTGCATTAGATGGAGGGTTTGATTGCCCAAATCGTGATGGCACTGTTGCCCATGGCGGATGTACATTTTGCAGTGCAGCAGGATCTGGTGATTTTGCTGGAAATCGAGCTGATGATCTCGTTACTCAATTTCATACGATTAAACAAAAAATGCATCAAAAATGGAAAGATGGAAAATATATGGCTTACTTTCAAGCCTATACAAACACACATGCCCCGGTTGAAGTGTTAAAAGAAAAATTTGAATCAGTTTTAAACCAAGAAGGCGTTGTCGGCCTATCAATTGCAACTCGCCCCGATTGCCTTCCTGATGATGTAGTTGAATATTTAGCTGAATTAAATCAACGTACGTACTTATGGGTTGAACTTGGTCTCCAAACCGTACACGAGCGAACAGCACTTCTAATCAATCGCGCACATGACTTTCAATGCTATGTAGACGGTGTGGAAAAATTACGAAATCATAATATTCGCGTGTGTTCTCATATTATTAACGGATTACCCTTAGAAAATTACGATATGATGATGGAAACGGCAAGAGCTGTTGCCCAATTAGATGTTCAAGGCATAAAAATTCACCTTTTACACTTGTTAAAAGGGACACCAATGGTGAAGCAATACGAAAAGGGAAAACTAGAATTTCTATCACAAGAGGAATATGTGAAGCTCGTATGTGATCAATTAGAAATCATCCCTCCCGAAATGATTGTCCATCGAATTACAGGTGATGGTCCAATTGATCTTATGATAGGACCTATGTGGAGTGTTAATAAATGGGATGTATTAAATTCAATTGACGCGGAATTAAAACAACGCGACAGTTATCAAGGAAAGTTCTACCATAAAACGGAGGTAAAATGATATGAAGCTTCAACGAATTTTACCATTCGCAAAGCAACTATTAGAAACATCTGTTTCTAAGGGAGATATTGTTGTGGATGCCACAATTGGAAATGGACATGACACTGTTTTCCTGGCTAAGTTAGTTGGTAAAAAAGGAAAAGTGTATGGATTTGATATACAGGAGCAAGCAATCATCAACACTCAAAATCGATTAATGACAGAAAATCTCTTAGAACAAGTTACCCTCGTCCAACAAGGGCATCAACATATTCAATCTGTCATAGCTGATGAACATAAAGGAACCATTGCAGCTGCTGTGTTTAATCTTGGCTATTTACCAGGGGGAGATCAATCCATTGTGACTGTTCCTGATACGACCATTTCAGCCATCCAGCAATTGTTAGAGATTATGAAACCTGAAGGATTGATTGTGATTGTAATTTACCACGGGCATGAGGAAGGACAGGTTGAACGAGATGTATTAATGAATTTTGTTAAAACAATTGATCCACGTCATGCCCAAGTTTTGCAGTATCAATTTATTAACAAGAACAACAACCCACCTTATATTGTAGCGATTGAGAAATGTTAAGAGTCCTCCAGGAAAAACATAAGAGTGCGAAGCATTCGGCGACATGCATAAGGCGAGTAGGAATAGAAGGTGTTCTTTACCTTTTATTCCTACTTAACTAAACCCTAGAGACAAGTTTTTAACGTGACGTCGCCATAACTGCACTAGTGCGTCTGTACTTCGCCGATGGCACATGGAGCAAAGAGTGCCCCTTTATTTCACATTGCCTTTTGCGGGCTTTTTTTCCATGAAAACTTTTGAAATGCACGGTAAGCTCTTCCGTTAAAATAAAAGAAAAAGCTGGTCATACCTCCTAATTTTATTAACCTTTTTGCAAGCTTATTGAGTTCTTTATGTGTTGCAACTTTATCATCTGATAAATAAACCCCTAATAACCCCCGGTTAATTAGTTTATGAAAATTTTCGTGTGGGATACCACTTAACTGTGAATCTGCTTGTTGAACAAAATGCTCTAATCTTTCCATCATTGCTGCTTCTGAATCATAGTAACTGCAAAAATTTAAATCTCCGCCCAACTCATCTTCCTCTTGATCAATTAGATAATCGAGTAAAATATGAAGGCCTTGTATATATGGAAAATAGCTGTCTCTAATTTGTAATGCTTGTTTTTCCTCAAAGTTCTCTTGAAAAGCATAGGCCACCAAACAAAAGATCCCAAGTGTTGACCCTGTACATGCTGAAAATTCATACCACTCCATCTTTGGTACATTGTTTTTATGACTCTCAAACCAATTCTCAAGCCTTGGTACTCGCTCATCTTTTTTCACATGCTTATGTACTTGCAGATCACAATAATAGCTTGAAAGCTCTAGTAAATGTTTAGATATCATCGGATAATGTTCTAAGTCAGAAAGGACATTTTGACATGTTTGAACTAAACAATGTAAATATCCTCCATCATCTTGGTCTTCTCTATATTTGTAATAATCCTTACACGGAGCACCACATGTTAATGCATCAAGCATGGATTGGTGCAGCATACGAAAATCAACCGGATCTAATGATGTACTTCGATCACAAAGATTGTCTAAATAATCACTTATTGTTTGGTAGGCAACAATAAACTCAATACATTGTTGTTTATGCGGCCCTGAAATCATAGCCAATATAGCTCCACCTTCACAATGGAATTCTTTATCTTGAATACTATTCAAGGCTTGAATACGTAATTCCTTATTTGGAATTTTTTCAGCTTGGGCCTTCCATTGTCCAATATAAAAATGAACAATTGGGAAGATCTCTCTATACACTTTCGTCATTAACCGTAACGGATGCTGTGGTACTGTCAAAGGGGGTGTCACCTCTTGTGTCTATTTTTAAAAGTTTGCACTGCCACTTTAAATAAAGTGACAAAATCAACAATATGCTTTAGAAACTAAATAGCAGATTCAGAATGAGCATCAAAAAAACGTTTGGCTGTTTCAAATACTTGTTCTCTTTCCGGCTCGTTAAAGATTTCATGATAAAGCCCTTTCCATTCTTTATAATTTTTCTCCAATAAATCCACTTTGTTAAACCACTCTTTCACAAGTGATTTATCTACAATTTTATCTTCTCCACCTTGCATAAGAAGAAGAGGAACTTCTTGAAATTTGCCAACTTGTTTTTGTGCTTCTTCCATCGCCTTTATTAATTCACGATACCATCTTACCGAAACCTTTGTCACATATAAAGAATCATTTTCATCGAGATCCTGAACAGATTTATTACGAGTTGCTATATTTACACTTAATTTTGAGTCAACTTTAAATGACGGTGCTATAAAATTTAACCCCCGAGAGGCTAACTCTAATGCTTTATTTGGCTTAAACAAAATCCCTAAACAAGGAGATGATAAGATAACAGCTTTTATTTCATGATGTTTTTCTTGAAGCGCCCTAATAACAACTAAACCGCCCATGCTATGTCCTAATAAAAATAAAGGCACCCCAAACTTTTTCGCTTCTGTTATCCATTGATTTACTTCTGTTATATATTCGTCAAATGATAAGATATGTCCTCTTCTTCTTGTTGATGTTCCTTGACCAGGTAAATCTCCCATGACAACATGGTAGCCTGACAAGCGCCACATTTCTACTAACCATTTGTAACGTCCGTGATGTTCTGCAGCCCCATGGATGATGACAATAACACCTTTTACCGGCTTAATTTCAGCTTCCCATTTCCACATTGCATTACCTTCTTTCACTTTCTTCTTTGTCTATGGTTATAATAAAATAGAGGAAAAGTATATTCTTTCCATATGAAAGGAATGAAAAACATGATCTATCCTTATAAAGAAAAAATTCCTAAAATCTCTGATTCAGCTTTTATTGCTGACTACGTTACAATTACTGGTGATGTTGAAATTGGAGATGAATCCAGCATCTGGTTTCAAACCGTGATTCGCGGTGATGTCTTCCCTACTATTATTGGAAAACGAGTAAATGTTCAAGATTTGTGCTGTTTACATCAAAGTCCTAACAAACCCCTTATTCTTGAGGATGATGTTACTGTTGGACATAGTGTTATCTTACATAGTTCAATTATTCGCCAAAAGGCATTAATTGGAATGGGGTCCGTCATTCTGGATGGTGCAGAGATTGGTGAAGGTGCATTTATTGGAGCTGGAAGTCTAGTCCCTCCCGGAAAAAAAATTCCTCCTAACACACTTGCACTTGGACGGCCTGCAAAGGTTGTAAGGACATTAACACCAGAAGATATAAAAGACATGGATAGAATTCGTCGTGAATATGTTGAAAAAGGACAGTATTACAAATCACTTCAATCAGAACAATCACAAAATATCTAGATTGATCTTAATGAGTAAGGAATATAATAATCTGTGTCAATTCCTTACTCTTTTACTTTAATGGTACCATCCCCTTATCCTGCTTACCACACTTCTACAAACAACTCATACTTTTTTTACTAAACAAATTGCCATTTCCGATCAATATTTATTTACATTTTCAGGAGCAATCGTTAATTTTGTGAATATTATGTGAAGGAATTTTTTACAATATCTTATTATTAACTAAATATTTCTCTACTAAAATAATAGAAAAGGGGTAAATAAAGGAGCGTACAAATGAAAACAAAGCTTATGTCCAACATGTATAATTTCGAATGCAAGCTGTTTCGAAGTGTTAATCGTCACTTCGATCAAAAAATGTTGAATTTCTATTTTCGAAACATTACCCACTTAGGTGGAGCTGTCTCAACAATAGCTGTCTGTTTATTTCTCATTTTTTTCACAAACGATCTTTTACAAATCATTGGAATAACCAGTGCTGTATCCCTTCTTTTCAGCCATCTGCCAGTTGCACTAGTGAAAAAGTTATATCCAAGAAAACGACCTTATCTTGCACTTATTGAAACAAAGGTACCTGCCAATCCTTTAGAAGATCACTCTTTTCCTTCTGGGCATACAACAGCAATCTTTTCTGTTATCATTCCATTTATTTTATTTATGCCTCAGCTAACCATGATCCTTTTGCCATTAGCTATTAGTGTAGGCCTTTCAAGAATGTATCTAGGATTGCACTATCCTTCTGATGTGTTAGCAGGCGGCTTATTAGGATGTTCAATTGGATTTCTTTGTTACACAATCATGACAAGGTTCTTTTTCCTGTCTTCGTTATAGTGACGAGCAAAACAAAAATAGTGCCTCATTTTAGGTACCTTTCATTTATTTTGTAACTGGAGGGATTGCATTGAGAATAGCTATTTTCACAGATACTTTTGCACCTGATGTTAACGGAGTTGCAAGAACCTTAAAACGCTTTACAGATTATCTTGAAAAGAATGGCTATGAATATAGGGTTTTTGCGCCTGTTAGCACAAAGGAAAGCATGTTTTCAAGCCATATCCACCGTTTCACAAGTTTACCATTTTTTCTTTATCCCGAATGCAGGTTGGCTCTGCCAAACATGCTACAGGTTAAAGCTGAGCTTCAACGGTTCAAACCAGATTTAGTTCATGTTGCAACTCCATTTAATGTTGGGCTTTGCGGTTTACATTATGCCAAAAAGCTCGGAATTCCAATAGTTGGATCTTATCATACAGACTTTGACCAATATTTAGAGTATTATGATTTTCAATTTTTATCGAAAGTATTATGGAAATATATGCACTGGTTCCATAAACCACTAAGAAAGATATTTGTTCCATCAAACGAAACATTGGAACAATTAAAACGAAAAGGATTTTCAAATCTTCGTATTTGGGGCAGAGGTGTGGATTGCCATTTATTTCATCCAAACTACAATCATGAAGAAATCCGTAAAAAATACCAGATAAAAGAAAAATATATCCTTTCGTATGTAGGAAGACTTGCACCAGAAAAAGATATCCAAACATTAATGAATGTCACAAAGGAACTTCCTAAGCACATTCAAAAAGATGTTCACTGGTTAATTGTTGGAGACGGACCTTCGAAAGAGGAGATGCAAAAAAACGCTCAAAGCAATATGACATTCGCCGGATATTTAAACGGTATCGAGCTTGCCAAAATTTATTCTTGTTCTGATTTATTTGTTTTCCCATCTCCGACTGAAACATTTGGAAATGTTGTTATAGAAGCATTGGCTTCTGGTACACCTGTTATTGGCGCAAACTCAGGGGGAGTAAAAAATATTATTAAACCGTTAGAAACCGGATTTTTATGTGAACCTAAAAATACAAATCAATTTATTCAAGCTATTATTCATTTATTAGAAGATTATTCTTTACGTAACAAAATGGGGAAAGCTGCTCGTGAATATGCCCTAACTCAAACATGGAATCATATTTTTGAAGGTTTATTAATGGAATATGAAGATGCATTAATAGATGAAAAACATGCACGTTATGCCTAAACCAATGAGGAGCCTTTTCGGCTCCTCATTGTTGTCTACTCTTCATTTGCAGCTTCTTCATGATGATGATGAATTGTTTCACTTTCCTCATCATGCTGTGATGGTTCAACACTATCACCTACTTGAATTTCAATTGAAGGCATAATATGATAACCTTCAGCATTAGTGTGAGCAGTGACCTGATAATGACCATCTGACTCAAATGTATAATCAATCGCATATTTTCCTTCTTCTATCAAATTAGCTGTGATTTTTTCTGATACTTCATCATGGTTGATTTCAAACACAACTTCAGCATTATCGACAAATTCTTTTCCGTATGTAACCATTGCTAAAATCGTTTCTTCCTGACCTTTATCAACATGTTCGTTTGCCTTAATTTGAACTTCTGGAGCTATCACCTCATCATCAGCATCATCATGCTGCATCTGATGGTCTGACTCATGAGCATTGGACTGATTTTGACAACCACTCATAGAGATTCCTATAACCAAAGACATTCCTATAAGAAAAGCTTTCATTTGCATCCTCCTGCATTTTACCTTTAATACATTAACTATACCACTGACTTCAGCAATAAAATGAATAAAACAATTGCATTTCTATGAACAAACCGGACCTTATTAATATACATGATTGAAGAAAAATATTCCAAATCCCATACAGATTTTCTTTTTTTATCATCCATAAAATCTTATGCTTCCAGCATGGTACAAAAAAAGAATGACCAGAAAAAGGCCATTCTTTTTATATTTTTACTGAAGTGCAGCTTTGCTAAGCGCTTCTGCTTTATCTGTTCTTTCCCATGGTAGATCTAAGTCATTGCGACCAAAATGTCCGTATGCAGCAGTTTGCTTATAAATCGGACGTCTTAAATCAAGCATTTTAATGATTCCAGCTGGACGCAGATCAAAGTTGTTGCGAACAACCTCTACTAATACATCCTCAGAAACCTTTCCTGTTCCAAACGTATCAATTGAGATTGAAACAGGTTGTGCTACACCAATTGCATAAGCTAATTGAACTTCACACTTTTCAGCTAGTCCTGCTGCTACAATATTTTTTGCTACATAACGAGCGGCATATGCTGCAGAACGGTCAACTTTTGTTGCATCTTTACCAGAGAATGCTCCGCCACCGTGACGTGCATATCCACCGTATGTATCAACGATGATTTTACGTCCAGTTAAACCTGCATCACCTTGTGGCCCTCCAATAACGAAACGGCCAGTTGGATTAATAAAATATTTTGTATTTTCATCAATTAATTCTTTAGGAACAACAGGGTTAATTACATATTCTTTTACATTACGTTGAATTTGTTCTAACGTAATCTCAGGATGATGTTGAGTAGAAATAACAATTGTATCAATACGAACTGGTTTATTATTTTCATCATATTCAACTGTTACTTGAGTTTTACCGTCTGGACGTAGGTAAGGAAGAATTTCTTCTTTACGTACCTCTGTTAAACGGCGAGATAGTTTATGTGCTAAAGAAATTGGCAGCGGCATTAATTCCTTTGTCTCATTACATGCAAAACCAAACATTAATCCTTGGTCTCCTGCACCAATAGCTTCAATTTCTTCGTCAGACATTTGGCCTTCACGTGCTTCAAGTGCTTGGTCAACGCCCATTGCAATATCTGCTGATTGCTCGTCAATAGAAGTTAAAACCGCACATGTTTCTGCATCAAAGCCATACTTTGCGCGAGTGTATCCGATATCTTTAATTGTTTCACGAACAATTTTAGGAATATCAACATACGTACTTGTTGTAATTTCTCCCGCTACTAACACTAATCCAGTTGTAACAGATGTTTCACACGCTACACGTGCATTAGGATCCTTGGAGATAATTGCATCAAGAATTGAATCTGAAATTTGGTCACAAATCTTATCTGGATGGCCTTCTGTTACAGACTCAGAAGTAAATAGATGTTTTTTAGACATAGTTAAAAGTTTCCTCCTCATATTTGTTCATTCAGTTGATCCGGAACTCTTCCCAAAGTATGACCTTTAGAAAATCACGTTGGCATATTTGTGAACAGAAGTATTATGTACCTTTACCACATGCTTGTCCTGGTAAAACTCTAATGAAGAAAATACTTATTTCTGTTATCAAAAAAACCTTTCCCTAAATGAGGAAAGGTTTGTTATCGTTCATCGCCTTTCGCTCTTATCGATCAAGGGCTTTCGCCTTGCTTCAGGTTAGCACCTTTGCGTCGGAAAATGTCGCCGGGAGTGCGTCTCTTTAACATAGTTCCACAGATTGGGGCTTTTTTGCCTAAGCAAGCTTTCGCTTGCTTAGAATGATGCATAGCATCATTCTTGACCTAACAAAAACACAACATGAAACAAAACGAGTTTTGTTTCATAACGTGCTTTTGTTAGGTCAGGCAAAAAAACTGCTAATACTATTGACTATATAATTAGTGCGCATTCGCCGCTTTCCTTTGATAGCAGGTTGCTGGGTTTCATAGGGCCTGTCCCTCCACCAGCTCGGGATAAGAGAATCCGTTCAAGGACATATCATAGCGCACTAACTTATTGGTGTCAACAAAAATCGACAGTGATTCCATATGAATTTTATTTAGCTTTCAGTTAAATCTTATTATTAATATTTCCCTTCATGTTCTCAAATATGAGATTAATTTTAGTTTGTACATTTTTTTTGAAAAGCCTTCACAAATAGTATGTTCTAATAATATAAATGTGTTATACTATTAATCACAAGGAATACTATTCAGAAAGAAGGTATGGGTATGGGGATGAATATGACAGACATAACAGCTGAGCTTAATCAGCTTGTTAATGGGAAAAATGCAAAGCATAACTTATCGGTTTCACAGCTAGTTGAAAAAGTACTTGAAAAAAAAGAAGGTGTTCTTACTTCAACAGGAGCTATTAGAGCGACAACTGGAGCATATACTGGAAGGTCCCCTCAAGACAAATTTATTGTAGAAGAATCCTCTACTAAAAACATTATTAATTGGGGTTCTATAAACCAGCCTATTTCCTCAGAGGTATTTGATCAACTCCATAGTAAAATGATTTCTTACTTAAAAGAACGAGATGAGATTTTTATTTTTGAGGGTTTCGCTGGAGCGGATAAGCGCTATCAACTTCCATTAAAAGTGATAAATGAATTTGCATGGCATAATCTATTTGCTAGCCAGCTTTTCATCCCTAATGATGGAGAAGAAACCCTAACATATGAAAAACCTTTTACAATTTTATCAGCTCCGCATTTTAAAGCAGATCCTAAGATGGATGGAACAAAATCTGAAACCTTTATTATCATTTCTTTTGAAAAGAGAACTATTTTAATTGGCGGAACGGAATATGCTGGAGAGATGAAAAAATCCGTTTTTTCTGTTATGAACCTTTTATTACCTGAAAAAAACATTCTTCCAATGCATTGTTCAGCAAATGTTGGTTTTGAAGGGGATGTAGCATTGTTTTTCGGTTTATCTGGAACTGGAAAAACCACATTGTCTGCTGATCCAAACCGACGTCTTATTGGTGATGACGAACACGGATGGTCAACGTCTGGAGTATTTAATATTGAAGGTGGGTGCTATGCAAAATGCATCAACTTAACAATAGAAAAGGAACCTCAGATTTATAATGCTATTCGATATGGATCTGTTCTTGAAAATGTTGTCATTGATGAATTAACTAGAGAAGCAGATTATAGTAACCCTTTTTATACTGAAAATACAAGAGCAGCCTACTCCCTATCTGCTATTGATAAGGCTATTGTTCCTAGTATCGCTGGTCATCCGCAAACAATTGTCTTTTTAACAGCAGATGCGTTTGGAGTCCTTCCTCCAATAAGTAAACTATCGAGAGAACAGGCAATGTATCATTTTTTAAGTGGATATACAAGTAAATTAGCCGGAACAGAAAGAGGTGTAACAGCACCTGAAGCCACGTTTTCAACTTGTTTTGGTTCCCCATTTCTTCCACTTGAAGCAACACGCTATGCAAATATGCTAGGTCAAAAAATTGATGAACACGATGTTCAAGTTTTTCTCGTAAATACTGGTTGGACCGGTGGAGCATATGGTGAAGGAAAACGAATGAAACTGCAGTATACTCGCTCAATGGTACAGGCGGCTGTCGAAGGAGACCTTGATCATATCGAAACTGTAAAGGATGAGGTATTCGGACTAAATATTCCTATTCATGTCCCTGGTGTTCCCGATGATGTGCTACAACCTCATAAAACATGGAATTCTCAAGAACAATATTACGTAAAAGCCAATGAATTGGCGACAAAGTTTAAAGATAATTTTAAAAAGTTTAAACATCTATCACCACATATCGAAAAACTTGGGGGACCAATTAATTAACATTAATTTTATTTCCACTCAGGGCTTTAGGAGGGTTGTCTCATTTCAGAGAGGCCCTTTTTCAATGCTCTAAGGGGTAATCTGTCTGGGATAAAAAGAGACCTTATACGGGTCCCTTTTTATGTTGCGTTAATTTGTTGAATTTAAGTTTATTAAACGATAGGTGATAATCGTACTTGTGTTTGTTAATTCTAGTTTTTGAACAATAGCTTGTCCTGTAACTTCTCCACTTTTGGATTTTCTTACCTCTATCGGAATATCTATTGGATAAATACGGTATCCATCTTTTATTAGCTCAAATGTATTTTCATCTATACGAACTTCTTTACCTTTTGTTACAATCATTGTATTAAATTCAACTGGCATTCCCATTTGAATTCCTCCTCTTCTTACTGATTGGACACTTCTATCATACCATCATTGCTTTTATCGTTAAACTTGAAACGACTGTTTTTTCATCCAAAAGCAAAGTTTTTGAAGAGTATCACGATTAATGTTTGGTGGAAAGTAGTGAGTAAACTCCTTAAAATACCAGCACTCTACTTGTTTTCCTAATTCTTTAAGTCGTTTCTCCAGTCTGTAAGCATGTTCAACAGATACATTTTTATCATTTACCCCATGAATGATTAACACTGGTGCATGGATCCTTTCAAGCTCATATAAAGGTGTTCTCCACTTATACCTTTTAGGAAACTTTGATGGTGTCCCGCCGATGACTCTTTTCATCATTCTTCGTAAATCTTCCCGTTCAACATAGGTTAAGCTCATATCCGTTACCCCACCCCATGTAACAACTGAACATAATTTTTCCTCTACGATTCCTGCTAATAAAGCCATGACTCCTCCCCTTGAAAAACCAAATGCATGGATTCGCCCTTGTCGTACTGAAGAATGATTTTTCAAGATTTCTATAGCAGAAATTGCATCATAGCGATCTTCCCCTGCGAAATCTTCATTTCCTTCTCCACCTTGGTTCCCACGGTAAAAAGGTGCCATAACTACAAACCCCTCTGAAGCAAATTGAACAATTCTTCCTGCCCTTACCATACCAACATTTTTTATTCCACCTCGTAAATATAATAATCCATCATATGTACCCTCTTTCTTCGGCTCTGCAAGTAGCCCTTTAACCTTTAATCCATTTGACCAATATGTCACGATCCATAAATTAATGTGGGGGTTAGGTGACGGATATTTTACCTTATTTATCACTTTACCATTCATTTGTCTTCACTCTTTCTCTGTTATCTCATCAAATTTTCATTCTGCTTACTTACTTAAGGAAAGTTGTCCGTTTTAAGTTTTCCCAATTCAGCGTGAATCATTTTTCCTAGGCATTCACACATTTTTAGGAATTGTCATAAATTATTCTATATCCGTTAGTAATTGAGCGTCATATTATAACGAATAATATATGTTTCGTATTTTATCTTACAAAATTCAATGATGCTATGCATCAAGGAGGTTAAAGCAAAATGAAAAGATGGTTAGCTTTGCTATGTGTTGCATTCCTTTTCCTCTTTACGTTTACTGCCTGCAGTCAAAACAAAACCGAAACCATTCGACTTGCTGAAGTAACTCACTCCATTTTCTATGCTCCTTTATATGTCGCGATGGCAGAAGGTTTTTTTGAAGAGGAGGGTCTTGATGTGAAATTAACAACTACTTGGGGCGGAGATAAAACAATGACAGCTCTCTTGTCCGATGGAGCTGATATTGCCTTAGTGGGATCTGAAACGTCTATCTATGTTCATGCACAAGGCTCAAATGATCCAATCATTAACTTTGCTCAGCTTACACAAACAGATGGGACATTTCTTGTTAGCCGAGAGAAAATTGATTCATTTGCTTGGGAGCAGTTAAAAGGAAGCACCTTTTTAGGTCAACGAAAAGGCGGAATGCCTCAAATGGTAGGAGAGTTTGTATTAAAACAACATGGAATTGATCCTCATTCAGACCTCGAATTAATTCAAAATGTAGATTTTGCTAATATTCCTAGCGCCTTTGCCTCTGGAACTGGTGATTTTGTGCAATTATTTGAGCCAACTGCAAGTATTTTTGAAAAAGAAGGTACTGGACATATCGTCGCTTCCTTTGGAACTGAATCTGGCAATGTACCATATACAACTTTTATGAGCAAACAAAGCTTCTTGGAAAAAAATGAAGAAACCGTTAAAAAATTTACAGCTGCCATATACAAAGCCCAGCAATGGGTTGAAGAAAAGAGTGTAGAGGAAATCGCAGCATCCATTGCTCCACAATTTGAAGATACAGAGCTTGAAATTATTGAAACAGTTGTTGAGCGATATAAGGAACAAGGATCTTTTGCAACAGATCCAATTTTAGGGGAAGAGGAATGGAATAACTTACAAAACATTATGGACGAAGCAGGAGAACTTCCAATGCGTGTTAATTATGAAACACTTGTTAACACCTCTTATGCAGAAGAAGTTGCTAATTAGGAAGGAGAATCCTTTATGTCATTTTTACTCGTAGAAGATGTTCGTCATATCTATTTAACAGAAGACCGTGCAACTGTAGCACTTGAAGGTATTCAACTGGCTGTGGAGGAAGGGGAATTTGTCTCCTTCCTTGGGCCAAGTGGGTGTGGTAAAACAACATTGCTTTCGATTATCGCGGGCCTTATAAAACCTATCGAAGGTAAAGTGAAACTTGCTAATTCACTTATTACAAAGCCCGATTCTGTTATAGGATACATGCTTCAGCAGGATTATTTATTTCCGTGGAAAACCATCGAAGAGAATGTTACGTTAGGTCTAAAAATTACCGGACAAAAAACATATGAGAATACGAAAGCAACATTAGAAATGTTAAAAAATATGGGTCTTGATCAGGTAGAAAAGCAGTTTCCTCACCAACTTTCCGGCGGTATGAGACAGCGAGCTGCTTTAGTTCGAACGTTAGCGACAAATCCTAAGATTCTTCTACTTGATGAACCTTTTTCAGCACTTGACTATCAAACGAAATTAAAGCTTGAGGATTTAGTCGTCAAGACTTTAAAGGATTTTAATAAAACAGCTCTTCTGGTGACACATGATATCGGAGAAGCCATAGCAATGAGTGACAGAATTTTTGTTTTTTCTGCTAGACCTGGAAAAATAAACAGAACGTATTTAGTTCCAAAAGAACTACGAGAACTGCCACCGTTTCATGCAAGACAGCATCCTTCGTTTTCTACATTATTCCAACAAATATGGAAGGAGTTAGATCAGCATGAAACAGAATGAAAACATTGACCTCCTTCATCAAAGTTATAAACGTAATTTAGCACGGGAGAAAAAGTGGGTACGATTTTATCAACTATTAATTTTTATCAGTTTTTTCAGTCTCTGGGAGCTTGCAGGACGAAGGGAATGGGTTGATCCGCTTTTATTCAGCTCTCCTTCTAAAGTCTGGAACCTTTTTATAACGAAAATAAATGATGGAACACTTCTCCCACATATTGGTGTTACATTATTCGAGACAGTTCTAGGGTTTATCTTAGGTACATTACTTGGCGTCATCCTCGCTGCTTTGCTTTGGTGGTCACCAAGATTATCAAAGGTTTTAGATCCTTATCTTGTTATCCTAAATGCGATGCCTAAAGTAGCATTAGGACCTATTTTAATTGTTGGCTTAGGTCCAGGTTTTGTATCCATTATCGCCATGGGAACCATTATATCAGTGATTATTACAACCATTGTTGTATACACTTCTTTTAAAGAAGTAGACTCAAATTATATCAAGGTTTTACAGACATTTGGTGCAAGTAAAAGGCAAATTTTTAGAGAAACGGTATTACCTGCCTCGTTTCCAACGATTGTGTCTACCTTAAAGGTAAATGTCGGTTTATCATGGGTAGGAGTAATTGTCGGAGAATTTCTCGTTTCAGCAAAAGGGTTAGGGTATATGATTATTTATGGGTTCCAAGTGTTTAACTTCACCCTTGTTCTCTTGAGCTTATTAATTATCGCTGTCTTTGCAACAATCATGTATCAAGGTGTGGAACTATTAGAAAAAAAGCTTGTGAAATCAGAAAAAAGAGGCTGAATGAGACTTTCCCATCTAGTGGGATCTGTCACATGTCGCCTCTTATTTTTATTCTTTTCTTTACTTCTTCTAAGCTTTTCTGTAAAACATCGTCTTTCATAATAAAGCTGAACTGTTTATTTGTCTGGATATCCTCAGGGAGTTTATCTAATAATACAGGTCCATATGTTTCAAAATATCCATCTTGCTTTTCAAGTCGATTGATTCTAGCAAAATAAATATTTTTTACAATCACCTTCTCTTTACCTTTTACTTTATATTGACCTATATATTCAATGTCGTGAATGATTCCCCCCGTTTCCTCTTTCACCTCTCTAATTGCTGCTTCCAGGGCTGTTTCATTTGCTTCAACCTTGCCGCCAGGAAACTCAAACCCGCGATCAGAATGCTTTGTTAATAGCCATTTCTGTTTGTGTCGACAAACAACCCATACATGTTTTGGTTCTTTTGAGAACGGATGATCATCAAACGACAGTAATACTTCATTGTGATAATAATCAATAAATCGGTACATAATTTATCCCTCTATTTTTCCTTATCTATTCAAATCTTATCACAATGTTAAAATTCTGTGTAAGAGTTTATTCCTGTTCATCAATTTTAGACATCAGTTGCTGTGAACGAATAAGCTCTTTTGCTTCCTCATCACCTAATTCATATATCATTCGATAGATTTTTTTATTTATATCGTCAATTGCATCATTTTCTCGATCATAATGATATTGTACATATGGTGTATGTGCACGAAGGAACCCTTGAAAATCAGCAGAATAGACCTGATCAAAATACTCACGAAGCTGAATTATCTCTTCGTCTGTTGCTTCAATTTTAAAATCCCAAGCAGAAACGGTGCTTAATTGTGAGATTTGTCCATTCCCTACTGTAATATAATATGTCTTCTTTGTATTCTCCATGATGCCCACTCCTTCATTTTTTCCTTCCATTAGCTTTTGCCCTTATCATTTGCATTATTCTCAATGTCTATAAGAAATGCGCAAGCGCCTTATGCTTGTCGGGCTAGGCGCTTGCGCTAGACACTAAAACTAAGTATATAACATTCGTTAAAAGCTAACGATAAATACTGGTACGCTACGAATGGAGGATGTCAAAAGTGAATCATCAAATCTTTTTTAATCATGATCATAGTCAATTTCGAGCTGACGAGGAAGATGTTTCGGCATATATACAATCTATTATTCGTCATACAAATAAACAAGAAATTCTCAGTTGGATGAAAGATCTTCCAGAACACGAACTCAAATCCATCATTATTCCGTTTATAACAGATAAAATGTCTAAGGAAATAGGAGAAAAGGAATTTTAAAGAACTATTTTGCGAAGTCTTATCAATGAAAAGAAGGGACTGTCCAATTAATAAAAAAGGCAGTCCCTTACATCTTATTTACCTAAGAATGATTTTAACATCCAATTATGCTTTTCTAAACTCTGGTGAATTGCGAGAAGCATATCACCTGTTGTTTCATCGCCAACTTCTGCTGCTAGATCCATTCCTTCTTTTAGCTCTTCTGCCAACTTACTGAAATCTTCATAAAGGCTTTGAACCATTTGCTGTGCTGTTTCACTTCCTTCCGCTTCATTCACAGATGAAAGCTCTAAGCATTCTTTCATAGTTGCTACCGGTGCACCATCAAGAGCTAATAAACGTTCAGCTAACTCATCAATATGAACAGCTGCTTCATTGTAAAACTCCTCAAACTTTTCATGTAAAGTAAAGAAATTTTCTCCTTTTACAAACCAATGATAGTTATGTAATTTTACATACAACACCGTCCAGTTTGCTATTTGTTTGTTTACTGTTGCGATTAATTTTTCTGACATGATTATTCCTCCTTTTTTATCTACTATTTGTTTACCCCAAATAGTTTGCTCCAAAACCATTACGTTAAACATTCTTTACCTCAGAACCAATTTTTCATGATAAGATTAAGGAAAAATAGCTGCTCGGTACAGGAGGAAATATAGTGAAAGTTGTTTTTATTATTTGCATTATCATTGTAATTGTCGTACTTTTATTAAGCGTTATAACAACTAGCAAAGCCTATCAATACAAACATACAATCGATCCTATCAAAAAACCTGAAGAGCAACCAAATAAAGAACAAGATGACTAAAATTAGAAAAAACACGCTTGTGCGTGTTTTTTAATAGCTCTCATATACATAAGGAGTATCTGGTTGTTCAACTTCTTCAATACTAGATACATCAATTGAAGGTAACGTCCAATCTTGATAGGTTGTAGTTGTTAATGTTCCCTCCAGTTTTACCCACTTATCATCACCAATTTGGTTCGCATCAGGGTAAGTTGCTAATGTTCCAAACACAGATGCATCCGCTACACAACAGGACAAACCAAACCTCGCGATAACAAATTGATCTTCTTCAAAGTCATGTTCTCGGAAAACAAACCCCAAGATCTCAACTTTTTTCCCAATAAATTTTTCAGGATTTTGATCTAAAATGGTTGTCATAGCAATATAGTTTTCTTCAGTAAATTGAATGGTATCCATTTCAAGCATTTCTTTTTCTAGCTGAGCATAAATATCCTCAGGACGCTCTTGAACTTCAAACCCCTCTGGATGTTCAAGGGGGATATCTGGAATGTTTTCCGAAGACGCTAAAACCTTATCTCCTATCCTCTCATCTAGTTCTCTCATGTAAGCTTCAGGATCCTCAAGGTATGCTTCAGCTTTATCAGTTCCAGTTTCTTGATTTGCTGTTTGTGTATCTGCTGTTGCAAAAGTTTTAAAGCCTCGTTTAGCTGCTACAGAACTATCCAATACAACCTCAGGGAACAGAAAGCCTGTTACAATCGGAATGATGAACAATAGATAAACAAAAAAGGAGCGAACTGGGGAAGACGGAGCGGCATGATCTACTCCACAATCACAATAAAGCTCTGCTTGCTTCTTTGACCCGCTTCTCCATATTTGAATGACACCTAACATTAAAAATACAACAATCGCAAAATACATAAACGGCATCATTTTTGGCGCAATAAAATTGACCATATTTCCCGTAACGAGTAGTTTAATCATCAGCAAGGTAAAGCCAATTAGTATGATGCCACGAAGATATACTTGAAATCGATAATGATTTTGTTGGTTATCCATACCGGAAATCCTCCCCTCTTAAAGAAAAATTGCTTGATATATAATGATCGAAAGATAAACAACGATAGTGACGATACCAATGAATGCAGCAACAAACTTTGCTTTAAAAAATGCAAATAGCATAATCGTATTTTTTAAATCAATCATTGGTCCGTAAACTAAAAATGCAATTAATGAACCAGCTGTAAAAGTACCTCCGAAAGTAGCTGCAACAAAAGCATCAGCCTCAGAACATAATGATAGAATATATCCAAATCCCATCATAATTGCTGGGGAAAGAAATTCACTGCTGCCAAGCTCTGTTAAAAGTGTTCGATCAAGAAAGGTTTGAAACAAACTTGCAATAAATGCCCCAATAATTAAAAACTTTCCCATTTCAAAAAATTCATCACTTGCATGAAACAAAGTAGATTTTAATTTCCCCACCTTTTCTTCACTTTTTAATTGAACAGTACCAGTTAATTCTTCCTTTGTAAATTTGAGCTGATTTCCATTTTTAAAAAGAAGATACATAATAAACCCAATGATAATAGACAGAACAAATGCCAGCCCCATTCTTGCATAGGCAATATGAAGTTGTGAAGAAAAAGCATAATAAGTTGAAGCAAACACTACAGGATTTAAGATTGGAGCCCCTACTAAAAATACCACTCCAAGATGCAAAGGCATTCCTTTTTTCATCAGCCTTCTTACAATTGGGACAATGGCACACTCACAAATCGGAAAGATCGCTCCAAGTAGGGCAGCAGGTAAAAGAGCTAAAATAGCATTCTTTGGTAACGCTCGTTTAATAAATTCCTCCGAAACAAATGTTTGAATAAGCGCAGAAACAAAAACACCTAATAAAATAAACGGAATGGCTTCTAGTAAAATACTTAAAAACATTGTATTAACAGTCAATAGTTCAGACGGAATATTCCATTCAATATCTTGGAAATCAACGAATAAAAACAAATAAAAGAACAATCCTATTAAAGCTAATGCAAGGGATTCTCTTAATAATGGTAGTACAGATCTATTCATATACGAACTCCTAACCTATTATTCTTTTTTCTATATCATACTAGTTTTCAAAAAAGATTATGACCTATAATTTGAAATCCTTTTTCCTTTTCCTGCATTTTCAGTTTGTTTACAAGCTTTTAGAGTACACAAGAAGATTTAATCGTTGAAGTTTTCTATCGACTTACAGTATACTCTCAATATCGAGTAAGTGAGAGGGGATCAAAATGACAAGAAAGATTAACTTACCACCAAAAAAAGAACGTCATAGACTTTTTGGCTCCGTTGAACCAGGAGTTAAGCTGAAGCCAACTGAAAAAGATAAAATGCCGGATCTACAAAATACAAAAAAAGATTTTCTTTTTACTATAGATGCAGTTGGAATTAGTAATGTGAAACACCCTATTATCATACATTCTGATTTACTTCCAAAACAACAAACAACGATTGCTAGTTTTAAAATGACAAGTAAAATTGCACACGACTCAAAAGGAACAAATATGAGTCGTTTTACAGAGCAATTAGAGAAATATCGCCAAAACGGAGGATTTCACCTTACACTAGCAAATCTATATGACTTTACAAAAGAGCTTGCTGAACGACTTAAACAGCAGGATGCTAGTATTGAAATATCATTTCCATGGTTCTATGAAAGAAAAGGTCCTAGCTCTGAGTTAGTCGGTCTCAATCATGCAGAAGCTACAATTTCCGTTTCTTATGAGAATGGAATAGGATTTACAAGTTCTGCCTCATTAAAATGTGCTGTAACAACTCTTTGTCCATGTTCTAAGGAAATTAGTGAATATTCCGCTCATAATCAACGCGGCTATGTCACAATGAATGTTGAATTTACTGATGACTATCGGGAAGAAATTGACTGGAAAAAAGCACTATTAGAAGCAGCTGAAACAAATGCCAGCGCGATGATTCACCCTGTACTAAAACGTACAGATGAAAAAGTGGTAACTGAAACTGCCTATGAAAACCCTCGATTTGTAGAGGATATGGTGAGACTAGTAGCTGCTGACCTATATGAACTAGAATTTGTTCAAGCTTTTTCAGTTGAATGTCGTAACGAAGAATCAATTCACTTGCATGATGCAATTGCAAACTTGAGTTATCGCAAGAATTAAGAACAAAAGCGCAAACGCCTCGATCAGTCTCGGACAAAAAAGACGAAAATGAATAGAAGAAGTTCTTTTTCTTCAATTCATTTACGGCTTCTAACCTCTAGGGAGTCAAAATCGCGACGTCCTGTCGCATTGACTGCACTTGCACATCCTGTGCTTCGAAGCCGGATACCACGCGCTTATCCACAGTACAAGAATTAAATCATTTCCTAGACGATGAAATAGGGGCTGTCTCATGATTTTGACAGCCCCTTTGCTATTATCCAAATACCTTCGCTAATTCTTCTTTATCCTGTTCGAGCCAGAAACGCATTAAACGTTTTGCCCCTTCAAGATCATGCAGCTTTGCTTGGCCACATTGAGTTTCATTCGCAGCAGGAATCTCTGTTACTTCAACAGCTGCTTTTAACGTATCTTCTAGCAAATCAATAATTTCAGTGACTTCCGGCTTGCCGCTCACAACTAAATAATAACCAGTTTGACAACCCATTGGCGAAATATCAATGATATCAAAGTGATCATATTTCTCAGCATGTTCACGAATATTGAATGCCAATAAATGTTCTAGTGTATGGATTGTATCTGGCTTCATAGCCTGCTTATTTGGCTGACAAAAACGAATATCAAATTTGTTAACTTCCCCGTCGCTACCAACTTTATGAACACCGCAATGGCGAACATATGGAGCCTTTACGGCATTATGATCTAGTTCAAAGCTTTCAACTGAAGGCATACTCATTCACTCCTAATAAATATAATATCCGTTTTATATTGTATCATAGGTAAAGATACTAGCGTATGATAACCTCCTCTAGTATAGTAAATAATAATAAAAGAGGTTATTTAATATTACTGGAAAAGAAGGTCGTATTATGAAAAATATCTTTATTCTTGGAATTCGATTCTATCAAAAATTTATTTCTCCTATAAAACCTCCAACTTGCCGCTTCTACCCTACTTGCTCACACTATGGATTAGAAGCTTTTCAACGATTCGGAGTTTTAAAAGGAGGTTATTTAACAATAAGACGAATTTTAAAATGTCATCCTTTTCACCCAGGCGGCATTGATTTTGTACCTGAAAAGAATACGAATAAAAATCCACGAGAAAACTCCAACACTTCAGATTGATTGCAAACGATAGCTATACTTCGAAAAAAAGCGGGTATTTACTAGCAGTCTGATCTAAAAAGAAATTAATCCTCGTAGCCATTTACAACAACATCTAATTTTCCTGTTGATGGATCAATAACAAGTCCGTGTACAGGAATACCACTAACTAGAAGTGGATGGTTTTTAATTGTTTCTACACTATCACGCACACTGTCCTCTACACTATTGAAACCTTTTAACCATTGATCCAGATCAATGCCGGAATATTTAATTGTATCAATTTTCTCTTCAGAAATTCCTCTTTCCTTTGCTTTAGCAAGAAATGATTCTGAATTTATCTTACTCATCCCGCAATCATGATGACCAATGACACAAATTTCATCTGCTTTTAATTCATATACAGCAACTAAAATACTTCTCATAATACTTCCAAATGGATGTGCTACGATTGCCCCTGCACTTTTAACAATTTTCACATCTCCATTTTTAACATTCATCGCCTGTGGAAGAAGCTCCACTAATCTAGTATCCATGCAAGATAGAACAACAAGCTTTTTCTCTGGAAATTTAGTTGTTTCAAATTTTGCAAACTCCTTATTTGCCACAAACTTTTCATTATGAGCTAAAATTTCATCTACTATTCTCATGTTCAATCTCCTCCGCTTTACTAATAAACTTTTAAATAAATATATCATATCTCTTGAGTAATCTCTAATTTTAGGTTACTATATTACTTGTTTAAATCGTAATAGTTACTATTTAACTTTTTCCATAATTATAGACTATTTTCTGAAATATTGTTGTTAATAAATATTTTTTTGAGCAAAAACTTAATTAAGTAGAATATAGAGGAAGGTGCGAGACGAGTGAGACCCCACAGGCATGACGACGAGGGGGCTCACCGTCTTCTCTGCGGAAAGCGAGCAACCTGGAGTGGAAATCAAACATTCCTAAAACTTGTTACATAACAACATAGTTTGAAAAATAGCCAAAAAATCATAAGAAAAATTAGTTCTCAAATCGGAATGATTAAGATATAATAGTGAAGGCTTAATCGTAATCATACTGATTTATTGAAAGGAGATCACAAAAGTGAAAAAACAACTGCTATCATTGAGCACAATGTTATTTATATCCAGTATTTTAATCGGATGCAACAGTAATGGAGATACATCTTCATCACAGTCAGCTCCGACAACTGATTCGGAAACAATAAAAATATACACAACATTGTATCCCCTTGAGGATTTCACCAAAAAGATTGGCGGAGACTTAGTAGATGTTGAAAATGTCATTCCCCCTGGTGCAGATGCTCACACATATGAGCCCTCTACAAAAGATATTGTAAACATCGCCGAAGCTGATGGTTTTATCTATTCAGGTGTAGGACTCGATTCCTTTGCTGAAACAGTACAAGAATCTCTTAAAGATGAAAATGTCACATTCATTAATGCAGGTGAAGGTATAGAATTGTTAGAAGGACATGAAGAAGCTGAACATACTGATGAGGAAGCTACTCACGAAGAGGAACATGCTCATGACGAATCAGAGCATACCGATGAAAAAGCTACTCATGAAGAGGAACATGCTCATGACGAATCAGAGCATGCCGATGAAGAAGCTACTCATGAAGAGGAAGGACATGCACATGATCATGGGGATACGGATCCTCATGTATGGATTGACCCTGTACTATCCATTCAGCTGGCAGAAAATATTAAAAATGCCTTAACAGAATTACATCCTGATGGAAAAGAAACATTTGAAAAAAACTTTGAAGCTTTAAAAACAAAATTAAATGAATTAGATCAATCTTTTTCAGATGTCATCAATAATGCTAATAAAAAAGAAATTATAGTATCTCATGCTGCTTATGGATATTGGGAAAGTCGATATGGTCTTGAACAAATTAGTGTTTTAGGTCTTTCTCCAACTCAGGAACCGTCTCAAAAAGAATTACAAACAATTATTGAAACAGCAAAAGAACATGAAATAAAATACATTATCTTTGAGACGAATGTAAGCAGTAATGTGACAGATATCGTGCAGTCAGAGATTGGTGCCGAAGCACTAACATTAAACAACCTAGAGTCCCTATCTGATGAAGATATTAAAAACAATGAAGATTACTTTAGTATTATGAAAAAGAACCTTGAAACATTAGAAAAAGCCCTTAATTAATTAGAAGTGAGCGAGATGATCGCTCACTTTTTTTTGGTCTGAAATATTGGATAAATGCATAACATCTAGCTCGAAGCACAGGAGGTGCTAGTGCAGTCTGTGTAACAGGATGTTGTGATTTTAGATTGCCAGCGCCTAGCCTTGTAAAGCTCAATATTAGAAGAATATTCTTTAGAAAATTGTGGACACTATGGGTGATTACTCTCAAGAGTGGAAAAGAAAGGCGGATCATAATGGATGATTTAGTTTTAGCGCGTTCACTGTTCGGAACCACTATGGGCTTTCATATAATTTTTGCTACTCTGGGGGTTGGGCTTCCCTTAATGATCTTATGTGCGGAATTACTTTTCCAGAAAACGAAGGATCACGATTATGCAATTATGGCAAGACGATGGACAAAGGGTCAAGCAGTTTTATTAGGAGTAGCTATTCCTACAGGAACAATTGCAGGTGTTCAACTTGCTTTATTATGGCCTGGTTTTATGGAAGTCATCGGGAGAGTCATGTCTTTACCATTTCAGATTGAAATATATGCTTTTTTTATTGAAGCCTTATTCATGTCTATATATGTGTATGCCGCTGATCGTATCTCGCCCAAAATGCGAATTTTTAGTGTTACCCTTGTCCTTATAGGAGCTAGCGCTTCGGCAGTTTTAATTACAAATGTACATGCATTTGAAGGAACTCCTGCAGGTTTTCGAATAGAAAATGGTGAAATCGTTGATGTTGATCCATGGGCTGCATTTTTTAACCCTAGCTTTTTTATCTCTGCAGCACATGTCGCAGTTTCTGCCTATATGACCGGAGCGTTTATGATCAGTACGATATCAGCTTTTAAAATGCTCAAAAATAGAAAAAAAGAGCGAGTCTACCAGTTTCATCGCAAAGCCCTCATCCTTAGCTTAATTGTTGGCGGAGTTTTTTCTTTTCTAACTGCTATAAATGGACATGAA
This sequence comes from Metabacillus sp. RB-C-LZQ-3-1, assembly GCF_058315175.1. Classification (NCBI taxonomy): domain Bacteria; kingdom Bacillati; phylum Bacillota; class Bacilli; order Caryophanales; family Bacillaceae; genus Metabacillus; species Metabacillus sp. RB-C-LZQ-3-1. The sequence continues at coordinate 27,796 of NZ_JBZFLI010000009.1, read as the reverse complement.
TCTGCTCAGATGCTGCATGAATATCAACCAGAAAAGCTCGCAGCAGCTGAGGGCCTTTTTGAAACACAGGATTATGCTCCATTAGCAATCGGTGGGTTCACCGATCGTGAAACACAAGAAATAAAATATGCTATTGAAATTCCATGGGCTCTAAGCTTTCTTGCAGGCAACAGCTTTGAGACAGTAGTAGTCGGCTTAAATGACTTTCCTGAAGAATATTGGCCGCCATTATTTGTTCACACATTATTTAATGGTATGGTCCTTATCGGTAGCTTTCTTATTTTTTTATCTATTGCTGGATTTATTTGGCACAAATTTTTAAAAAGAGAGCATTTTCCAAAGATTTTTATGTATGCCTTTGTTATTGCAGGTCCACTCTCTCTACTTTCCATTGAGTTTGGGTGGATATTTGCTTGTACCGGAAGACAGCCGTGGGTCATATATCGAATTTTAGCTACCGAAGATGTTGTTACAGGTTCTACACAGATTGGTATTTTATTTCTTCTCTTCTCTCTAATTTATGTGATTTTAGCAATCGCGGTTTTAGCTGTTCTGAAATATTATTTCAAACGCCATCCTGTTGAGCACGAGCTTGATGATGGATCTCAGCAGGAACATCATGTAAGTATTACTTAATCCTAAAAGGGGTGACAGAATGACTACCGATTCCTTACTAGCAATCACCGTACTCTGGGGATTCGTTTTTATCTATGCTGTGATGGCAACAATGGATTTTGGAGCAGGCTTTTGGTCAATGATTTATATTAATAAAGAAAAAACAAATGCAACTAACATTGCAAATCGTTATCTTTCCCCGACTTGGGAGGTAACAAATGTATTTATTGTTGCAATTGTCATTGCACTTGTGAGCTTTTTTCCCGGTGCCACTTTTATTCTTGGGACAGTATTATTGATTCCTGGAAGTTTTATCTTAATATTGCTGGCGCTGCGAAGCGGGTTTTTAGTGTTTTCTCATGTGGCGAAAGATTACGAAAAAGGACTTACCTATGTTTCCGGAATATCCGGTTTTATCATTCCTGCACTCCTAATGCTTGTTTTACCCATCACTCATGGCGGTTACATAGAAATAGTCAACGATGTTCATCAACTTAACTTTGCTGCTCTGTTTACAAGTCCGAATATATACGCATTTATCGGCTTTGCAATAAGCAGTACACTTTTTTTATCTTCTTTATTATTAGCAGATTATTCAAATGTTGCAGATGAACTAGAGGCATATCGTGTTTATCGAAGAGATGCCCTAATTCTTGGCCCCATATCTTTGCTTATGGCATTTTTGATCATGCTAACGCTGAGAGTAGAGGCAAATTGGCTATATACAAATATGCTAAACTACATACCCTTTTTAATTGGATCTGTTCTTCTTTTTATCGTTGCTGGAGCGGCATTATTTATTCCATCTGGTAAACATAAAAGACGGATAGGAAGACCTAGATTGGCTGTTATTGCTGTAACAATCCAATACCTCCTAGCTAGTTATGCATATGGAAGATCACATTTGCCCTACATGATTTATCCTGATGTAACCATCGAGTCAGGCTTTACACACCCAAATACATTTAGAGCTTTATTTGTGACGTATATTGTCGGTTTTCTTATCTTGTTCCCAGGGTTTATTTATTTTTGGAAACTTTTTATGAAAGATAAACGATATTTAAAACAAAATGAATCCTAAAGAAGGTAATCAAGCTAAATAAATGTATAAGAATTTGATTTTGGCAAAAAATAAAAACGATCGTTTTGCATAAGGAGGATATGAATAATGAAGGAAAGCCTTATTGAGTCATTTCGTCATGATGTTAAAAATTCTAATGCCGAATCTTTTCCTATGTTTGTCGATTCTTTTACAAATTTATGGGATTATGAATTCGGTTCATTAGAGGATCTTCCACAAGACGTAAACGACTTAATTGCTGATCGAGCAATTGAATTTGGCTTGATGGAGTAATTATTTGGCCTCTACACATAGAAACATCTAAACTGTACTTACTCAACCCGAGGATGCCTTAAGCTTTTAGTCTAAAGGCATCCTCATTTTTTATCACTTTACCAAAAGTGAAGCTTCTTTTGCCAATTTTCTTTGTGCTCGTTTTTTCATGACAAAGCCATGCTTAGGTGAAAATAAGAACGCCATGGCAAAAATGATTCCAGTTGATGATGCCATCGCTCCTGAAATGGACACGTTTAGAAATGTAGCCACATAATAACCACATATTGCTGAAATAACACCAATGCCCGCACTAATGAAAAGCATATGAAGTAATTTATCTGTTAGTAAATAAGCTGTAGATGCCGGGACAATCAACATTGCGACAACTAATATAGCTCCGACACTATCGAATGATGCAACAGTTGTAATGGAGAGCATTCCCATTTGAACATAATGAATGACTAAAACTGGTATCCCAATGGCTACGGCCATCTCTGGATCAAAAGAGCTGATCTTAAATTCTTTATAAAAGAGGATAATGATAAGCAAATTAACAAGCATGACAAATGTTAACAACCAAACTGCTTTTGGCCCCAACTCCATTCCGTTCCATTTTACTGTATCCCAAGGAATAAAGGTGATTTCCCCCATTAGCGCATGATCAACATCTAAATGGATATTTCCAGCAAAAACTGATAAGAGGATCACTCCGACCGCAAAAAGAAATGTAAAAACAATTCCAATCGCGGCATCTCCTTGAACCCCTTTTCCACTTAAGAGTTGGACAAGATAGGCCGTTAGTAGTCCAACAATGACTGCGCCTATCAGAAGTGAAGGACCATCAAGACTTCGGCTTACGAGATAACCTCCTACTATACCTAATAAAACCGTATGAGAGATCGCATCTGCTAGCATGGACATTTTTCTCAATACTAGGAAGCAACCGATCATTGCACAAGTAATGCCAACTAATGATCCTGTTATGATAATCCATATGTCATACATCATTCATCATCAATCCCCTCTCATCACTACGAGACTTTGGTATTAATCGTGGAGTGCGATGATGGATCTTTAATAGCTTCAATAGCTGATTCATTGTATCCTTTGATAAGGAATGGATGTTAAGGTCATCTCGCGTATTAAGCTCTAAATGAGCAAATTCCATTTCATGCATTAAATACATTTCATATAAGCGCTGTTGTAACACAAGCTCAAACCCAGCTTCAATACCTTTTTCAGTTAACATCCACTTTCCTTGGCTTTCTTCTTTTATAAAGTTCCTCTTTTCTAAAGCATTTATTGCATATTGTAAAAGGCTTGGGGTTAATCTTCTTTTTGAAAGAACTTCCTCTTTAGACACTTCATGATCCTTACCAGCTTCTACGACATCATAAAAGCTAAGGAGGGTCTGCTCTACTGCTACTCTTTTTCGTAATGATAATTGTTTAACCGCTTTTGCCAGCAAGCCTCTATTCGGTGCAAAGACAAGTGACACACTAAACATAGCTGTAGCTGCTATAATAATAAGCGGACCTGTTGCCATACCTTTCATCACCGTACTTAATAATGTACCTATAACCCCAGAAATTCCTCCAAATATCCCCGAAATGATAATCATCGTACTTAGTTTTTCAGTCCAATATCTCGCACTAATGGCAGGTGTGATAAGCATTGCAGCCATTAAAATAACCCCTACTGTTTGTAATCCAATCACAACTGAGCATACAATCAGGAGTAGCATTAAACCATTGAGAAATTTTGCAGGTAGACCAAGTCCCTTCGCAAATTGGGGGTCAAAGGTCATTAATTTAAATTCTTTATAAAAAACCGCTATTAAAGCCAGCAATACAATGGCAATAGTGGTGATTATGCGAACATCCGCTCCAACCATAGAAGCTGCCTGACCGAAAATAAAATCATCTAAACCGCTTTGATTTCCAGCCCCATTATGTTGAATATAAGTTAATAGAACAATCCCTAATCCAAAAAATACAGAAATAATAATGCCTAGAGCTGAATCCTCTTTAATTCTTGAATGTTGAATAATAACCTGAATCAAGTATGATGAGATAAGCCCTGCTATAATCGCACCAATTAAAAACCAAAGCAGTGATTTTGAACCGTATAATAGATAAGCAATACATACACCAGGTAAAGCAGAATGTGCAATCGCATCTCCTATCAGACTTTGTTTTCTTAATAATGTAAAGCTCCCTGCGATCCCGCTTAAAATCCCAAGGAGCATCGAGCCCATTAATACCCATTGAGTATTAGGATTTTGAAGTTGTAATAAAAGATCTTCCAGCATCTGCTTCACTCCTATCTTTCTAATGCAAGTTCTTCCACCTTAAATGGGATAGCCCGCATGCGATTTTGCTGTCTAACTATATGATTCTATGAAAAGTCTATTTCTCTTCGATAACAACCGACTGATCTTGTAAAAATGTAAGCTTTCCCCCATATGTCTTTTGAAGATTAGCAATCGTAAAGACTTCTTTCGTCGGTCCAAAAGCAATTTTTCTCATATTTAAAAGAAGGACCCAATCAAAATATTCCGTAACTGTTTGTAGATCGTGATGAACAACAAGTACTGTCTTCCCACTAGACTTTAACTCGTTTAACAAAGCAATAATCGCTTTTTCAGTTGCTGCATCTACACCAACAAATGGTTCATCCATAAAATAAACATCCGCGTCCTGGGCTAGAGCTCTTGCCAAAAATACACGTTGTTGCTGTCCTCCGGAAAGCTGACTAATTTGTCGATTTTCAAATTCCTGCATTCCTACTTTTTTCAAGCATTCTCTAGCAAATTCTAAATCTTTCTTTCCTGGACGTTTAAGCCAACCAACATGCCCATACCTTCCCATGAGCACAACATCCAAAGCATTGGTTGGAAAATCCCAATCAACAGAACCGCGCTGCGGAACATACCCGACACGCTTTCTTTGGTTTTTGTATGGTTTACCAAATATTCTCACTTCGCCGGAAGCTGTTGGAATTAATCCTAAAGTCCCTTTAATTAATGTTGATTTTCCTGCCCCATTAGGACCGATAATTCCAATTAAATTACCTTCTGGAACCTCGAAGCTTACTTCTTGCAGTACAGGCTTTTGATGATAAGCGATCGTTAAATTTTCAACTGTAACAGGGTTCACTTTTTTCCACCAACCTTATTTGCTGTTTCCAACCTATTTTAATGAAGAAACAATGATGTCAACATTATGCTTAAACATTCCAATATAGGTGCCTTCCTCAGTTCCTTCTTTTCCCATTGCATCCGAGAAAAGTTCACCGCCAATGACAACATCATGACCTTGTTTTTTTGCACCTTCCACAACAGCACTAATTGATTTTTCTGAAATACTACTTTCTATAAATACTGCTTTTATATTTCTTTCAACTAACGTATTAACTAGCCCTTGAACATCCTTGAGTCCATATTCAGAGTCTGTGCTAAGCCCTTGTAACCCCATAACTTCGATCTCGTAACTATGACCAAAATATTTAAAGGCATCATGTGCTGTAACTAGAACTCGACTTTCCTTAGGAATAGATTGGATTTGTTCTTTTGCATATTCATCTAATTCTTGTAATTCCATTTTGTATTTCTCTCCATTTTCCACAAATATGGTCTTATGCTCCGGAGACAGCTTTGAGAGCTCCTTTTCTACTGCATCAACAGCATAGATCCAAGCTTGAATATGGAACCAAACATGAGGATCATAAGCGTCAGAGTCATCCGCACTTAATAACATCTCTTCCGGAATAGAATCAGTGACTGCCACCGTTGGTTTATCCTCGGACATTTTTTCAAAAATGGTTTCCATTTTCCCCTCTAAGTGAAGACCATTGTAAAAGATCAGATCGGCGTTATTTAATTTTTTTATATCTCCTTGTGATGCTTGATAAAGATGAGGATCGACTCCTGGCCCCATTAATGAGTTCACTTCTACTAGGTCACCGCCTACGTTCTTTACGATATCTGCGACTTGACTTGTTGTGGTTGTCACATTGATCTTAGCGTTAGAACTGTTCGTTACGTCATCACTTCCACATGCTGCTAAAAAAACTGCTGTTACAACTGCAACAATACTAAGCAACCATATTTTCATCCTTTTCTCCTCCTCCAACTCATAGTAATAGGCGAACTTTCTTTGTTTAACGATAGTCTATGACGAAAAGTAGTGTGCGTGCTATTTTTTTCACTTTAGTCACCTTTTGTTTATACAGTAAAAAAAGTTTCCTTAGTACAAAATTTAAAGCATTCTTGTATCCATGTCAAATATCTTTTTTCGACAAAAAAAAAGAAGGATGATTCATAACATGTTTTTCTTTGGCTTTTTGCCGTAAAACATACATGTTAGAGTCATCCTATCCATGAGCAGAAAGAGAACCTATTCATTGATTTAGTTGTTATCTTTCATCATGATTATAGTCATTTACTTGATCTTTCCCAAATTAATGTTTTTCATTTTCATAGCAAATTTTATGATTATAAATATATTTTGCTTTAAGTCAAAACCTCGTTTTTGAGCATGAAAATTTAGTTTCGAAAATCCAAGGATAATTTTTTCCTTTTTCATGATTAAATGCTTGTGACAGATGTTGTATACTTTTTGACTATTTCCCTATTTACTTCGTAGCCAATTCCCGGTTCGCTTGATACGATTATTGTTCCATTCATTGTTTTAATTTCTGGTATGACAATGTCTTCATCCCAGTATCTTGTCGATGATGAGATATCGCCTGGAATCGTAAAGTTCGGGAGTGAGGCTAACGCAATATTATGAGCTCTGGACACCCCTGTTTCAAGCATACCTCCACACCACACAGGAACTTCATTTACTTGACAGAGATCATGTATTTTTTTCGATTCAACTAGTCCACCAACACGTCCTGGTTTAATGTTAATGATTCCACAGCTTCCAAGTTCAATTGCCTTTCGGGCATCTTCACTTGTTACAATACTTTCATCTAAGCAAATTGGAGTTGAAAGTTTTTCCTGAAGTTTTGCATGGTCCACAATATCGTCAGCAGCTAAAGGCTGCTCGATCATCATTAACTGATAGTGATCCAGTTCCTTCAATCTGTTCATATCAGCAAGTGTGTAGGACGAGTTAGCATCTGCCATTAGCGGTAAATCCGGAAATACCTTTCTAATTTGTTCTATTAGTGCAAGATCTTGCTTTGGGGAAATTTTAATTTTAAATCGTTTATATCCCTCTTCAATATACCGGCTAATTTGTTCAATCATATTCGGAACACTCGAAATTCCAACAACAACACCACATTCAATCTTTTTCTGTTCTCCTCCTAATGCTTCTGCTAGAGGTAGTCCTTGTTTTCTTGCATATAAGTCCCAAATTGCCCCTTCCAAAGATGCCTTTGCCATCTGATTTCTCTTCACCTTCGAAAAAATCGCTTGAAGATCTTCAGGATGCTCAATGACTATATTCCTTGTTAATGGAATAAGAATATCCCTTAATAGATGATAGCAAGTGGAAATAGTTTCTTCTGTATACCATGGTGTCGTAAAAGCCACGACCTCTCCCCATCCGCTTTGCCCATCCTCATCAATGACTTCAACCAAAATACTATCACGATCTGTCACATGCCCTATACTTGATGTAAAAGGAACTTTTAGGGTTTGAGTAATATGATGCAAGTTGACATTTTTAATTTTTATCATAAACATTCCTCTGTCAAAAGGTCTTTTAATTTTCTTCTTACTAATTTATTTGATGCATTCCTAGGTAGTTCATTCAGGATCTTAATTCCCTTTGGAACTTTATAACTTGCTAATCGAGTTTTACAATAGTTGATTAGTGATTCAACATCCACTTCACTTGTTGTCACTATAAATGCAAAAGGAACTTGCCCCCATTTGTCGTCTTCTTTTCCAACAACTCCTGCGTCAACAATTTTCGGAAATGATAATAAGACATTTTCAATCTCAGCAGGATACACATTTTCTCCTCCTGAAATGATCAAGTCAGAACGTCTATCCAAAACAAATAAAAAGCCTTCATGATCAATATACCCATGATCACCCGTATGGAACCAGCCTTGAGTAAACACTTTTGAGGTTGCATCCGCTCTTTTCCAATAGCCTTTTGTTATATTCGGTCCTTTTACAAGGATTTCACCTTCTTCAAAGGCAGCGCATTCCTTCCCATCTTTCATGATTTTCATCTGACAAGTAAATAAAGGTTTCCCTGCAGAACCTAACTTTGTTGTACTATATTCAGAAGACAACGTAACAATCTGTGATGCCGTTTCTGTCATCCCATACGTTTGGTAAACAGGGATCTGTTTATCCTTACACTCTTCGAGAACTTTTTTTGGTACAGGCCCTCCCCCAACAAGCATACAACGAAAGCTAGATGGGTATTTTTTATCGCCAAGGGCATCAATCATTTGACTAAGCATAGTCGTGACAACAGATACGATGGTTACCCCTTCAGACATAATGGATTGATTCATTTTTCGAGCATCAAATTTTTCATGCAGCACAATCGCCATACCATATATAACACTTCTAACCAAAATAGAAAGACCGCTTATATGAAACAATGGAACTGCTAATAGCCATCGATCATCTTCTTTTAAACCTAAGTTTAATGCTGAACCAACTGCACTTGACCAATGATTGCCAAATGTTTGCATAACTCCTTTTGGATGTCCGGTTGTACCAGATGTATACATAATAGTGGCAACTTGATCTACCTGAAATTCATCTTGTAAAGCAACGATATTTGGGCAGGATAGCTCAGATAAACGTTCAATTGATATACCTTGTACATGTATTCCTGCATCTAGTTTATTTTCTAAGTCCTCATGAAAAATAACATGAGATGCTTCGATATCAGATAATTGCCATGCTATTTCCTTATTTGTTAACCGGTGATTTAAAAGGACTGCTACTGCACCTAAAGAAAAGATAGCATGGATGACTTCAATCATCTCAATACTGTTCTTCATTAGCACTCCAATATGCTGCCCCTTTTGTACACCCAGATTTGCTAAAAGAGAAGCTTGTCGTTGTACACGTTTATAAAGCGTTTCAAAAGAAATGCTTTCGCTCCCTTGTTTAATTGCCAATCTGTTAGGGGTAAGCTCTGCACGTTGCATTAACCAATTCGGAAGTGAGTGTTCCATTTCTCCACCTCTTCTTAAAAATCTCGTTAGAAAAACTTTCCTTATTTCCTAATCCTAATGGAAAGACCTTAGTTTATCATCACCCATCATTTTTGATCGTATAAAAAAGCTTGATGAAATTTTCATCAAGCTTTTACTTTATATCTTAAGGAAACCTAGGGAATTGTTTAAAGTCTGGTGTACGCTTTTCTTTAAAGGCGTCACGACCTTCTTTTGCTTCATCAGTTGTATAGTATAATAATGTTGCATCCCCAGCAAATTGTTGAATACCTGCTAAGCCGTCTGTATCAGCGTTAAATGCTGCTTTTAGGAAGCGAATAGCTGTTGGGCTTTTTTCTAGAATTTCTTCACACCATTTTACTGTCTCTTCTTCTAATTGATCAAGAGGTACAACAGTGTTCACTAATCCCATATCCAACGCTTCTTGTGCATTGTATTGCCTACATAAGTACCAAATTTCACGAGCCTTTTTATGTCCAACAATACGAGCAAGATAACCTGAACCATAACCTGCATCAAAGCTTCCTACTTTAGGTCCTGTTTGTCCAAATACAGCATTGTCTGCCGCAATCGTTAAGTCACACACGATATGAAGAACATGCCCTCCACCAATTGCATAACCTGCTACCATTGCAATAACCGGTTTTGGGATAACGCGGATTAGACGTTGTAAATCTAGTACATTTAAGCGAGGAATTTGGTCATCGCCAACATATCCACCATGACCACGAACTTTCTGATCTCCGCCTGAACAGAATGCTTTTCCACCTTCACCTGTTAAAATAATAACTCCTACATTTTCGTCATCGCGTGCATAAGCAAATGCATCAATTAACTCCATAACTGTTTTTGGAGTAAATGCATTATGTACATGCGGACGATTAATTGAGATTTTTGCAATCCCATTGTATGTTTGATAAATAATTTCTTCATACTGGCGTTCTGTTACCCATTCAATTGCCATGTTTATTGCCTCCTATTTTAAAGAGTTGTCCTATTTTAAGAACTCATTTACTATTTTACCAAAAATTCGCGGTTGTTCTACATGAATTGCATGTCCTGCATCATTAATTTCCTTTAAAACTGAACAAGGTAATAATTTTTGCATGCTTGTAGCTATCTCACAAAACTTTCGATCCAATTCACCACATAACAGCAATACTGGGATATCAAGATCTGCAAGTGCTCCCCACCATGATGGTTGAGAACCAGTTCCCATACCAATGAGACTATTAGCCAAGCCTACTTCTGAATTTAATAATCGTTGATTTCGGATCCTTATTTTTTGCTGATCTGTCAGTGTCATTTGTGAAGAAAATAGCGGGATCTTCTCCCACTTATCAACAAAGCAGGATATTCCATCCTTTAATATTTCATCTGCAAGCATCTGATCAGATTTTACACGTTTATACCTTTCTTCTTCCGTTTTCAATCCAGGTGAGCTGCTTTCCAATACAAGTTTTTTGACTCGATTTGGGTATAAAGCAGCAAGAGACAGTGCTAATCTCCCTCCCATGGAATAACCCACTACATTTGCTTTTTGAATAGACAAACGATTAAAGATCTCGATCATATCCTCTACTACCTCTTCCATTTTATATCGAGTGGAATCGGATGGATGATCTGTTTTTCCATGACCTAGTATATCAATAAAGATTAATTGGTGGTTTTGAAACTCATTTATGAGATGTTGCCAACTCTTCGAAGAACCTGTAAAACCATGCAAAAACACGAGAGGTTCTCCGCTAAACTTAATCTCAACATGATAATTAACGCCTCTTACCTTCATTGTTTCAACACTTTTCTTATTTCCTGGGAAACACGATCTAACAATTCCCGATGAATCTTGACACGTGTTTTACGATCAGTTTTGATTTCAATCACCTTAAGGCCTTGATTTGACCATTTATCTTGAAAATAGGAATGCAGCTCATCCCAACTATTAATGATTTCATAATGGCCTTGATACATGTCAACCGCTTTAGCAAAGTCTATACTAATTGGTGTTCCATATAATGTTTCAAAATGCTTTTCTTCTTTTGATTGCGGAAGGAAAGAAAAAATTCCTCCTCCATCATTATTCACCAAAATAATGGTTACATCCAGATTGTTCATTTTGGCTGCCAATAATCCATTTAAATCATGAAAGAATGAAAGGTCTCCTATTAAAAGAAAGGTAGGATTTGTTGAGGCAGCACTTATACCTAAGGTAGTTGATACAACACCATCTATCCCATTAGCTCCCCGGTTTGCAAGAATACATATTTCTTTTTCAGTATTCCTGAAAAATGTATCAACATCTCGAATCGGCATACTATTTCCGACAACTAAACGACTGCCATCAGGAAGAACCTGCTGTAGTTCTCTTACAATTTTCCCTTCAAATAGGTCGTTTATGTTTCCAAGCTCATGATCTACTAGTTCTTGAAAAATATTATTACATAAAATCCAGTTATCATAGTATTTTGAAGAAGCAGTTTCTGCAATTTTCTCAGATAATTCTTCACAGAAAGCAAGATGGTTGCTAACAATGATGTGAGAAGCATTTAATGTAGGATCACGATACTCTTCGCTTGGGTCAACAATAATCTGCTTAATATCCGGATTGTTTTTTAGCATTAACATTAACGGCTTTGAAACAGGCATAGGTCCAAAGCGTATGATAAGTTCCGGTTTAAGAATATCGATCATTTCTCGATCTTTTAAGATGGAATCATAGCCTTCAATAACCCCCTGCTTATCTCCTTTACTTGATCTAAGTTGAGATAGAGGATCAGCCAAAATTGGATACTTTAATTTATTAGATAACTTTTTTACTGCAGAACCAAATTCTGCCTCATTTTGTTCCCCACAAACGATTAATCCCTTTGTAACATCCTTCATTAGATCTGAGATTACTTGTACTTGAGGATTGGATAGTTTTGGTACCCCCTGAATTGTATGTAAATAACTTGACCTCTCATCTTCTGTATCCCATAGATTAGACATCCCTAAATTAGGAATTAAAGGTTCTCTAAATGGGAAATTCAGATGAACGACACCTGCAGGATGAGAAGTAGAAACAGCGACAGCACGTCCTGCTATCGTCCTCACATACCGATACATTCCAACTTTTTCCTCTGGCAATGCCACGTCCACAAACCACTTTGGATATTGACCATACATTTGTATCTGATCAATCGCTTGAGGAGCGCCAACATCCCGTAATTCATGGGGTCTGTCAGCTGTTATGACAATTAACGAAACTCTAGAATATCTCGCTTCAACAATTGCTGGATAGTAATTAGCTGCTGCTGTTCCAGATGTACAAACCAAGACAACAGGCTCTTTTTTTTCCTTGGCTAATCCAAGGGCAAAAAAGCCTGCTGATCTTTCATCAATATTCATGTAACAAGAAAGTTCAGGATGCTCCGCCATTAACATAGCTAATGGAGTAGATCGCGACCCTGGACTAATCACAGCTTTTTTAACACCTGATCGTGTTAATTCATCAACAAAACTAGCGACGAATCGTGTTAGTGAATCACTAGTCTTCATTCACAATTCCTCCTAATGCAGACATCATAGGCTTTAGCTTTATTTTTGTTTCAAGGTATTCCGATTTAGGATTTGACTCTTCAACAATTCCGCAACCGGCAAAAAGGGCTGCATTTTGCCCCTCTAACAGACCTGATCGAATGGCTACAACAAATTCGCCATTATCCTCATGATCAAACCACCCCAGAGGTCCTGCGTACCACCCTCTATGCATTGGCTCTAATTCTCTTATCTTCTCGATCGCCTTGTCTTTTGGATAGCCTCCTAATGCTGGTGTAGGGTGAAGTTTTTCTACCATAGATAAGATAGAAAAACCTTCTTTTGCATACCCCTTAACAGGTGTATAAAGATGCTGAATATTTTTTGATTTAAATAAAACAGGTGCCTCTGGCGTGATCACGTTAAAACAACAATGTTCTATAGCGGCTTTTATCATTTTCACAACAATACCATGCTCTATTAAATTTTTATCATCATGTAATAATTGTTGTCCTAAATCATGATCCTCCTGATCTGTCTTACCTCTTTTTATAGATCCCGCTAGACAAGTTGAAAGAACTTCATTATATCTCTTTTTAATTAACCGCTCAGGTGTTGCTCCAACAAAATGTTGAAGTCCATTTTCAAATTCAAAAATATAGCTAGTAGGCTGTTCTTGTTGTAAATTGTTAATAACTTGATATGGATTAATTTTATTCGTAAATTTAAGATGAACCTCACGAGCTAGGACAACTTTATCCATTTCTTTTGACTTTATGGTATTGGTTGCCTCTTGTACTGCTTTTAGCCACTCAGACGTTTTATACTCTATGCTTGAGAATTCGTTACCTTTTTCACAATCTAATTGATAAGGAAAAGCCGAACCAAGTTCAAATGATTTTTCAAAATGATTAAGACACACACCAAGTTCATCATAAGGTGTGACGACTTTATTTATTGTTAAATAGCTTTTTTGATCAATAACAGAAAGCATATGTGCAGGCAGCACGAACTTAGCCTCTGAAAACCCATCCCATAGCGGACTTTTTTCTTTCAGAGGATCAAATGAAAAACCGCCAAATAGTATAGGTCCTGTTCCCACTTGTTTAGTTTCATTAGAAATGACCTGCTTTTTAAAGCGCTTCCATTCTTTTTCGATATCCCGAAAACGTTCTTTAGTAGAGATATTATTTTCTAAGACTAATTCATTTCCAAGCCCAACCATCGTAAATTCACGATTAGGTGTTGACCAAAAATATCGCTCTCCAAGGAAAAGATCTTCACCGGAAGCAAAGAAATGAAGGGGGTCCATTGCGTCCACTTCTTTAATGCAGCTAACGATCACTGATTGATTCGTTTGCTTTGCATCTTCCAATGCCTGTTGAATGAATTCTTTTAATGTATGGTCCAAAGTAGTAATCAAGCTTATCCCCCCGACACCAAAAATTGCTTATATTAAGATACACCTAGCTAGAAGGTGTGTCAATAGGTCCTGCCATGTTATATCCTTATTATATATCTTGAAAGACAGGATTAAAATGAAAACGTCTCGGATAAGCCATCATTTTATAGGTATAACTGGTAATAATAAGCTATGATCATTGATCTGAAAAGCATTGACACCCTCTTGTTATTTTTCTAAACTATTTTATGGAGTCGTTTTCTAATGTTTAATATGTTTTTTGCAAAAAAAAGGAGAGATGACATGCAACCTCAGACAACGCCGCATGTTCCTACTATCAAGAAGGACAAAGGTTGGAGAGTTTGGTGGATGCTATTGCGCCCACATACACTATCTGCAGCATTTATCCCTGTGACAATAGGAACAGTGTTAGCTTTGCAAGAAGGAGCCATAAAGCTCTCATTATTCATTGCAATGCTTGTAGCTTCCATCCTTATACAAGCTGCTACTAATATGTTTAATGAGTATTTTGATTATAAACGAGGATTGGATAATGAATCATCAGTTGGTATTGGTGGAGCCATCGTCCGAAATGGAATTAAGGCAAATACAGTGTTAATGCTGGCTTTTATCTTTTTGGGTGTTGCGACATTAATCGGAATTTATATTTGTATGGTATCAACATGGTGGATTGCTGTTATAGGAATCATCTGCATGGCTGCAGGATATTTTTATACAGGCGGCCCTATTCCGATTGCTTATACTCCGTTTGGTGAGCTTGTCGCAGGTTTCTTTATGGGCAATGTCATTATTTTAATTGCTTATTATATTCAAACAGCCACTTTGTCCATAACAACCTTCCTTGTTTCATTGCCGATCGCCATCTTAGTTGGTGCCATTTTAACATCTAATAATATTCGAGATCTTGATGGTGATAAAGAAAATGGCCGAAAAACATTAGCTATTTTATTAGGGCGTAAAAATGCTATTTGGTTTTTAGCAGGGATGTTTATTGTATCATATCTCATAGTTATTTTACTGCTTATATTTGGTCATGTTTCGTTTTGGACATTAATTGTCTTGCTCAGCATCCCTAAAGCTTATTCAGCAGTAAAAAAATTCATTGGAAAATCAATGCCGATTGAGATGATGCCAGCGATGAAAGCTACAGCTCAAACGAATGTTCAATTTGGATTTTTATTAGCACTTGGTTTATTTCTTGGTCATTTGCTATAAGAAAAGCGCAAGCGCCTTGATCATCGCCGTACAAACTGGAGGAGCATCGACTAAATATTTAGGGAACACGGTAAGCGAAGCGAACCGATGTTGACTTATCGTAGGGAGATGATCTGAAGTTTGATAGGCGATAGGCGCTTGCAGTCAAAATGCGCGACGTCCTGTCGCAATGACTGCACTTGCACGTCCTGTGCTTCGGAGCTAGACATCAACACTTGGTTTAAATTTCATACTTTTACCTCTTGATAAAAGGACTGTCCTACTACAGGAACAGTTCTTTTTCTATTGGTTGAAATTTTAACTTTGGACTCGACAATGGGGAATTTTCTTTATGAAATTATTTACAATCATGTTTTTAGCCTTACTGTTCATAATAGGTATAGAACCATTTCATTAAGGAAGGAGCGTGGATGGTATGCTAAGTTCACAACAAGTAGAAACCTTCCGTTCGCAGCTTGTGCAAATGAAAAAAGAAATCGACGATCGTTTCGAAATGAATGGCCATTTTGGATTAGAAGAAGGTCATTTTCATGAATCTGTCGGTGAGCTCTCGAGCTATGATAATCATCCAGGTGATGAGGCAACTGAATTATATGAGAGAGAAAAAGATATCGCATTAAATGAACATACGGAAGAAGAAAAATTAGATATTGAACGAGCATTACAAAAAATCGAAGATGGAACCTACGGAAAATGTGAAATATGTGGAACTGATATACCTCTTGAACGACTTGAAGCAATCCCAACTGCTACTACTTGTAAAGAGCATGCGCCAGAGCAAGTTGTTTCCCATAACCGACCAATTGAAGAAGGCGTGTTAATGCCTCCTTTTGGAAAATTCGATTATGACGATCAAGATGAAAATGTCGCATTTGACGCTGAGGATGCCTATCAAATTGTAAACAGTTATGGTTCCTCAGAAACACCTTCTGACTTTAATGATCCACAAGATCATTATAATGATGTGTACATGGAATCAAATGATCCAGATGGTTATGTAGAAGATTACGAAAACTTTGTTGGTACAGATATTGAAGGGAAAGAAATTACGATCTATCCATCAAACCAACATCAGCAATATGAAGATATGTTAGATGAAGAAGGTCTTATGACCAGTTTTGGAGATCTCCCCCCATATGAAAAAGATCCTTATACCGAAGAAGAAGTATAAACAACAAAAAATCCTAGAAAGAGATCAACCATTGATCTCTTTTTTTAGTTTATATGGAATATTCTCTTCCAATTCTCTTGATTTATTTTGTTAATTCATAACTAAATATTGAAATTTCAGAATACATAGATATATAATGCCTTAAGGAGGATTGATCATATGCTTTTTTTGGAGAAAATTAGTAAAACAGCAGGAAATACATTTGCAATTTGGGTCATTCTTTTTGCTGTTTTGGCCTTTTTTATCCCAGGGGGATTTACTTGGATTGCTCCACATATTTCTTTACTACTCGGGATTATTATGTTTGGTATGGGTCTTACATTATCATTACAAGATTTTAAAGCAGTTTTTCAAGCACCAAAGAGTGTTATATCAGGTGTAATTGCTCAATTCACAGTCATGCCATTATTAGCATTTTTATTGGCAACAATCTTTCAGTTAGAGCCGGAAGTAGCTGTAGGTGTTATTTTAGTAGGATGTTGCCCTGGTGGTACAGCTTCAAATGTTATGACTTTTTTAGCAAAAGGAAACACAGCATTATCAGTTGCTGTCACATCTGTTTCAACTTTACTTGCGCCAATTCTAACTCCGGCACTAACATTATTATTTGCAAGTAAATGGCTACCTGTTTCAGCTGGCTCACTCTTTTTATCTATCGTTCAAATTGTTCTTGTTCCAATCATTTTAGGTATTATAGTTAAATTATTATTTAGAAAACAAGTTGAGAAAAGCATTACCGTTCTACCACTTATCTCAGTTATTGGGATTGTAGCTGTGGCTTCAGCAGTTGTGGCAGTAAATTCCGCTAAAATCGCTGAAACAGGACTATTAATCTTCTCAATCGTTGTATTACACAACGTACTAGGTTTATTAATAGGTTTCTTATTAGCAAAAGCATTAAAATTAAATTTTGCTGATCAAAAAGCCATCTCTATTGAAGTTGGGATGCAAAATTCCGGACTCGGTGCTGCTTTAGCTGTTGCACATTTCTCACCACTTTCAGCAGTTCCAAGTGCCATTTTCAGTGTTTGGCATAACATATCAGGTCCACTTCTTGCAACATGGTGGGGAAAAAAAACCAGTAGCCGCATGAATTCTACTGAAAATATTAACCATTCGACAAAGGTATAATATAAAAAGGAGCATTTAGTGCTCCTTTTTATATTATCAGAAAGTTTAGATTTGATCGGATAATAGTATAAGAAAAACTAGGGCTTTCGCCATTAGGACTTGCACTCATAGAGCATAAGTCATTCTAAGCAAGCAAAATACGCTTGCTAAGTAATCTATAGCGATAAGCCAAGTTTTTCTTATTTTGCATCTTCCAATAATTACATAAACAAGTAAAATAGTAGGTGATTCACAAATAATCTTGTTAACTACATATGGAGGGATTCTAATGAACGCTCATGAAATTGATTATTTTTTACATGGGGACGATATGCAATGTGTTGAAATTGAATTAGATCCACATGAAAGCGTTGTAGCGGAAGCAGGCGGAATGATGATGATGGAAGATGGCATTGACATGGAAACGATTTTTGGTGATGGAGACAATAACCAAAAAGGGTTGTTAGGTAAGCTAGTTGGTGCAGGTAAACGTGTCCTTACTGGTGAAAGTTTATTTATGACAGTATTCACAAACAAAGGAGTTGGCAAAAAAAGAGTTTCCTTTGCAGCACCTTATCCTGGAAAAATCATTCCTGTGGACCTGAGTGTGCTTGGCGGAAAAGTCATTTGTCAAAAAGATTCCTTCCTATGTGCAGCAAAAGGTGTTTCAATTGGGGTAGATTTCCAAAGGAAATTAGGTACAGGGTTCTTCGGTGGAGAAGGTTTTATTATGCAAAAACTTGAAGGTGATGGCTTAGCATTTTTACATGCGGGCGGAACAATCATACGTCGTGAATTGCAGACAGGAGAAAAATTACGTATCGACACAGGATGCTTAGTTGCTCTTTCAAAGGAAGTTGATTATAATATCGAATTTGTTGGAAAAGTAAAAACGGCCTTTTTTGGTGGTGAGGGATTGTTCTTTGCAACAGTACAAGGACCTGGAACTGTTTGGATTCAAACACTCCCATTCAGTCGCCTCGCTGATCGTGTAATTGCAAGTGCACCTTCTGCTGGCGGCGAATCTCGCGGGGAAGGCAGCATACTTGGAGGATTTGGCCGTTTATTAGATGGAGATAGATAAAGTGAAACTTCCATCAGGTGGGTATTTCATCCCCCACTGATGGTTAGTTGAACCAATCGGACCTTTACGGAAAGTTATCCCCACCTACCTTCTTTCTAAACTCAGAAGCTTGAGTTGGGAGTCTTAACTGCCCGTTAAGAGTAGGATAAAAGAGCTTAGATACTTCTGTATTTTTAATTAACATGTAAAGAAGGTGCTGAACAACAGCACCTTCTTTTTTACATTTTCACGCCAATCGGCTCAATATTCCAAATCCCGTCAGCATATTGTTGGATTGTTCGATCACTTGAAAAAAAGCCGGAATGTGCTACATTAATTAGCGCCTGTTCAAGCCATTTCCCTCTATTTTGATAGGCGAAACCAACCTTTTCCTGAATATCAATATAAGAAGCAAAATCACGTAATACAAAGTACTGATCATTTTGTACTAACAAGGAATCTGCAATTGCTTCAAATTCTCCTTCATCCTCAGAAAAGAAACCATTTGTTAATTGATCAATTACCTGTCTAATTCGTAAATCATGATGATAATACTCCATTGAACGATACCGTCCATTTTCTTCATACTTGAGTACTTCAGGGGCCGTTAATCCAAATGTGAAAATATTTTCCTCCCCAATTTCCTCCATAATTTCAATATTTGCTCCATCCAATGTACCGACCGTTAATGCTCCATTCATCATAAACTTCATGTTTCCTGTTCCAGAGGCTTCCTTACTCGCAGTCGATATTTGTTCACTAACATCTGCTGCAGGAAAAATATCTTCAGCAAGTGAGACCCGATAATTTTCCATAAATACAACCTTAATAGTTTGAGAGACTTTTGGGTCATTGTTCACTTTGTCTGCTAAGGAGTGTATTAGTTTAATAATCTTCTTGGCATAATAATACGTAGGTGATGCCTTAGCTCCAAAAATAAATGTTCGCGGTTGGATGGAATAATTACCATCTTCCTTTAAGCGGTTGTATAAATACATGATGTGCAGAACATTTAAAAGCTGCCTTTTATATGCATGCAGCCTCTTAACCTGGACATCAAAAATAGAATCAATATCAACATGAATTCCATTTTTTTCAGCTATTTTTTGGGCAAGAATTTCTTTTCGTTTTCTTTTTACTTTTGCAAATTGTTCTTTTAGTCCGGATGGTAAACATGCCTTTTTAAATCTATTAATTTTTCTGGATTTCTTATCCAGTCATCACCAATGGCATTGTTTATTAATGATGTTAGCTCAGGATTTGCTTTTAACAACCATCTGCGATGAGTAATTCCATTTGTTTTGTTATTAAACTTCGCAGGATAAACCTCAAAAAAGAGTCTCATTTCTCTATTCTTCAAAATATCTGAATGGATTTTTGCTACACCATTAATACTGCTGCTTCCTACTATAGCAAGATGTGCCATTTTCACTAAACCATGTGCAATGATAGCCATATGTTCAATCCGCTCCCACTCACCTGGGTACCGATCCCAAAGCTCTGCACAAAATCTCTCATTTATTTCTTCGATAATCATATAAATTCGTGGTAACAGTGGTTTAAATAAATAAATTGGCCATTTTTCTAATGCTTCTGCTAAGATTGTATGGTTTGTATAGGAAACTGTGTTTGTTGTAATATGCCAAGCATCTTCCCATGATAAACCTTCTTTATCCATGAGAATTCTCATTAGTTCGGGCACTGCCATCGCAGGATGGGTATCATTAATATGAATAGCAACATAGTGATGCAGATCTCTAATATTCGCGTTTTCCTTTTTATAAGATTTGATAATACTTTGAAGGCTTGAAGAAACGAGAAAATACTGTTGCTTTAAGCGAAGTATTTTTCCCTCATCATGAGTATCATCTGGATATAAAAAATCTGTAATTGCTTCTGTATCGCGCTTATATGACAAAACATCTTGGATGGGACCAAATGAGGCTGGCTCAGCATTCCAAAGTCTGAGCGTATTCACTGTGTCAACTCTATATCCTACAACAGGCATATCATATGGAACGGCTAATACCTTTTGTTCATCGACATGCTTAAAGGTTAGGATCTCTCCATCAACAGCTGTCTCAATCCTTCCCCAATAAGAGATTTCAACTGCTTCATCAGGCTTTCGTACTTCCCACACATTTCCATGCCTCAACCATTGTTCTGGAAGCTCTACCTGATAGCCATCAACAATCTTCTGATCAAATAAACCATGTTTATAGCGAATTCCATATCCATGACCTGGAAGATTTAGTGTTGCAAGAGAATCTAAGAAACATGCTGCAAGTCTTCCTAAGCCACCATTACCTAGTGCTGGATCTGATTCACACTCCTCAATTTCCTTCAAACTAATGTTTAGCTCATTTAATCCTTCTTCAACAACATCTTTGATCCCTAGGTTTAATAAATTTTGACCTAATAAACGTCCAAGTAAAAACTCAATTGATAAATAGTACACTTGTTTTTTATTTTCTGATCGATATAATTCGTTTGTTTCAATCCATTTTGAACTAATGTATTCTCTCACCATATTCCCTAACGTGTGGTATTGGTCACGTTTTGTTGCTTCTTCAAAGCCTTTGCCACACATGCTTTCAAGCCTGTTTAAAAAGTTTTCTTTAAAACGATCTTTGTTAGAGAACATGACTTTCACTCCCAGTCATTAAATCAGCATACAGCTGGTCATACTTTAATGCAGATTGCCCCCAACTATAATCCTGTGTCATCGCGGTTCTAACTATGTTTCCCCAAACTTCCTCTTGATGATAAAAATCAATTGCCCGTTGAATCGTGTATAGCATATCGTGAGCATTAAAATTCCTAAAAGTAAACCCATTTCCTTCTTCTACATCCTCACGATACGAATTCACTGTATCATTTAAACCGCCTGTTTCTCTTACAATCGGAATTGTGCCATATCTTAGAGCAATTAGCTGCCCAAGTCCACATGGTTCAAATTTTGACGGCATGAGAAATAAATCAGAGCCCGCATATATTTGGTGTGCAAGCACCTCATCAAAACCTATGTATGCCTTAAATTTGAATGGATATGCCCATTCCATATGCCTGAAATAATCCTCAAATTCTTTTTCACCAGTACCGAGCACAATAACTTGAACATCCCTACTAAGTATTTCGTCAAGAACACGCTTGATGAGATCAAGACCTTTTTGTTTCGTCAATCTTGTCACCATAGAAATGATAGGTGTTGATTCATTTTCCGGCAATCCAAATCTAGCTTGAAGTGCTAGCTTATTTTTCATTTTTTTACTTAACATGTCTACACTATATGGTTCTGTAATATGTTTATCAGTTTCAGGATTGTAGAGTGTTTCATCTATTCCATTTACAATACCGAGTAATTTCCCGCTGTGGGACTGTAACAATCCATCTAATTTTTCTCCATAATAAGCAGTTTGAATTTCATCTTTATACGTTGGACTTACAGTTGTGATGAAATCAGCAGAATTAATTGCACCCTTCATAAAACTAATATCACCATGAAATTCCAAATCATAAAAATTCTCATCATTTAAATTCAAAAGATCCTCAAGCACACTGTATGGAAATACACCTTGAAATTGAAGGTTGTGGATCGTAAAAACAGTTTTGATATTCTTAAATAAATCCTGCTCATGATATTGCGCTTTTAATAAATAACTAATCATTCCAGTGTGCCAGTCATGTGAATGGATAATGTCTGGATGGAAATCAATTCCCTTTAGAGCTTCTAAAACACCTCTGCAAAAAAATGAAAAACGCTCAGCATCATCATAGTGGCCATATAATGAATCACGATAAAAATAATATTCATGATCTAAAAAATAATACGTAATTCCTTCAAATTCCAAAGTTTCAATTCCACAATATTGCTGTCTCCATCCAACCGGAACAATGATTTCTTTAACTTTGGTCATTTCATCTCGAAAAGTTTCTGATATTAAACTATATTTGGGCAGGATGACTCTTACGTCATGGCCTAGCTTGACTAATTCCTTTGGCAATGCACCTGCAACATCAGCTAATCCACCTGATTTTACAAACGGCACACATTCTGAAACAGCA
Organism: Metabacillus sp. RB-C-LZQ-3-1; assembly: GCF_058315175.1. Taxonomy (NCBI): domain Bacteria; kingdom Bacillati; phylum Bacillota; class Bacilli; order Caryophanales; family Bacillaceae; genus Metabacillus; species Metabacillus sp. RB-C-LZQ-3-1. Next base: position 5,121 of record NZ_JBZFLI010000009.1, on the reverse strand, counting down.
AAAAGTACGTTCACGAGTTCATCATCGCTCCTTGAGTGGTTCTTTTTCTTAAAATAGTCGGTTCACTGTTCGTACCTGTTATATTTGAATAATCTAAGATCTTTACATCTTTATCTGTAATAATATTTTCTATTAAACAATGATTTCCAATTTGTGTCTTCTGCATAATCACACTATTTTTCACCACTGTTTCTTTTCCAATATGAACACCTCTAAAAATAATACTATTCTCGACATGTCCTTCAATTTTACAACCATTTGCAATTAGAGAGTTCTTTACCATCGCGTCCTTGCCATATTTCGTTGGCGGCTCATCTTTTGCTTTTGTTAAGATTGGGCGATCTTTGGTGAAAATTTCATTCCAAACCGTTGGATTAAGCATATCCATACTATGTTTATAGTAATTAGCCATAGAATCGATAACAGCTGCATATCCCTGGAATTCATAATCACAAATAGTCCAATGATTTTGATTTTCTTCAATCACTTCAGCAAGTGTTTTACAACCTGTTTTTTCTTTATCATGAATGAGATCTATAAGGAGTTTTGTTGACATTATGTACATCTGCAACGTCTGACCATCTTTACGTACTTCTGTAATATCACAGCCATTATCAAGGTGGCACTTTAATACCTTTTGAAAGTCAATGTTACAAACCGTATAGCTATTTGTTATAACAGCATATTCCTGTGTGCTTCTTAAAAAGAAATCAATATGATCTGAAAATTGACGAAATGACCCAAACTCATCATATTCGTTGTGAAGATGTGGTGATGGGAAGAAAAACAGTCCATCTTTTTTACGGTTAAGGTCCCACTGTTTACCAGAGCCCAGATGATCCATTAATGAACGATAAGAGTATTTCGGAAAGATCGCAACACTCTCAATCTCAGAATTCACCATATTAGAAAGCACAAAATCAATTACACGATATCTGCTAGCAAAAGGAACAGCTGCTAATGAACGATGCATGGTTAAGTCTTCAATTTCTGGTTTGTGTGCTGTAGCATCAATAATTCCCAATAATTTGTTACTCATATCAATTACTCCCCTTTAAAGAAATAGGTTTGCTTTCTCATCATGCAGGGTATAAATAAAGAAGAGATAAAGACAAGATAAGAAAACATAATGAAAAGCTTCCCTATTTCATACTATTTTGTCATTTTCTTTTGTTAGTTTACTTTGCCTTCTACCATTGCATTGATTTCCTCAATGATTTCTTCCGTTATTAAGAGAATTTCATCTGAGTTTGAATCAGGGCAAATGACAGTCCCATTGGGAATTTCAATACCGCTAGGTACAATAGCATTCTCAATAATTACATTTTCTCCAATCATGCAATCTGGCATGAGGACTGAGTTTTTCACCACTGTGTTTTTTCCGATCGTAACACCTTGAAATAATATTGAGTGATTGACATTCCCCATAACGACACATCCATCATTTACAAATGAATCTGTAACAACCGCATCTTCGGCAATAAACTGTGGGGGATGGTTTGAATTAACCGTATAGATCTTCCAATCCCGATCAAATAAATTTAATTCTGAATCCTCATTAAGTAAATCCATATTTGCTTCCCATAAGCTCTTTACGGTTCCTACATCCTTCCAATAACCTGTAAATGGATATGCAATTACATTGCGCTTTTCATCAAGTAACAGTGGTATAATGTCTTTTCCAAAATCATGACTTGAATCCTGATTCCGCTCATCCATCTCTAAATATTCTTTTAATATTGACCATTTAAAAATATAGATTCCCATAGAAGCTAAATTATTTTTCGGGTTTGCCGGCTTTTCATCAAACTCAATTACCTGCATGTTTTCATTAGTATTCATAATGCCAAAACGGCTTGCCTCTTCCCAAGGAACTTCAATGACAGATATTGAAGCGTCGGCATTCTTTTCAATGTGGTAGTCTAGCATTTTAGAATAATCCATCTTATAAATGTGATCTCCTGACAAAATTAATACATATTCAGGATCATATTGTTTGATATAGTTTATATTTTGATAGATTGCACTTGCTGTTCCTTTATACCACTTCATTTCAGAGGATTCAGAGTAAGGAGGTAGAACTGTTACCCCTCCATTCTTTCGGTCTAAATCCCACACACTGCCTATACCTATGTATGAATTCAAGACAAGTGGCTGATACTGTGTTAGTACACCCACTGTATCAATACTTGAGTTAGTACAATTACTTAAAGTAAAATCTATAATTCTATATTTTCCTCCGAATGGAACAGCTGGCTTTGCCAAATTCTTTGTAAGTGAGCTTAATCGGCTCCCTTTACCTCCTGCTAGTAACATTGCGACGCATTGTTTTCTTCCCATTTTTATTCTCCCCTCTTTTTTTGACTGCACGTAAAATAACTGCTCCATATGGTGGGATAGTCATTGAAAGGTGATAAGGCCTTCCATGAAATTCTCCTTCAATGGCTTTTAAATTTTTTGGATTTGTTTGGCCAGATCCTCCAAACTCTATTTCATCAGTGTTCATTATTTCTACATACTCTGTATCTGCTGGAACTCCAATTTTATAATCATGGTAAACAATAGGCTTAAAATTTAATATAACAACAAGAAATTCATTTTCCTTTTTACTTTTACGGATAAAAGAAAAAATACTTTGATCCCGATTATTCACATCAATCCACTCAAACCCTTCATCTGAATGATCCAATTCAAAGAGGGGCTTCTGCTTTGAATAGATAGAAAGTAGTTGTTTGAAATAAACTCTCATTTTGTTATGCATTTCATAATCATCCAACATCCAGTCTAGCTGCTCTAAATCCTTCCATTCATCATACTGACCAAATTCACCTCCCATAAACAATAGTTTCTTGCCTGGATGTGTAAACATAAATCCATATAAGAGTCTTAATTGGGCAAACTTCTGCCAATAATCACCTGGCATTTTATTTAATAATGATTTTTTTCCATGGACAACTTCGTCATGGGAAAAAGGTAAAATGAAGTTTTCAGAAAAAGCATAAATAAGGGAGAATGTTACTTTATGGTGGAGTTCTTTTCTATTCTCTGGAGAGGCCTCCATATAAGAAAGAATGTCATTCATCCAACCCATATTCCATTTGTAGTTAAAGCCAAGACCACCAGACGAGGTAGGAGCGGTAACCATCGGCCAATCAGTAGAATCCTCAGCAATCATTAAGATATCCGGATCTTTTGCGAATACTGCTTCATTTAATTTCTTTAAGAAAGTAATAGCAAAAGGATTTTCCACTAATTCATTAGAATTTGGCCAATACAACATATTTGCAACAGCATCAACTCTAAAGCCATCAACATGGAAGTAATCAATCCAAAACAACGCATTTGAGATTAAAAAGCTTTGTACCTCTGTTTTTCCCAGATCAAAATTAGCTGTACCCCAAATGTAGTTTTCACGATCATGTTCATTGACATATTCAAAAGTTGGTTGCCCATCGAACATATAAAGTCCATGTGCATCTTTACAAAAATGACCCGGAACCCAATCAATGATGACACCAATATTTTCTTCATGGCATGCATTGATAAAATACATTAGATCCTTTGGAGGACCAAAGCGACTTGTTGCAGAATAATATCCTGTACCTTGATATCCCCATGAGCGATCATAAGGATGTTCAATGATAGGCAAGAGTTCAATATGAGTAAAGCCATGTTCCAATACGTATGGTATGAGCATATCGGATAACTCTCTATAACTGTATAGCTCTTCTTCCCCTTTTATCTTCCAAGATCCTAAATGCACCTCATATATCGCTAAGGGACGATCATACGGTGGCCTTTGACGCTTCCTTTTTTTCCATTTTTGATCTGTCCACTTAAAACCTGACAAATCAGCTACAACTGATGCAGTATTCGGCCTTACTTCAGATTGAAAGGCATATGGATCTGCCTTTAATAAAATCTCATCATTTGAAGTGATTATTTCATATTTATAAATCTCACCTTCTTGAACTTCTTCAATAAATAAATTCCAAATCCCCTCCTCATTTATTTTTTCCATTTGATGATTATGTCCATCCCAGTTGTTAAAATTTCCTACTACATTAACTTGCTTTGCATGTGGTGCCCACACACAAAAGGACGTTCCTTTTTTACCATTCTGTTCTTGAAGATGTGCACCAAAAACATGATAGCTTTCAAAAGACTGGCCCTCATGAAATAAATGAATATCGTAGTCTGTTGGAGACGTGACGGTCACTGAAGTCACCCTTTCACTTATTATTATCTATGCTAAAGATTCAAGACTTACAAATGAATCCCTCTAATGAAAACGTTCTTTTTTCCGACATAAACCTACAAGGACCTAACATTATATTTTTATTATTATTCTTTTAAAATTTAAGGGAAATTTGATATAGTAGAGTGATGTTCGAGGTAAACAGGTGCCACCCTTGGATAAAGGAAAAAATTTAATCATTAAGAATAATATAGCTTTTGGCTACGAAATCGGTTTTACAGGGTGAAAACAACTATACATACAAAGTTAATATTATATAGAAAAAATATTTTTTTCGACTTTTTGTTGAAATTTGTTGATTTTTTTTCAGAAGAAATGGTGAAGATTTTCTGAATTTATGGAGGGAAGAGCATGAATTTACATAGGAGAACAAAAAAGGTAAAATATTTTAGTAAAGCATTTTATATAGTTTTACCTTTAGTTTATTAACATTTAAATGATAGAGGTAAGAGAATAGTGCTATGAAAAGATATTTGAAAAAGGATTAGCAGAAGGATACAAAAGTAGGGTATGAAACAAAAAGTTCTATTTTGGTTTTGACATGATCTATCGACAAGTTCTAATGGCAGAGTCTTAGACTTATAACATTTTTTTGATTTTAATAGTAATGACTAGCTTAATAGGGAGAAAATACAGGAAAAGTTGTACTTATAACAACTATGTCGAATCATCTTCTAAGCTAACTGCTTTTAATTTGAGAACAAAAAAAACACTGTAGAAATACAGTGTTTTAGATGACCCGTACGGGATTCGAACCCGTGTTACCGCCGTGAAAGGGCGGTGTCTTAACCGCTTGACCAACGGGCCATAAATAATATAAAAATGGCGGAGAAGGAGGGATTTGAACCCTCGCGCCGCTTACA
>NZ_JBZFLI010000008.1:0-223012 GCF_058315175.1 Metabacillus sp. RB-C-LZQ-3-1 | reverse complement strand
CAAAAATTTGTACTATATAGTACGTTTTTGTTAATCGAAATTAACGTTGGCACGCTTGGTTTTGTTTAGTTTTCAAAGAACTTTTATCGCTTAAAAGCGACTTCTTTAATATAACATTTAACTCATTATAAAGTCAACTGTTTTTTAATTTTTATTTTTTTCATTCAGCCCTGATTAGCTGACTTAAAAGATTATATCAGGAACATTAAATCCAGTCAACACAATCAGAGCATTTTTTTATATAATCTCTTCTACAAATAATTCTCTTCGATTTTTTAAGGAAATAATCTCTTCTGTCACCAAACATTTTACCATTGGTCTAGTAGGGTTGCTGTCATCCATGAAAATAATTTCAGCATTCACCCCATTAGATAATCTTACTTTTGTCCCTGTTGAAAACCTTGCAATCCCTTTTTTTAATTCATTTATAATGGTCAGATCAAACTTCCCAAAGTCATCTTCCATAATTTGTTCAAGAACCTTAAAAGGTGACTGCTTACTTCGATATGGTCTAACCGAAACCATCGCTTGGTATGTATCTGCTAAAGCTACTATTTTACTATAAGGATGAAGCTGTTGATCATTAACATTTAGTGGGTAACCACTACCATCAATTCTTTCATGATGTTGTAAAACACCCATCTTTACTCCGTCTTTAATAGACATAATGTTTTTAAGCAAATTGTAACTATGAACAGGGTGCTGTTTAATATCTTTATATTCACTTTCAGTAAGTGTCAAATTCTTTTTTAATATATTAGGACTTACCTTAGCCATACCACAATCACATAATAACCCTGTTAAGGCAATCTGGTTTATTTCTCCCATTTGATAACCTAACTTCTTTGCTAAGAACGTACTTACCAAAGCCACAGAGATGCTATGATGAAAAACATAGTCTTCTTTTTTACAATAATGATAAAGCTTAAAAACTTCTTCATCGTTTTTAACGATTTCTTCAACTAGTGGCAGTATCACTTTCCTTACCTTTTGAATATCAACTAAAACACCTGATTGCCAACTTATAAAAAGCTGCTTATACGCTTGTACACTTTCTAAATAATGTTGGTAAAAAGGCTTTTGCGATGTTAATTCCTCTTTTGTGGTTTCTGTAATCTGCTCTTCTTCAAAGAAAGATGGTGTGAATTTTTTTCCGTTTTCCAACACATTTGCTACTTGTACATCTTTAATTAAAAAGGCTTGTAAAACGTCCTTCAGTCTCTTGGTGATTATAGTGTTTTTATATGCTAATGGTCTATTTGTTGCGGATAAAACATCATCAGTTAAGATACAGCCCTCTTTTAATTGACTAATGTGGATTTTCAAAAGGTATCCCTCCCTATTCCATTATAGCGAAAAATATAAAACATTGTTTGGGTTTTATTAAGAACGGCTATTTTTGCAAACCTTGTTATATGTAATAAAATGATTTAAGAAAAAAAGGGCTAAAACAGCACATTTGTGTGTTTTAGCCCTTTTTTCTATTCTTCTGATTGAGTTCCTGATTGAATCTCTGATTCTTCTGTTTCTTCTTGATCTTGCTGATCTTGTTCCTCATCTTTTTGCACCAATGCTACAGTAGAAACAGAAACATTATCATCCAGCTTAATTAATTTTACACCTTGTGTGTTACGTCCCATTTTAGAAATGGTACCAACATCCATACGAATAATAATACCGCTTGCTGTAATCAACATGATATCTTCCTCACCAGTAGCAGCCTTCACTGAAACGACCGGACCATTTTTCTCAGTGATATTACATGTTTTTAATCCCTTACCCCCACGGCTTTGAACACGATATTCTTCAGAAGGAGTTCGTTTTCCATACCCATTGCTTGTGACAATCAGGACATCTACACTTTCTTCAAGTATCTCCATACCAACAACTTCGTCATCCTCATCAAGCGTAATACCTTTTACTCCTGATGCAGTTCGTCCCATTGAACGTACATCTGATTCTGGGAAACGAATCAGCATACCATTTTTTGTCCCAATAATGATATCCTTTGAACCATCCGTTAATTTAACAGAAATAAGTTCATCTTGATCACGTAAACCTACTGCAATTAATCCGTTATTACGGATGTTTGCAAATTGTGATAATGGCGAACGCTTTGAGATTCCATCCTTCGTCGTAAAGAATAAGAACCAATCATCAACAAATTCAGATACAGGAATAATAGCGTTTATCCATTCATCCTTTTCTACACTTAGCAAATTGATAATTGGGAGACCTTTAGCTGTTCTGCTGAACTCTGGAATTTCATATCCTTTTGCTCTATAAACCTTCCCTTTGTTCGTAAAGAATAGAATTGTATCATGGGTAGATGTTGTTAAAAGCTGTTCAACAAAATCATCTTCATTTGTCCCCATTCCTTGGATACCTCTTCCTCCACGCTTTTGGCTTCGGTATGTGGAAACTGGAAGGCGTTTAATATATCCATTGTGAGTCAACGTTATCACAATATTCTCTACAGGGATAAGATCTTCATCTTCAATATTTTCAAGACCGCCTGCTACAATTTCTGTACGACGGACATCATTAAAGCGATCTTTGATTTCTGTAAGTTCTTCACGAATAATCTCAAGTACTTTTTCTTCATCAGCTAAGATCGCCTTTAATTCAGCAATTAATTTCACAAGTGATTGATATTCCTCTTCAATCTTTTCTCTCTCTAATCCTGTTAATCTTTGAAGTCTCATATCAAGGATTGCTTGTGCTTGTTTTTCACTTAATGAAAACTGCTCCATTAAACCATTTCGGGCAATTTCTGTTGTTTGTGAATTTCGAATAAGAGTTATAACGGCATCTAAATGATCAAGTGCAATTCTCAATCCTTCAAGAATATGTGCTCTTGCTTCTGCCTTTCTTAATTCAAATGCTGTTCTGCGTTTAATGACAACCTTTTGATGTTCAAGGTAATGGAAGAGCATTTGCTTAATGTTAAGAACCTTCGGGTGCCCGTCCACTAAAGCAAGCATATTGATACCAAAACTTGTTTGAAGTGCAGTTTGTTTATATAGGTTATTAAGTAACACATTGGCATTTGCATCTTTACGTACTTCGATTACAACACGCATACCCTTACGATCAGATTCATCACGCAGATCAGTAATACCGTCGATTTTTTTATCTCGAACTAATTCTGCAATCTTTTCAACAAGCTTCGCCTTGTTTACTTGATATGGTATTTCTTTGACAATGATTACTTGCTTTCCTGAAGGTTTTTCTTCAATTTCAACCTTCGCTCGAAGTGTAATGGAACCACGACCTGTTTCATATGCTTTTCGAATACCGCTCCGGCCTATGATTTGTCCTGCAGTTGGAAAGTCTGGTCCAGGTATAATTTCCATAATTTCAGGAATTGTTAAATCTGGATCTTTACTTAATGCAAGTACTCCATCAATTACCTCACCTAATTGATGAGGAGGTATATTTGTTGCCATCCCTACAGCAATTCCCGTAGCCCCATTGACTAGCAAGTTCGGAAATCTAGCAGGAAGAACAACTGGTTCTCTCTCAGAACCATCATAGTTATCTTGGTAATCTATTGTGTCTTTATTAATATCACGGATCAATTCCATAGATATTTTTGACATACGGGCTTCTGTGTAACGCATAGCAGCTGCTGAATCACCATCAACAGAACCAAAATTCCCATGTCCATCAACTAACATATATCTAAAGTTAAAATCCTGAGCCATACGAACCATTGTTTCATAAACAGCTGAATCACCGTGTGGATGGTACTTACCAATTACTTCACCAACGATACGAGCTGATTTCTTAAATGGTTTGTCTGAGGTCATTCCTAAATCATTCATTGCATACAAAATACGTCGGTGAACAGGTTTTAATCCATCACGTACATCCGGTAAAGCACGAGAGACGATAACGCTCATTGCATAACCTAAAAATGATTCACGCATTTCATTACTTATATTTCTTTCTATAACTTGAGAGCTTTGATTTTCCGCCATATTAAGATAACCTCCCTTTTCCTTTTTGCATCTTAATTGGGAGTGCCAAATAATTCACCAGAAAACGGCAAAATACTATCAGTTTCGACAATGGTTGATAGTATCTGTCTGTTATAAATACTGCCCAATTGGATAGTTTATTTAATAGTCTACTCTTCATTATAGCAATATTGACGAGAGAATACACATGAATTTACTAGATATTTCATAGATATTCACTATATTTTTAAGGCTTTTAATAAACTATTCTTATTAAAAACCTGACCTTTTAAGAAAAACTTGAATTAGATTGCGAAAACAACCATTTATAAAAACACCCCATCGAAATGAGGTGTTCCTAATTCACTTAATTAGATATCTAGATTCTTAACATATTGCGCATTTTCTTCGATGAAGTTTCGACGAGGTTCAACTTTATCTCCCATAAGAGTATCAAACGTCTCATCCGCATCAATAGCGTCCTCTAGAGTAACTTGAAGTAAAGTACGTGTCTCAGGAGCCATCGTAGTTTCCCATAATTGCTCTGGATTCATCTCTCCAAGACCTTTATAGCGTTGAATACCCGGTTTTGGCTGATCAGGCATTTCCGCTAAGTACTCATCAAGTTGTTTATCATTGTAGGCATATTCAATTCGTTTACCTTGCTGAATTTTATAAAGTGGTGGTTGAGCAATATAAATATAACCCTGTTCAATAATCGGGCGCATATAACGATAAAAGAATGTTAAAAGTAATGTACGAATATGAGCTCCATCTACATCTGCATCTGTCATAATAACAACCTTATGATAACGGGCTTTGGTTATATCAAAATCTTCACCAATCCCTGTACCTAATGCTGTAATGATTGCTCTTATCTCATTATTTGACAAAATTTTATCCAGTCTTGCTTTTTCAACATTAATAATTTTACCTCTTAATGGCAAAATCGCTTGAAAATGTCGATCTCTCCCTTGTTTTGCAGAACCTCCCGCAGAATCACCCTCAACAATGTATAATTCACTAATTGATGGGTCCTTAGAAGAGCAATCTGCCAACTTACCTGGTAGATTCGAAATCTCTAAAGCACTTTTACGTCGTGTTAATTCACGTGCTTTTTTAGCTGCTAATCGTGCTCTAGCTGCCATTAAGCCTTTTTCAACAATCTTTCTGGCAACTGATGGATTTTCTAGCAGGAATTTATCAAACGCTTCAGAGAAAACAGAGTCAGTAACAGTACGAACCTCTGAATTTCCTAGCTTTGTCTTTGTTTGTCCCTCAAACTGCGGATCAGGATGCTTAATTGAAATAATAGCCGTAATGCCTTCACGTACATCTTCTCCTGATAGATTATCATCGCTTTCTTTAAAAATTTTATTCTTTCTAGCATAATCATTAATAACCCGTGTTAATGCTGATTTAAATCCAGCTTCATGTGTTCCGCCTTCATAGGTATGGATGTTATTAGCGAAAGAATAAATATTGCTTGTATAACTATCATTGTACTGAATAGCAACTTCTGTCGTGATACCGTCTTTTTCACCCTCAATATAGACAGGTTCATCATGAATAACCTCACGAGTACGGTTTAAGTGCTCAACATAAGATTTAATACCACCTTCGTAGTAGTATTCATTTGAACGCTTGTTCTCGCGTTTATCCTCAATCGTAATTTTCAAACCACGGTTAAGAAAAGCAAGCTCACGAATACGATTTGCCAAAATCTCATAATCGTATACTGTCGTTTCTTTAAAGATTTCAGCATCTGGCTTAAAGTGAGTGATGGTACCAGTAACATCTGTTTCTCCAATAACCTCTAAATCAGCTGCAGGCACACCCTTATGAAACTTTTGATAATGAACTTTCCCATCACGATGGACAGTGACATCAAGTTCTGTTGAAAGGGCATTAACAACAGAAGCACCTACACCATGCAGTCCTCCGGAAACTTTATATCCTCCGCCGCCGAATTTTCCTCCGGCATGCAGGACTGTCATAATAACTTCAACAGCCGGTCGCCCCATTTTTTCATGAATACCTACTGGAATTCCACGACCATTATCTTTAACAGTAATACTGTTGTCTTCTTCAATAATCACATTGATTTCAGTACAGAAACCAGCTAAAGCTTCATCAATACTATTATCAACAATTTCCCAAACTAAATGATGCAGACCCTTGCCGCTAGTAGATCCGATATACATCCCTGGACGTTTCCGAACAGCTTCTAGACCTTCTAATACTTGAATCTGATTTTCATCATATGATTGTTGTTGGACTTGATTGTTATCTGTCGTCACACTGATCACCTACACTTTTCCTAAAGCTTACATAACCAATTTCGAAGCTTACATTCAATAGCTTCTGAAAAGAATATTCTGTAATCAATTAAAATAATTGATTAACAGGTAGCTTTATAATTGAGTCTATAAAAGCTGTTATTTTAATCTATATCAAAAGCAACTTGTGCTCGTTTTTTTAATGTGCTTGACGATAATGGGGAAAAATAAATTTTATCAAGCGTTATAATTATGGATTTTGCGTCATTACTTGCTAGTTGAACGATTTTATCCTGCTGCTTTTTAAAAAATTCATCAACAATTGAGGACTCTTGCGAAGATTGTCGATCCAATATCATAACGACCTCTTTTGAAGGGACAACATAATTGTCACCTAGATGGATATACACATGACTCACCTCATTTTTCGTCAGAAAACTCTCCTGCTTTCACATGAAAAGTGGCAGCTTCTTTTAATGTTTGATGGGCGATTCCTTCTACACTTGTTGTTGTCACAAATGTTTGTACCTTACCTTGAATGGTATTTAACAAGTGGGATTGTCTAAAATCATCCAACTCAGATAAAACATCATCTAGCAAAAGAATCGGATATTCTCCTATTTCGTTATGAATCAAATCAATCTCAGCCAATTTCAGTGATAAGGCTGTTGTTCTTTGCTGACCTTGTGATCCATATGTTTGCACGTCATGATCATTTACATAAAAGAGCATATCATCCCGGTGAGGACCAGCAAGAGTAGCCCCGCGTTCTATCTCTTTCTCTCTTATTTTAGCAAATTTTTGTTCGTATGCTTCTATCATTTTCGTCAAATCTTGATCTTCTGATACATCAACAGAGGGCTTATATTTAATTCTAAGTGTCTCTAAACCCCTACTAATTCCAGAGTGAACCGGCTCAGCCCATTTTTGAAGCTCAGAAATAAATTGAAGACGTTTATTAATAATCTTAGCAGCTGCTTCACATAGTTGTTCTGTTAAAACGTCGAGCATCGTTTGATCCTTTTGCTTTCTAAGCTGCAACAATTTCAAATAATGATTGCGCTGCTGCATTATTTTTTGATACCTGCTTAGATCATGAAGGTAAACGGCTGAAACTTGACCTATTTCCATATCAATAAATCGCCTTCTAACTTGAGGACTTCCTTTCACTAAGTTTAAATCCTCTGGAGCAAACATGATCACATTCATAGCTCCGACATATTGGCTAAGCTTTTCTTGCTCTATATGATTCAGCTTCGCTTTTTTCCCCTTTTTGGAAATAACTAATTGAAGAGCTGTTGAGCGATTATATTTTTCGATACTACCTTCTATTTTAGCATACTCTTTATCCCAACCGATTAGTTCTTTATCATTCGAGGTACGGTGGGATTTAGCCATAGCCAAGACATAGATCGATTCCATCACATTTGTCTTTCCTTGTGCGTTTTCCCCAAGAATGACATTTACTTTATTTTCAAATTGTACTGTTAGATCCTCATAATTACGGTAATTTTTTAATTTCAGCTCTTTTATAAACAAAATTTGTACACCAACTTTAATTTTTCACAATATACGTGCCGAAATCAGGTATATAGAGAACATCGCCATCTCTTAATTTTTTCCCACGGCGGTTTTCAGGTTCATTATTCACAAAAATCTCATATTCTGATAAAAACCATTTAGCCATTCCTCCAGATTGAATAACATCTGCTAATTTAAGAAATTGACCTAGTGTAATATACTCCGAATCAATTTTGACCGGCTTAGCCATGTGAACCACCTCTTTCATCAGTAGTCTCTAACCTTTTTATTTTACTAAAAATATGATCAGAAGTACAACAACTCTCAAAAGCTCTTTTAGTGTCCACTCCAAAAAGACACCACTAACCGTTTATTTTTGATATTTAGGTCTTTTTGACCATACATCTATTATTTTCCAAATCTGTTTTTTGAAAGCCTTACGCCAGAGTGAAAATACTTGATTTTTGAGTGTGAGAGGTTATGGTTTTTCCAAAAGAAAAAAGGACTGAAATAAATCAGTCCAATTATTAACTAAATTAGTATGTTCTTACCGGCAGGATTAGTTGGAGCATTGAATCATCGTCCTTTGTTCGAATAACAAAAGGTCTCATGGCACCTGTAAAATTAACATTTATTTCCGTTCCTTCAAGTGCCTTTAAAGCATCCATTACATATTTTGCACTAAACGATATTTTTAATTCTTCACCTTCTACTACTTCTGCTTGAATTTCTTCGCTTACTTTTCCAATTTCAGGAGAATTGGATGATACTTCAATCATTCCATCAGATAGAGTTGAAAGTTTTACAACATTGTTTCGAGCTTCCTTTGCAAGTAATGATGCACGATCAATAGCCTGCAAAAATTCCTTAGAATTCAAAGTTAAATTTGTTTTACTGTCAGCAGGTATTAAACGGGACGTATCAGGATAATTGCCGTCTAATAATCTTGAGAAGAATAATAAGTTTTTCGCTTTGAATAAAACTTGATTTTCAGTAATAACAATTTCAATCAGTTCACTTGTATCATCTAGGATTTTACTTAATTCACTAAGACTTTTCCCAGGAATGACAACATTGTATGAGCTTTGACTTTCTGAATTTATCATAGCTTTTCTTAAAGCCAAACGGTGGCTGTCAGTAGCAATACAAATTAATTCACCATTTTCGAGTTTCCAATTTACACCTGTTAAAATTGGTCTTGTTTCAGAAGTGGAAACAGCAAAAACAGTTTGACGAATCATTGCTTTTAGTAAATCCGTTGGGATTTTGAAGATATTATCTTCTTCAATTTGTGGTAAATGAGGATATTCTTCAGCATCTAAACCATTTAGGCTAAATTCTGCTTTACCAGATCGAATAATTGTCGAATGATGATTTCCTACCTCAATTTCGACAATATCCATTGGAAGCTTCTTTACAATTTCACTAAAAAATTTAGCTTGTAGCACAACACTACCGGCTTGGACAATTTCTACAAATTCTTTACCATCTTCTTCAGCTGGTATAAAAGATTCAATAGAGATATCAGAATCACTACCAGTTAAGGTAACACCTTCTGTATGAGCAACAATCTTAATCCCAGTCAAAATAGGAATAGTTGTTCTAGAAGATACAGCTTTCATTACATCTTGTACACCTTGAACTAATTTATCTCGTTGAATTATAAATTTCATGAATATATTCCTCCTGTTCCTAAGCCATTTTTAAATTCTAGCAATGCAAATAGGATTTGTGAAATTTTTTTGATTTAGTTATATTATTTTTTATTAAAAATATAGTAGAAGTACTAGTAGGTCCTGTGGAAATGTGGATAACTGCTTGGAAAGAAGAGAAACACAGCCTATCCACATGTGGACAGACTGTGTATATATCTGTACTAGTTATTCACATTATTCAACACAAAAAAAATTATGAACCTTTTAATAGACCTGTGATTTCTTTTAACTGTTTTTGTAATTGCTCATCGGTTTGAAGCATCTTAGAGATTTTTTCATGAGCATGAATGACAGTTGTATGATCCCGTCCTCCAAATTCCTCACCAATTTTCGGTAGTGAAGAGTCGGTTAATTCTCTAGATAAATACATCGCAATTTGTCTAGGAAAAGCAACGGATTTTGTACGTTTTTTTGCTTTAAAATCTTCTAATTTCACTTGAAACTCTTGTCCAACTATACGCTGAATATCACTAATAGAAATCATTTTAGGCTTAGAGTTAGGAATGATATCTTTTAATGCCTCAGCAGCTAAATCTGCATTTATATCTTTATTAATAAGAGACGAATAGGCGACAACACGAATCAGTGCACCTTCTAGTTCTCTAATGTTTGAATCAATTTGATTAGCAATGTAAAGCATCACTTCATTAGGAATATCAAGACCTTCCGCCTTAGCTTTTTTCCTAAGGATAGCGATCCTTGTTTCCAGATCTGGCGGAGTAATATCTGTGATTAATCCCCATTCAAAGCGAGAGCGAAGGCGATCCTCTAATGTTGGGATTTCCTTAGGTGGCCGGTCACTTGAAATGACAATTTGCTTACTTTCTTCATGAAGTGTATTAAAAGTATGGAAAAATTCCTCTTGAGTTTGTTCTTTTCCTGCCAGGAATTGAATATCATCAATTAAAAGTACATCGACACTTCTATATTTATTTCTAAAATCGACAGCTTTATTGTCTCTAATAGAATTAATAAATTCATTTGTAAATTTTTCAGAGGATAAATAGACAACCTTTGCAGATGGATTATGATCTATAACATAATGGCCGATTGCGTGCATTAAATGGGTTTTTCCTAGTCCAACTCCCCCATAAATAAACAAGGGATTATAAGCTTTAGCTGGTGCTTCTGCTACTGCTAGTGATGCTGCATGGGCAAAGCGGTTACCAGATCCTATTACAAATGTATCAAATGTATATTTAGGATTTAGCATATTTTGCGGTAATTCTGTATGTTCCTCATCATTTTTATTCATTTGTTTAATAGGTGAATTTGGAACAAAATCATCATCTGATTGATTTTGGGGAATAATAAATTTTATCGCGAATTCTTCACCAGTTAATTGATAGATGGAATCAGCTATTAAGTGTAAGTATCGGGATTCTAGCCAGTCTCTAGCAAATTCATTTGGAGCCGTAATGGTTAATGTGTCTCCTTGAATTCCATGTGCTTTTGTTGATTTAAGCCACGTTTCAAAGCTTGGCTTACTTATCTTTTTTTCGATCTCAGCCAAAGCCTTACTCCAAAGCTCGGATATATTCTCCATTTACGTTTATGTCCCTCCTTTACCAAAACGCTTTTTGTATAACAATTGTACAAGCCGTGAATCTCCATGTATAAACATACAAAAATAGACGAATGTGAATAAATATATAATATAGTAGAAAAACGTCTTTTCGACAAAACTCACGAGTTGTGGACAACAATTTACACAGCCTGTTTATAAACTATTCACATGTTATCCACAGTCTGTGGATATGTCGAAATCACTAATCGTTTATTAAGAGTGAAAACACAAATATAATATCAGAATAAAACTAGATATGCAACGGTTTTTACAAACTTATCCACATAATTAATCATTTGTTAAAATAAATTGTCCACAATGATAAAATATGTGAAAAACTTGTCGATAACAGATGTGGATAGTGAAGAATCATGTCGAAAAAATATCCACAGGTTATGTTGTAGAGGTTAAAGAGGTGTGAGAAGTTTTTATTAAAACCATAACGATTATTTTTTTAATCTAGTAATGAGGATCCTTAAAAGATTTACTTAACATGAAAAAAACAGTAAGTGGTTGACAATTTATGTGGTAGGTAACTATAATTAATAAGACTGTCTTTAACTGTTATTCCTCAGGGAGGTGTCATATATGAAACGTACTTATCAACCAAATAAACGTAAACGTAGTAAAGTTCATGGTTTCCGTAGCCGCATGAGCACAGCTAATGGACGTAAAGTTCTTGCTCGCCGTCGTCGCAGAGGAAGAAAAGTATTATCAGCATAGGCCACTGAAATGTCAGTGGTCTCTTTTTTTACTATCAGTAAGTATAAGATTTTATGGATGATAGTATAAGAAAAACGAAGGCTTTCGCTAATAGGACTTGGCGATAAGCCAAGTTTTTCTAAATAATATGAAATCTGATATTTAGATGGAATGATCTGATCCAAAGAGGGAGAAGATCTGAAGTTTAAATCAGGTTTAATTAAGATATAATGATGGTGATTATTCTGTTGCCTGTAATGTTAGCAGAACAAACCGGAGTGAAGACAAATGAAAAGGAAGTATAGAATTAAGAAAAATAAGGATTTTCAAGTTGTCTTTAAAAAGGGGAAGTCATTTGCCAATAGACAATTTGTTCTCTATATTTTACCAAAATCAGAAGAAAAAGAATTTAGAATTGGTCTTTCTGTGAGTAAGAAGATAGGAAATGCTGTTACTCGCAATAAAGTTAAGCGTTTAATTCGACAAGTTTTCTTGGAAGAGAAGCATCGAATTGCTAATGGGAAAGAATTCATTGTGATAGCTAGAAAACCAGCTGCAGAAATGAATTACCATGAGGTAAAAGGTAGCTTGAACCATTTATTTAGAAAAGCAAAAATTTATCAATCAAAATAGATGTTGAAAATTGTTGAAATTATCTTCACGAAAACTTCTTATTGATGAAACAATTCTATAAT
Source organism: Metabacillus sp. RB-C-LZQ-3-1 (assembly GCF_058315175.1). Lineage (NCBI taxonomy): Bacteria > Bacillati > Bacillota > Bacilli > Caryophanales > Bacillaceae > Metabacillus > Metabacillus sp. RB-C-LZQ-3-1. The sequence goes on along the minus strand of NZ_JBZFLI010000008.1, from coordinate 210,571 downwards.
TAAAAGTGTTAAGATATTAATTATGTGGAACTTTTTCTATCTTTTAACGTACAAAAATGGTATCAATTATGATTAGGAGGAAAAAGGTTTGAAGAGGCGCATATTTTTAATTGCAGGATTAGTAGGAATCTTATCCCTATTAACTGGTTGTACGGAAGTAAATGTTCCGATTACAGCTGAAAGTGAAGGGTTCTGGAATTCGTACATTGTATATCCTTTATCACAGCTTATTACATATTTTGCAGAAATTACGGGTGACAATTACGGAATTGCAATCGTTATTGTTACACTTATTATTCGTTTAGCAATTCTACCATTGATGATTAAACAAATGAAAAGTTCAAAAGCAATGCAAGCAATTCAACCTGAAATGCAAAAATTAAGAGAAAAATATAGTTCAAAAGACCAACAAACACAACAAAAACTTCAACAGGAAACGATGGCCTTGTTCCAAAAGCATGGTGTAAATCCGCTTGCAGGTTGTTTTCCGTTAATTGTTCAAATGCCGATTTTAATTGGTTTCTATCATGCAATTATGAGAACAGAGGAAATTGCCCAGCACACATTCCTTTGGTTTGATTTAGGTGAAAGAGATCCATATTTTATCTTACCGCTTGTTGCAGGTGTAACTACATTTATTCAACAAAAAATGATGATGGCAGGCACTGCTAATCAAAATCCTCAAATGGCCATGATGTTATGGCTTATGCCGATTATGATCGTTGTGTTTGCGATTTCTTTCCCTGCTGCTCTTTCTTTATATTGGGTAGTCGGAAATATCTTTATGATTGTTCAAACCTATTTTGTGAAGGGGCCTGAATTAAAGGCTGCAAAAGATGGAGGAAACAAAAAGTGAAGGAAGTAACTGCTACTGGACTAACTGTCAATGAAGCAGTGGAGGAAGCATTAAAGCAATTGCAAGCGAACCGAGATGAAGTCGAGGTCACCATTCTCGATGAAGGAAAAAAGGGCTTTTTCGGGTTATTCGGAAAACAACCTGCTAGAGTTAAAGTAACACTTATTCAAAATCCATCTAAGATTGTACATGTTTTTTTATCAGAAATTGTAGAAAAGATGGGAATTAAAGCAGATATTCATGTGAAACAAACGGGAAAAGTGATAAACATTCAGTTATCTGGAGATAAAATGTCGATGCTGATTGGAAAAAGAGGACAAACATTGAATTCTCTACAATACCTTACTCAATTGGTTGCTAATCGCTATTCCAATCATTATTTACAGATAATATTAGATGCGGAAAATTATCGGGAAAAAAGAAAAGAAACTTTACAACAGCTAGCAGGTAAACTAGCAAAGCAGGCAATTCGTACATCAAAAAATGTTTCTTTAGAGCCAATGCCTTCATATGAAAGAAAAGTAATCCATGCTGCACTTACTGAATTTAAAGATATTAAAACATATTCAGTTGGCGAAGAGCCAAACAGACATTTAGTTATAGCACCAAAAAAAAGAGGATGACATAGTCATTCTCTTTTTTTATGGACTATTTACTATTTGAAAAAAATAATATTGAGGGAAAATCACTTATTTTCAATTCCTTATCTTTTTTGCCCTCATCAAATTAATTCCTACTAACAACTCATTTTCGACAATTTTTATTATCAGGATCTTTTTCCTATGTTCAGCAAATATTGTTATTAACATGTGGATAAGTTAAAATAAGGAGAGGTAGATAAGGTAGTGGATAGAAAGTTGTGGATAAAACAAAGTGATATTTCTTTCTTATGGAAAAAAAATATGCTATCTTTAAAATTTGGTCGAGTTTGATAAAAGAAAGTAGTTTCAACATCTAGCTCCAGCGCCTAGCCTCAGATCGCACAGGACGTGCGAGTGCAGTTACAGCGACAGGAAGTCACGTTAGTAACTGCCTCGAGGCCATAAGTCACAAATGAATTGAAGACAAAGAACGTCTTCTATTCATTTGCGTCTTATTTGCCCGAGGCTGACCAAGGCGCTTGCGCTATTGTTTAGATAAATGAAAGAGAGAGGTGATCGTAGCGATGGAGTTAGATACAATCGCAGCGATATCAACACCTTTAGGTGAAGGAGCCATCGCAATTGTTAGATTAAGCGGCGAGGATGCCATTCAAATTGCAGATAAGCTATTTAAGGCCCCTTCAAATAAAAGGTTAACAGAGGTTGACTCCCATACGATCCATTACGGACATATGATTGATCCAACAACGAATGATGTTGTTGAGGAAGTAATGGTTTCTTTAATGAGAGGGCCAAAAACATTTACTAGAGAAGATGTAGTTGAAATTAACTGTCATGGCGGAATTGTGACAGTTAATCGAGTGCTGCAATTAGTCATACAAAATGGAGCAAGACTTGCAGAACCAGGCGAATTTACAAAAAGAGCCTTTTTAAATGGCCGTATTGACTTATCACAAGCAGAAGCAGTGATGGATTTAATTCGTGCTAAAACAGATCGGGCTATGAATGTTGCTTTAGGGCAAATGGAAGGGAAGTTGTCAAAGCTTGTTCAAAAGCTAAGGCAGGAAATTTTGGAAACCTTGGCCCATGTAGAAGTCAATATTGATTATCCTGAATACGATGATGTAGAAGAAATGACACATCAAATGCTTATAGAAAAGGCAACATTCGTAAAAGATGAAATCAACAAGCTTTTACAAACATCTCAGCAAGGGAAAATCTTAAGAGAAGGTCTTTCTACGGTTATAATCGGAAGACCAAATGTAGGAAAATCCTCCTTGCTTAATAGTCTTGTTCAAGAAAATAAGGCGATTGTTACTGATATTCCTGGTACAACAAGAGATGTCATAGAAGAGTATGTAAATGTCAGAGGAGTACCACTCCGTTTAGTCGATACAGCGGGTATTCGCGAGACCGAGGATATTGTAGAGCGAATTGGTGTAGAACGTTCTAGAAAAGTGTTAAAGGAAGCAGATTTAATTTTATTAGTTTTAAATTATCATGAAGAGCTTTCTGAGGAAGATATAAAGCTTTTCGAAGCCGTTAAAGGTATGGACGTTATTGTCATCGTCAACAAAACTGATTTAGAACAACGAATTAATCTAGAAAAAGTAAGAGAATTAGCCTTGGGAAGACCTATTGTGACAACATCCTTACTGGAAGAACAAGGTATTGATGCGCTTGAGGAAGCAATAAGTGCTTTGTTTTTTGAAGGAAATGTACAAAGCGGTGATTTAACATATGTGTCAAACTCTAGACATATCGCATTATTAACTGCTGCCAAAACATCAATTGAGGATGCATTAATAGGAATAGATGCCGGAGTACCAATTGATATTGTACAAATCGATTTAACAAGATGTTGGGAACAGTTAGGTGAGATTATTGGTGATGCTGTTCATGAGAGCCTAATTGATCAGTTATTCTCTCAATTTTGTTTAGGAAAATAAGAAAGATCTTTTAAAAAGGAGGTTACAAAATGACCTATCATGCAGGAGATTATGATGTTATTGTTGTTGGGGCTGGACATGCCGGGTGTGAATCAGCACTTGCTTCAGCAAGAATGGGAGCAAAAACGCTCGTCATTACCATTAATTTAGATATGGTCGCATTCATGCCTTGTAATCCATCTGTCGGCGGGCCTGCAAAAGGAATTGTTGTGCGCGAAATAGACGCCTTAGGCGGGGAAATGGGCAAAAACATTGATAAAACACATATACAAATGAGAATGTTAAACACTGGAAAGGGTCCAGCTGTGAGAGCACTGCGCGCCCAAGCTGATAAGTTTGCCTATCAACATGAAATGAAAAAAACAATGGAAAATGAACCAAACCTTACTTTGCTTCAAGGAATGGTTGATCGTCTCATTGTTGAAGATGGAGTTTGTAAAGGAATTGTGACTCAAACAGGTGCAGAATACTTTGCAAAAGCTGTTGTCTTAACGACAGGGACATTTTTAAGAGGAGAAATTATTCTCGGAGAATTAAAATATTCAAGCGGTCCAAATAACCAACAGCCTTCTATCAAATTATCCGAACACTTACAAGAGTTAGGTTTTGATTTAGTTCGCTTTAAAACAGGTACACCTCCACGTGTCAATAGTCATTCCATTGATTATAGTAAAACAGAAATACAACCGGGGGATGAGGTACCTCGAGCGTTTTCATATGAAACAACAAAATACATTACAGATCAGCTTCCATGCTGGTTAACGTATACAAGTGGAGAAACACATAAAATCATTGATGATAATTTGCATCGTTCTCCAATGTATTCAGGAATGATCAAAGGAACTGGGCCTCGCTATTGCCCATCAATTGAGGACAAAGTTGTTCGCTTTAATGATAAACCACGTCATCAAATCTTTTTAGAGCCTGAAGGAAGAAATACTCAAGAAGTTTATGTACAAGGGCTATCAACAAGCTTACCGGAGGATGTTCAACAACAAATCCTGAAAACCATCCCAGGCCTTGAGAAGGTGCAAATGATGAGAGCGGGCTATGCAATTGAATATGATGCCATTGTCCCAACCCAATTATGGCCTACGCTTGAAACCAAAGCGATATCTTCTTTATATACAGCAGGTCAAATAAATGGAACTTCTGGATATGAGGAGGCTGCTGGTCAAGGATTAATGGCAGGAATTAATGCAGCGCAAAAAGCTCTTGGAAAAGAAGAAGTCATTTTAAGTCGATCTGATGCTTATATTGGGGTGCTTATTGATGACTTAGTGACAAAAGGTACAAATGAGCCTTATCGTTTGCTCACGTCAAGAGCTGAATATCGATTGTTATTACGCCATGATAATGCAGATTTACGTTTAACAGATCTTGGTCATAAGATTGGCCTCATTTCGGAAGAGCGTTATGAAAAGTTCAATCTTAAAAAGCAAGCAATTGAAGATGAAAAGGAACGTTTATCTTCTACGATTATTAAGCCAAATCAAGAAACGCAAAATCTCATTCTTTCAGTTGGAGGGAGCGAGCTGAAGGATGGAATTAAAGCGGCAGATTTACTTAAACGTCCTGAAATGACATATGAGCATATTGCACAACTTGCGCCTTCTGAAAAAGAAGTAGAGCAGGATGTTGCGGAACAAGTTGAAATACAGATCAAATACGAGGGTTATATTGAAAAATCTTTACAGCAAGTGGAAAAATTAAAGAAAATGGAAAATAAAAAGGTTCCTGAAGATATCGATTATGATGATATAAATGGATTAGCCTCTGAAGCTCGACAAAAGCTAAAAGAAGTTCGACCTCTTTCTGTCGCTCAAGCTTCACGGATAGCAGGTGTAAACCCAGCTGATATCTCCATCTTACTGGTTTATCTTGAGCAAGGTAGAATAGCCAGAGTCTCTAATCAATAATAGAAAGGTTTTGAGCATGGATACAGCATTATTTCAATCAAGTTTGGCTGAGAAAGGAATTCATCTTTCTCAGCAACAGATGGATCAATTTGATTTATATTTTAAGCTTCTTGTTGAATGGAACGAAAAAATGAATCTAACGTCTATCACTGATAAAAAAGACGTTTATTTAAAGCATTTTTATGATTCTATTTCAGCTGCATTTTACTTTGATTTTTCAAAACCTCTTTCTATATGTGATGTAGGAGCTGGTGCAGGATTCCCAAGTATTCCAATTAATATTTGCTTTCCGCATTTGAATGTATCTATTGTAGATTCACTTCAAAAAAGGATTACATTTTTGTCACACTTAGCTAAAGAACTAGGTTTACAAAACGTTCAATTATTTCATGACCGTGCTGAAACATTTGGTCAAAATAAGCAGTTTAGGGAATCGTATGATGTTGTAACAGCAAGAGCAGTTGCTAGATTGTCCGTTTTAAGTGAACTATGTATACCGTTAGCGAAAAAAGATGGTTATTTTATTGCAATGAAAGGTGCGGCAGCACAAGAAGAACTAGAAGCAGGGAAAAAGGCAGTGGGTGTTTTAGGTGGTAATGTAAAACAAATTCACTCATTTGAGTTACCAATGGAAAAGAGTGAAAGAACAATTATCATTATTCAAAAGGAAAAGTTGACTCCAAAAAAATACCCGCGAAAGCCTGGAACGCCTAATAAGCTTCCAATCGAGTAGATGTTTCACATGAAACATTACTCGATCTTTTAAGTATTTTGAAGGAAATAGTGATAGAAAGATAGAATATTAAAAATGGTAGTTTTTAAAGGTGGTGTAGGCTCATGAAGCATCCATTTTCTCGTTTTTTCGGTTTGGGAGAAAAAGAAGAAATAGAACAAATCGTTGTAGAGGAAGTTGAACAGGAAAATACAGCGGAAGAAATAAAGGAAGAGGTTAAAAAGATTCAAATTAAGGATATAGTACCTAACCGCTTCCAGCCACGTACCGTTTTTTCAGATGAAAAGATTGAAGAATTAGCTTTAACAATTCGAACACATGGAATCATTCAACCGATCGTCGTACGTGAAGTGGACGGCAAGTTTGAGTTAATAGCAGGAGAGAGACGTTGGCGCGCTGTACAAACATTAGGTTGGGATGTTATTCCTGCAATTGTAAAGGATTTCAATGATACAGAAACAGCAAGTGTTGCTTTAATAGAGAATTTACAAAGGGAAGAATTATCTTCAATTGAAGAGGCTGTAGCTTATGCGAAGTTGTTGGAATTACATAACCTTACCCAAGAAGCTTTAGCTCAAAGGCTTGGAAAAGGTCAGTCAACAATAGCAAATAAACTACGTTTATTAAAGCTGCCAGAAGAAGTACAAGAAGCATTGCTTAAGAAATTAATTACAGAGCGGCATGCACGTGCTCTTATTCCTTTGAAAAAACCTGAATTACAAAACACTTTATTAGAGGAAATTATTCAAAAGCAGCTCAATGTAAAACAAACAGAAGATAGGGTAGTAAAGTTGCTTGAAAAAAATAATGCAAAGCCTAAACCAAGGCGTAAAGCTTTTAGTCGAGACACAAGAATTGCTATGAATACAATTCGTCAATCCCTAACGATGGTAGCTGATAGTGGTGTAAAACTGAATACAGAAGAAGAAGAATTTGATGAATATATTCAATTTATAATAAAAATCCCTAAATAATTTCATAACTTCTAGAGGCATTTATATGTTAAATAGTCCATCTATTCTACGTATAGTTTGTTAGGTACTGGCTTTTGTCAGGCCTTTTTTCTTTTTATACAACTTTTTACATATAAAAATCTCCTTTTCTCTAAGGGGAAATACTAAATTAAATAAATCCAAAAAAATTCAAACCTTTCCCTCATTTTTCATGATAAAATAAAAAAATGATGAAAAGGTTCTTTTTTTTAGTTTAAGAAGTATAAAATCTTTATTTAGTTTTGGTGTCTAGCTCCAGCGCCTAGCCTTAGATCTTACAGGACGAGCAAGCGTAGTTGTGGAGATTGATGTCCCAATTTAGTCTGTCTTTAGGGTCTAGCACATTTAGGATTAATGCAAAGAACGCCATCTATTCTAAATCGTCTTATTTACCCCAGGATAATTAAGGCGCTTACGCTTTTCTTACTGAATTTCCTACTCTATGTATTAGGTGTTTGTTAAAAAACAACAGATCTTATGTTTATGAAAGTAGGTGACATCGTGGGAAAAATCATTGCAATTGCAAACCAAAAAGGTGGAGTTGGAAAAACAACAACATCAGTTAATTTGGGAGCTTGCTTAGCATACATCGGAAAACGAGTACTTCTTGTCGATGTTGACCCACAAGGAAATGCAACAAGCGGAATCGGCATTGAAAAAGCCGATGTCGAGCATTGTATTTATGATATTTTAGTAGACGATGTAGAGGCTAAGGACGTTATTAAGCCTACAGAAGTCGAAAATCTTGATATTATTCCAGCAACGATTCAATTAGCCGGCGCTGAAATAGAATTAGTTCCAACGATATCGAGAGAGGTTAGACTCAAACGGGCACTAGAAGCGGTTAAGGATAACTATGATTATATGGTTATAGACTGTCCGCCTTCACTAGGACTGTTAACAATAAATGCACTAACTGCATCAGATGCCGTCTTGATCCCTGTTCAATGTGAATATTATGCATTGGAAGGATTAAGTCAGTTATTAAATACAGTTCGACTAGTTCAAAAGCATTTGAATACAGATTTAACAATTGAAGGAGTTTTATTAACAATGCTTGATGCCAGAACAAATTTAGGTATTCAAGTTATTGATGAAGTGAAGAAATATTTCCAGGACAAGGTTTATAAAACAATTATTCCAAGAAACATTCGATTAAGTGAAGCACCAAGTCATGGCCAACCTATTATTATTTATGATCCAAGATCTAGAGGAGCAGAAGTTTATTTAGATTTGGCAAAGGAAGTGGTTGTTAATGGCTAGAGGCTTAGGTAAGGGAATTAATGCTTTATTTACAAATGTGGAGGTTGGACAAGAGGAATCCATTCAAGAAATAAAGATCAAGGAAATACGTCCAAATCCATATCAGCCACGTAAGGTTTTTGAACAAGATGCAATCAATGAACTGAAAGAATCAATTTTACAGCACGGTGTCCTGCAACCTATTATTGTTCGTAAAAGTATAAAAGGATTTGAAATAGTTGTAGGAGAACGCAGATTTCGTGCTGCAAAAGAAGCAAAGTTAACTGCCATTCCTGCTGTTGTCCGCGATTTAACCGAACAGCAAATGATGGAATTAGCTCTTTTGGAAAACCTGCAGCGTGAAGATCTAACACCAATAGAAGAGGCTCTTGCATATCAAAAGCTAATGGAGCAATTAAATGTGACACAAGAGGCATTGGCGAAAAGACTAGGGAAAAGTCGCCCCCATATTGCGAATCATGTTAGACTTCTAACATTACCGCCAAAAATTCAGCAACTAATTTCTGAAGGTAAGCTTTCTATGGGGCATGGACGAACATTGTTAGGACTTAAAAATAAAGAAAAATTAAATGCACTTGTCGAAAAAGTAATGAAAGAACAATTAAATGTTCGTCAGTTAGAACAGATCATCCAACAGCTAAATAACAGTGTTCCACGTGAAACAACAAAGAAAAAACCTGAAAAAGATGTATTTATAAAAGAAAGAGAAACATTCTTGCAGGAATATTTCGGAACATCCGTTACGATAAAGAAGCAAAAGAAAAAGGGGAAAATTGAAATAGAATTCTTCTCTCAGGATGATTTAAATCGTATTTTAGAATTGCTCGATAAACAATCATAAAATAGATATTTTAAACCGCTGACTAAATTAGTCAGTCTTTTTTTGTACGTTAAGTATATTAATCGACAGTGTTAAAAATATATAGATAAACAAATAGAATGGAAGGTAATTAATTTGGTTTTATTTGGGAGTATTGTGAATGGATTAGGAATTATCCTTGGGACAATGATTGGACTATTACTTAGAAGAATTCCTGACCAAATGAAGCAAACAGTCATGACAGCTATCGGTCTCTCTGTCGTTGTATTAGGATTAGATATGGCTTTGAAGAGTGAAGACTTCTTTTTTGTTATCGTTAGTTTAGTTATAGGAACTGTTATAGGCGAATGGTTAAAATTAGAAGACCATCTTCATGGGGTAGGAAATATGTTAGAAAAAAAGATTGGAAAATCTCAAACTGGGAATATTGCCCAAGGGTTTGTAACAGCTACATTAATCTTTGTTGTGGGGGCAATGGCAATAATAGGTGCATTAGATAGTGGATTAAGACAAGATCATTCTGTGCTTCTTACAAAATCAATGATAGATGGTTTTACTAGTATGGTATTAGCAAGTACCCTTGGGATAGGTGTATTATTTTCAGCTATTCCTGTATTTCTCTATCAAGGAGGAATTGCGCTGTTTGCAAATGTCATTCATCAATTTCTATCAGATTCTCTATTAGAACGTCTAATTGCAGAGTTAACTGCAACTGGCGGAGTACTTATCATTGCAATAGGGATCAATATTTTAGGATTGAAACAAATAAAGGTGGCCAACCTATTACCAAGTATACTTATCATAACGGTGATCGTCCTTATTCAATATCATGTTTAATTATAAACATTATCTACACTGCAAAATTATTTGCAGTGTATTTTTATACGTTAACAAAGCAACTTAGAAAATGATTTGACGTAGTGGCTAAATGCAATATTGTATTAAGTATAGTGCAACTAAGCATGCCTTTGTCTTCAACTTACTCGCTCATAAGTCAGCAAGATTCTTTAATGAAGTTAGTTTATTGCGGAATCTTGACTTTCTAGCCAATTCCTTCTTACTGATATGCGCTTCTCTAGGTATACAGTTTCAGCCTTGATAATCCCTTTAGAGATGATATCAGCCATACTCATAACCAAATGTAGTCTTGTATTTTGTAAAACAAGAAACTCCATATATCCACTAATGTTTACAATTCCGGTGATATGCATATCTCCGACCTCTGGTAATTCTTTGTTAACACCAGCTCCAGGTTTAATCGATCCTTTCGCTACTTCCATAAAGCCAACACTTTTAAATCGGCCTAAACAGGCATCAATAGCAATAATGAATGGGTTGCGATGTTTATCTTTTATAAATTGCAGCGTTTCCTCTAGATTCACTGCGTGAACAGGATCCTTTAAGGTGCCATAGACATGGAAATGCTTTAACTCTTTTTTTATAGCTGTACCTATTAAAGGACCTAAACAATCTCCTGTAGAACGGTCAGTTCCAATACAGATTATAACGATAGGCTTATAGAATAGTTTTGGTAAATGCTCTAAAACCATATTTGTTAAAAAGGATGTCGCTCTTTCATCTTCATAATGGATGCGATCTTGATTTTTTTCTGATTGAAAAAGTCCTGATTTTAGATTCATAGAATTCACTCCCATGTCATAGTAGTAACAGTATACGGAGAAATATTCGATTCTATACATGTTCGTTGTAATTAGGACAACCATAAGAGGTGAGAAAATGAGGTCAGGTATTAAATGGATGTTTCTTATCTTAGGAACAATAATTGGTGCTGGATATGCGTCAGGAAGAGAATTATGGGAATTTTTTGGCTTTGAAAGTGGACTGGCAATCGTTATTTTTACAGTCATTTTTATGATTGCAGTCTATGTCATAATGAAAATTAGTTATGAAGAAAGGTCTAGCCATTTCTTTCCAATTTTAGAAAGGTTAATAGGGAAAAAGCTTTCATATGTGTATGATGTACTCATTGTGTTGTATTTGTTTACGACAACGATTGTGATGATTGCTGGTGGAGGTGCCACACTCGAAGCTTTTTCTATTCCATACTGGGTTGGGATTGCTGTGTTTGCTGTCTTACTTATTCTTCTATTTGTTGGAAGCACAAATGGAATTATTAAATTAAATTCGATTGTTATTCCAATGCTTGTATTAGGACTTTTTTATGCATTATTATCCTTTAATATCTCTCATCATCATTCATGGGTATTAGATTTAAATAAACAATATAATTGGCCTGCTGCTTTTACGTTTACAGCCTTAAATATTTTACCGCTTATCGCAGTGTTAGCTGCAATAGGGAAAGAAATGAAAGGTTTGAAGGAAGCCAAAGTTGCTAGCATAGGAAGCGGAGTTACCTTAGGCGCTATTTCATTTGTTTACAATGAAACATTAGTACAAATGTCTGATTATCTAGCAGAATATGAAATACCTCTTTTTGCTGTATTAAAAGGTTCGCCATTTGGATTCTTCCTTTTTATGTCCATTATGCTTTGGCTTGCAATCTACACAACAGCTGTATCAGGTATCTTTGGTCTTGCTTCACGGTTAAAAGACCTAATGAAAATGCCCTTTTGGTTAATGGCAGCTATTTTAGTCATCATCATGATTCCTTTTACCCGTTTTGGGTTTGCAAACTTAGTCGCTATTTTATACCCTTTGTATGGGTTAATTAATCTTTATTTGCTTGTTACAATCCTGCTCTATCCAATCTTAAGCCGTTATCGAACAAGGGAATAGTTAACAAGTTCAGTCTGAAGGCTGGCGGTTTTATTTTGGTTTTATCTTCACCTTGGTTACACTTGTTGCAAATCATTTTCTGCCTTATACAGACATAATTTCTATTGCCACATTGGAATATATTTAATTGTTCAGTTTTCAATTTTTCATAAGAAATTCTTCAGTAGATGGAGTATAATTGGCTATGAAAATGGTGATTTAATGATGGAACAGTTTGATTATAAAGGGTGATTTTATGAAGATACTAGAAAAAATGTGGCTTCAGATTGTAGATTATATAACAGATATAGAGCTATGGATGTCATTAGGACAAGGTTTATTAAAGATTTGTTTAATACTCATTATTGCTACGGTCTTTATTCGTATCGGTAAACTTGCTATAAGTAAAATATTTTTATTTCGCGGGAAATCACCAATTCGAATATCCGAAAGAAGAGAAAATACGCTGGCAAAGCTTCTTGAAAATATTCTCACTTATGTTGTGTACTTTATTGCTATTATGATGGTTTTAGAAACAGTAGGCATTAATGTAGGAGCTTTACTTGCTGGAGCAGGAATTGTGGGTTTAGCAGTAGGCTTTGGTGCACAAAACTTAGTGAAAGATATTATTACCGGCTTTTTTATTATTTTTGAAGACCAGTTTTCTGTAGGAGATTTTATAAGAGTTTCAACGTTTGAAGGAACGGTTGAAGAAATAGGGTTACGCACAACAAAAATTAAAAGCTGGACAGGCGAAATTCATATTTTGCCTAACGGAAGTATAACAGAAGTGACAAATTTCTCTATTAATAATAGTATTGCTGTTGTTGATATAAGTATCGCCTATGAAAGTGATATTCCTCATGCAGAACGAGTGATTCAGGAGTTATTAATGGAAGTACAAGATAAGTATGAAGATATCGTGCACCCCCCTGAATTATTAGGTGTTCAAAATTTAGGCGCTTCAGAAGTGATCCTTCGTGTGACCTGTGAGGTTGAGCCGATGAAACATTTCCATATTGCGAGAATGCTTAGAAAAGATATTAAAATGAGACTGGATGAAAGAGGTATTGAGATTCCTTATCCTCGTATTGTGATGTATAACAGAAAAGAAGAAGTGAGTTAGAAGGAGGTATATACTTTGGATAAAGAATTTGGCCTTAATGATATTGTTGAAATGAAAAAGCAGCATCCATGTGGAACGAATGAGTGGAAGATTATTAGAATGGGAATGGATGTACGAATTAAATGCCAAGGCTGTGACCATAGCGTACTCATTCCGCGTAAGGAGTTTTCTAGAAAATTAAAAAAGGTACTAGTAAGACACGAGGAAGCAAACGAATCATAAGTGAGGATACAATTATGAAACAGGTTTTCAAGTCATCATGTCCTTTAAATTGCTGGGATAGCTGTGGGTTTGAAGTAACGGTCGAAAATGGCAAAGTGATAAAGGTTGAAGGAGATAAGGATCATCCGATTACACAAGGTAAGATTTGCGGAAGAGGTCGAATGCTCGAAACAAAGACAAACTCCAAAGAAAGAGTAACTGTTCCTCTAAAGAAGGTAAATGGCCATTTTGAGGAAATCTCCTGGAAACAAGCTCTGGATGAGATTGCTCAAAAAATGAGGGATATAAAGAAATCACATGGGCCAAGTGCTGTTTTGCATAGCCATGACTATGCAAATAATGGCTTGCTAAAAAACGTCGATAAAAGGTTTTTTAATTGTTTTGGAGGGGCTACTCATTTAGTTGGCAGTATTTGTTGGGGTTCTGGCATTGAAGCTCAGACTTGGGATTTCGGTCGTTCTGATAGTCACGCTCCAGATGACCTTCTTTATAGCCAAAACATTGTGATTTGGGGTAGAAATGTTGCAAGAACGAATATGCACTTGTTTCAAAAGCTGCAAGAAGCAAAGAAACGGGGAGCAACCATTACAGTCATCGACCCAATTTATAATGCAACAGCAAAAATCTCTGATGAGTATATTTCAATTAAGCCTGGAATGGACGGGCTTTTAGCCATCGGCATTATGAAATATCTCATTCAAGAAAAGAAGGAAGATACTAATTTTATTGAGCAATATACGGTAGGGTACAATGATTTACAAGAGCTATTAAACCAGTTCACTATAGATGAAATCTGTATAAAGGCTGAGGTTTCTTATAAGGAAATTAAATATTTAGCCTCGATCTATGAAAATGGACCAACATCAACATTCTTAGGTCTTGGAATGCAACGTTATGCAAATGGTGGAAATACAATCAGATTAATCGATGCTTTAGTAGCCATAAGCGGGAATGTAGGAGTTAAAGGTGGCGGGGCCAACTTTGGAAATATTCAAGTTGGTAAAAGCTTCAAAATGGATACTCTTACACGATCAGACCTAAATACGGAATCTAGATCGTTTACGATGATGCAGCAAGCAGATGGAATACTTCAATCAATTGATCCAGCTATTCAAATGATTATTGTGACATGCGGGAATCCAATTGCCCAAGTTCCTGACTCAAATAAAATCATTCAAGCATTTCAATCAGTTGATACAGTAGTTGTGATTGATCATTTTTTAACAGATACAGCCGAAATGGCAGATTATGTTTTGCCTACAACAACTGTCTTTGAAGAAGAAGATATTTATTATGCATCTATGTATCATCATTATGTAAATTATGGAGAAAAGCTAGTAGAACCTCCTGGTGATGCAAAGTCTGATTTATGGATTTGGACACAATTAGCAGAACGACTAGGCTTTGGAGAAGCATTTTCCTATTCAAGAGACGAGTTTCTCAAAATGGGAATGGCACATCTTGAGTCAGATGGAATCACACTTGAAAGGCTTAAAAAGGAAAAAAGAATCCCATTACCTGTTAAACATGTACCTTGGGAAGATCGAAAATTTTTAACTCCTAGCGGGAAGTTTGAGTTTACTTCAGAGCTGGGGGGTAAAAAAGGCTTTGAAGGGAAACCGCAGTATCTATTTCCAATAGAATCAGGGTTAACAAACCCTGAACTAGCAGAAAAATATCCTTACCAGCTATTATCTATTCATCCATTGCGATCAAACCATTCTCAGCATTATGTGCTAATTGAAGCGATGCAATCGGTGAAAATTGAAGTTTCAGAGGATATTGCCTTGGAAATGCAGTTAGAAGAAGGAGACCGGGTAAGAATTTATAATGACCGTGGAGAATTAACTGGTTCAGTTAAAATTCTTAAGAAGGCACATCCGAAGACAGTAAATGTTGATGAAGGTTTATGGCATAAATTTGGCGGCTCTGTAAATCTCCTTACACCTGATCGTGTATCAGATAATGGTTTAGGAAGTACTTTATATGATTGTTTAGTAGGATTAGAGAAGATAGAATAACTTTTTTTGGAGAGCTTTTAATAGCTCTTTTTTTACAAAATAATAAAAGTATAACATTTTACTGATTTTTGGTGTCAAGCTCCGAAGCACAAGACGTCGCGTATCTTTGCTGCCAGCACCCAGCAACTTGTGAGCTTTACACTTCTCCGACGATAAGTCAACATCGATGCTTGCGCTTTTCTAATCAGTAAGCTTGTATTTTACAGCTATTCTATCTATAATTGTTGAAGATTGATTGAAAACGGACAAATCTTTTTGTTTCATGATAGAGGAGTGGGATAAATGGCATTAACGGCTGGAATTGTAGGTCTTCCTAATGTAGGGAAATCTACACTATTTAACGCAATTACACAAGCTGGAGCAGAATCAGCAAACTATCCATTCTGTACAATAGATCCTAACGTAGGAATCGTTGAGGTTCCAGATGAACGTTTACAAAAGTTAACAGAACTTGTTAAGCCGAAGAAAACAATTCCAACAGCATATGAATTTACTGATATTGCAGGAATTGTTAAAGGGGCAAGTAAGGGCGAAGGGTTAGGAAATAAATTCCTTTCACACATTAGACAGGTAGATGCTATTTGTCATGTTGTACGTTGTTTTGCAGATGACAACATCACACACGTATCTGGTAAGGTAGATCCAATTTCAGATATTGAAACAATTAACTTAGAATTGATCTTAGCCGACTTAGAAACTGTTGATAAGCGTATTGAGCGAGTTGCTAAACTTGCTAAGCAAAAAGAAAAAACAGCTGTATTTGAACATGAAATTTTGGTAAAGCTGAAAGAAGCATTTGAAAGCGAAAAGCCTGCACGTGCAGTAGAATTTAATGAAGAACAGCTAAAATATGTAAAGCAACTGCATCTTTTGACAATTAAACCAATTCTTTATGTAGCAAATGTAAGTGAAGATGAAGTAGCAGATCCTTCAAATAACCCTTATGTAAAACAAGTACGTGAATTTGCTGCTGCTGAAAATGCAGAAGTAATTGTGGTTTGTGCGAAAATAGAATCAGAAATTGTTGAACTAGAAGGTGAAGAAAAAGAAATGTTCCTAGAGGAACTTGGTATCGAGGAGTCTGGTTTAGACCAGTTAATTAAAGCATCATACCATCTTCTTGGACTAGCTACTTACTTTACTGCAGGTGAACAAGAGGTTCGTGCTTGGACATTCAAAAAAGGCATGAAAGCACCACAATGTGCAGGAATCATTCATACTGATTTTGAGAGAGGGTTCATTCGAGCTGAAACTGTCTCTTATGAGGATTTATTAGCAGCAAAAACGATGGGAGCAGCACGTGAAGCTGGTAAGGTTCGTTTAGAAGGAAAAGATTATGTTGTTCAAGATGGAGATGTCATTCACTTCCGTTTTAATGTTTAATCGATTGATTAGTTATTTTTCCAAACTTGCGTGTTTTAATACTTTTTGTTATAATATCTAATTGTGAGTAATTTATTTATTTAATTGCTCCTTGCCCATTTATGGGCCGTTTAGACCAAAAGGAGGTGTAAGATGATGAGAAAGTACGAAGTTATGTACATCATCCGCCCAAACATTGAAGATGAAGCTAAGAAAGCTTTAGTTGAGCGTTTCAACAACGTTTTATCTGAGAATGGTGCGGAAGTGACAGAAGCGAAAGAGTGGGGCAAACGTCGCCTAGCATACGAAATCAATGATTTCCGCGATGGTTACTATATGCTTCTTCAAGTGAATTCTGAAGCAGCTGCTGTTCAAGAATTCGATCGTTTAGCAAAAATCAGCGAAGATATCATTCGCCATATCGTAATTAAAAAAGAAGACTAATCGTGATAGATAAGATATACAAAAAAGGATGGTTCTGATGTTGAATCGAGTTGTATTAGTCGGAAGACTAACAAAAGATCCAGATCTGCGTTATACACCAAGCGGAGTAGCTGTTGCTACCTTCACTTTAGCAGTAAACCGTACGTTTACAAACCAACAGGGTGAAAGAGAAGCAGATTTTCTTAACTGTGTGATTTGGCGAAAGCAGGCCGAAAATGTAGCGAACTTCCTGAAAAAAGGAAGCTTAGCAGGTGTTGACGGTCGTTTGCAATCCCGCAGTTACGAAGATCAAACTGGAAAACGTGTTTATGTAACAGAAGTTGTTGCAGAAAGTGTCCAATTCCTTGAGCCTAGAGGTGCAAGTGGTGGAGGAAACAGCAACAACAATAATAACTTTGGTGGATTCCAAGGGAACTCTGGCAATCAAAATCCATTCGGTTCAGATCAAAATCAACGTAATCAAGGTCGTACAAGCTTTGATGACGATCCATTCGCAAATGATGGAAAGCCTATTGATATATCTGACGATGATTTACCGTTTTAATAGATAAACATCTAAAATAGAAGGGAGGAAATTGATCATGGCAGGCGGACGTAAAGGTGGACGTGCAAAGCGTCGTAAAGTGTGTTTCTTTACATCTAACGGAATCACACACATCGATTATAAAGATGTAGATTTACTAAAAAAATTCGTATCTGAGCGTGGTAAAATCTTACCTCGTCGTGTAACAGGTACTAGCGCTAAATACCAACGCAAATTGACTGTAGCAATTAAGAGAGCTCGTCAAATGGCTTTATTACCATATGTTGCTGGTGAATAATAGATAGAAAGCACAGAGATGGATCTATTCCAATCTGTGCTTTTTTCGTCATTAAAGATCGCATTTTTGATGATGTTTAAGGGTAAGATTTAGTAAGGACATTAAATAGAATGACCTTAGTTATTCATACATATTATATTTTACCTACTAACTTTGGTGTAAGTGGGGATCTATATGATTAAATAAGAAAGCATAACACTTTACCAAGTGTTGCTGTCTGTCTCTAGTGTTCAGCAACTAGTGAACTTCACACTCCTCCTTAAGATAAGTCAACAGCGAAGCTTGCACTCTTCGTGTTTCCTTTGCTCGATATTAACGGCTATAAAGCTGGCTGCCCGTTAATCTCGGATAAGGCTCGTTATCCATAAGAGGGAAAGATCCTCCTTAATGGAAGTCTCGCTTATCTCATACGGAGTGCTCCAGTTCATTTATTGCTGATCCGGCGCTTGCACTTTTCTTAATTAAAGAGGTGTCATTTGTGAAAAAGGCTCATGTTTTAACAGAAGGAGCTGTATTATTAGCAATTTACTTAGTATTAATGCTGTTTGCAAGATATGTACCAATTATAGGGACGATCGTTCTATTTGTTTTACCATTGCCTTTTATTATTTTTACGATAAGGCACGGTATTTCGCTTACATTCCTCTTAATTTTTGCAGGGAGTATACTTTCAATTCTGTTCGGTTCAATTTTTAGTATAATAACAGCTGTTACATTTGGACTGAGCGGCTTAATAATGGGCTATTTTTATAAGCAAAAACAAACACTAGGTGTTTTGGTTGGAGGAAGTTTAGCTTATACCTTTAGCATCATTGTTTCTTATATTGGCGCAAAATTGTTCATGAATATTGATTTTATTCATGACTCAATTAGTATGCTAGAACAATCAATAAAACAATCGAAATCGATTTTGGAATCTTTTTCAACTGATGAAAAACTAAGTGAACAATTCACTCAGTTGGAGCAAGGCTTAGATTTAATGATTCATTTAGTTCCAACAATGTTTATAACAATTGGGGTCATCTCGGCTGTTATCACTCATTTGCTTGCCACCCCAATCCTTAAAAGGTTAAGATTCGATCTTGCTCCATTAAAACCTTTTCGAGACTGGAAACTGCCGCAAAGTATTGTATGGTATTATTTACTTGTTTCCATCTTGCTAATGGTGAACCTAGATAAAGATACCTTCCTTTTTATCGCTGTAATTAACCTATATTTCATCTTGCAATTTTTTGTTCTCTTGCAGGGTTATTCATTTATTTTTTATTACTCATTCACAAAAGGATGGGCAAAGGCTGTGCCAATTTCTATTATGATAGGTTCATTTCTTATCCCGATACTTCTTTATCTTATCAGAATCTTAGGTATAATTGATTTAGGCTTTCCTCTCCGTGGTAAAATAACGAAAAAATAGGTTTGTATTCACTGTTGCGAGGAGTTGATGAAAACAGCATGCCAAGTTTTTATGAAAAACCATTAATCCGTTATCCTATTTATGCACTGATTGGCGTAACAGTGATAGCAGTACTTGTTTTATCTTTTTATAATTGGATCCTTGGATCTATTTTATTAGTTATTCTAGCTATTGTCCTATATTTCATTAAAAGAGCTCTTACAGATTTCAAGGAAGAGATGGAAGAATACATAACAACGCTTTCATACCGATTAAAAAAAGTTGGCGAAGAGGCTTTAATGGAGATGCCAATCGGAATTATGCTTTTTAATGATCAATATCAAATCGAATGGTCAAATCCATTTATGACTTCTTGTTTTGATGAAGATACTCTTGTTGGCAGGTCTCTTTTTGATCTTGCTGATTCTTTAGTCCCGTTAATAAAACAAGAGGTTGAGTCAGACACAATAGCGTTGTACGACAGAGAGTTTAAGGTGATCATTAAAAGGGAAGAACGATTAATTTACTTTTTTGATGTAACTGAGCAAATTGAGATTGAAAAGCAGTATGAAGATGAACGAACAGTTTTAGCTTTTATATTTTTAGATAACTATGATGAAGTCACTCAAGGCATGGATGATCAAACACGAAGTGCGATAAATAGTGAGGTGACATCATTATTAAATAAATGGGCTAAGGATTATGGTGTCTTTCTTAAAAGGATCTCTTCAGAAAGATTTATCGGTGTATTAAACGAAGATATACTAACAAGATTAATCAAAACAAAGTTCTCAATATTAGACGAAGTACGTGAAAAGACGACCATTCATAATGTTTCGTTAACACTTAGTATTGGAGTTGGTTCTGGTGTATCTTCTTTACAAGAGCTTGGTGATCTAGCACAGTCAAGCTTAGACCTTGCTTTAGGACGTGGAGGAGACCAGGTAGCCATTAAGCAGCAAAATGGAAAGGTTAAATTTTTTGGCGGAAAGACAAACCCAATGGAAAAACGGACTAGAGTTAGAGCAAGAGTGATTTCACATGCTTTAAAAGAAATTGTCCTTGAAAGTGACAAAGTCATGATCATGGGGCATAAATACCCGGATATGGATGCTATTGGTTCAGCTATAGGGATTTTAAAGGTTTCACAAGTAAATGAAAAAGAAGGATTTATTATTTTAGACCCAGATGCACTTGATTCAGGAGTTGAGCAATTACTAGCTGAAGTCAAAGTACATCCGGAATTATGGTCAAGGTTTATTACACCTGAACAAGCACTTGAAATCATGACAGATGAAACGCTTCTCATTGTCGTGGATACTCATAAACCTTCATTAGTGATCGATGAAAGAGTATTATCCAGAAGTGAACGTGTCATTGTCATTGATCACCATAGACGGGGAGAAGAGTTTATAAAGGATCCGATCCTTGTCTATATGGAGCCATATGCGTCTTCTACAGCAGAGTTAGTAACAGAGCTATTGGAATATCAACCAAAGCATTTAAAAGTGAATATGATAGAGGCTACAGCCTTATTAGCGGGAATTATTGTGGACACAAAAAGTTTTACCCTTCGAACAGGATCACGTACATTTGATGCAGCCTCCTATTTAAGAGCAAAGGGTGCTGATACTGTATTAGTGCAAAAATTTCTGAAAGAAGATATTACAAGCTATGTAAAGCGTGCAAAGTTAATTCAACATGCCTCCATTTACAAAGAAGGAATTACGATAACAGTTGCAGAAGAAGATGATTATTATGAGCAAGTCACGATTGCCCAGGCAGCAGATACATTACTAACAATGAATGGGGTTGAAGCCTCATTTGTCATTGCAAAACGTAATGAGGAACTGATAAGTGTTAGTGCAAGATCACTGGGTGATGTGAATGTACAAATTATCATGGAAGCTCTGGATGGTGGCGGCCATTTAACAAATGCAGCAACTCAATTGCAGCAAACGACGTTACAAGAAGTAGAAAATAGATTAAAATTAGCAATAGAAGACTATCTAGAAGGAGGAACAAAATCATGAAGGTAATCTTTTTAAAAGATGTTAAAGGAAAAGGAAAAAAGGGCGAAGTAAAAAATGTTGCGGACGGATATGCACATAATTTTTTAATTAAGCAAGGTCTTGCAGTAGAAGCAACAAACGCAAATATTAGTTCATTAAATGCACAAAAGAAAAAGCAAGAGCAAGAGGCAATTGAAGAACTAGAACAAATGAAGCAATTAAAGGTTGAGCTTGAGAAATTAACAGTAGAAATCGAAGCGAAATCTGGTGAAGGCGGACGTTTATTTGGATCAGTAACAAGTAAGCAAATTGCTGATGAGCTAAAGAAAACTCATAATATTAAACTTGATAAACGCAAATTGGATTTACCAGATGGTATTCGTGCACTAGGATATACGAATGTTCCTGCCAAGCTTCATCCTGAAGTAAGTGCAACGATCAAAGTACATGTAAAAGAACAGTAAGTAAATGTTGGTAATGGTTGTGGTTTGGTGGAAAGATTGAAATTTGTCTTGAAGCGGAGCCACTTTTTTTTTATCCTTAATACTTAGAGATACTAATAGATTACTATAAACTTAAAGGACGGTGATCATCATTAACGAGTTACTTGGTGATCGTATTCCACCACAAAATATAGAAGCAGAACAAGCTGTTTTAGGAGCCATTTTTCTAGATCCATCCTCACTTACTTTAGCGTCAGAGCTATTAATTCCTGATGACTTTTATCGTGCCGCCCACCAGAAAATATATAATGCTATGCTTGAGCTATCCGACAAAGGTGAGCCGGTAGATTTAGTGACGGTGACATCAGAATTAGCTGATGCAAACTTACTAGAAGAAGTAGGCGGAGTTTCGTATCTAAGTGATTTGGCGAACTCAGCACCAACTGCTGCCAATATTGAGTATTATGGAAAAATCGTTGAGGAAAAATCAATCTTAAGAAGACTGATCAGAACAGCTACTACCATTGCACAAGATGGATATAGCAGAGAAGATGAGGTTGAGGTCCTACTCAATGAAGCGGAAAAGACGATTATGGAGGTTGCTCAGCGAAAAAACGCTGGAGCCTTTCAAAATATTAAAGATGTGCTAGTACAAACCTATGATAATATCGAAACTCTTCATGATCGAAAAGGTGATATCACAGGTATTCCAACAGGATTTATAGAATTAGATAAAATGACAGCTGGATTCCAACGAAATGATCTTATCATTGTAGCGGCTCGTCCATCAGTTGGTAAAACTGCATTTGCTCTAAATATTGCCCAAAACGTTGCAACAAAGACAGATGAAAATGTTGCGATATTCAGTCTTGAGATGGGGGCAGATCAGCTCGTAATGAGGATGCTGTGTGCTGAGGGGAATATTGATGCCCAAAGATTAAGAACAGGATCATTGACGCCTGAGGATTGGGGTAAACTTACAATGGCAATGGGGAGTTTATCAAATTCGGGGATCTATATTGATGATACCCCTGGTATTCGTGTTGGTGATATCCGTGCTAAATGTCGCCGATTAAAGCAAGAAAGCGGGCTAGGAATGGTTCTAATTGATTATCTTCAATTGATCCAAGGAAATGGTCGAACAGATAACCGTCAGCAAGAGGTATCTGAAATTTCACGTTCCCTGAAAGAATTAGCTCGTGAATTAAAAGTTCCTGTTATCGCGTTATCACAGTTATCTCGTGGTGTTGAGCAACGTCAAGATAAACGCCCGATGATGTCGGATATTCGTGAATCAGGAAGTATTGAGCAGGATGCCGATATTGTTGCTTTCTTATATCGTGATGATTACTATGACAAGGAATCTGAAAACAAGAATATTATTGAAATCATTATTGCTAAGCAACGTAATGGCCCAGTTGGTACAGTATCACTTGCTTTCGTAAAAGAATATAATAAATTCGTCAATCTGGAACGGCGATTTGACGATGAAGGTGTTCCAGCATAAGGGAGGAGATCAAACGCGTGATCTCCTCTTTTTTTGTGTATTCTCATTTGAATTGGAAATACTAGACTTTGGGGCAAAAAAATAATTGATGAAACAGAGGAGAAGAGTATGAAATAGTTTGTGTTCAATTTACGAACAAATACAGTAAATGTTTTTAATATTGTTCGTATTTACATTGACTTTCAAATCTGTGATTGATAAAATATACATGTTTGAATAGTGCGAAATTACGGAGGTGCACGGAATGTCTTCAGTAGTAGTTGTTGGAACTCAATGGGGAGATGAAGGAAAAGGAAAGATTACAG
Source organism: Metabacillus sp. RB-C-LZQ-3-1 (assembly GCF_058315175.1). Classification (NCBI taxonomy): domain Bacteria; kingdom Bacillati; phylum Bacillota; class Bacilli; order Caryophanales; family Bacillaceae; genus Metabacillus; species Metabacillus sp. RB-C-LZQ-3-1. The sequence goes on along the minus strand of NZ_JBZFLI010000008.1, from coordinate 187,045 downwards.
ATTTCCTTTCTGAAAATGCAGAGGTTATTGCTCGTTATCAAGGTGGTAACAATGCAGGTCATACGATTAAATTTGATGGAGAAACATATAAGCTTCACTTAATTCCATCTGGGATTTTCTATAAAGATAAAATTTGTGTTATCGGAAATGGTATGGTTGTTGACCCAAAGGCACTTGTTAAAGAACTTTCTTACTTACATGAACGTGGTATTACAACAGATAATTTACGCATTAGCAACCGTGCGCATGTGATTTTACCTTATCACCTAAAATTAGATGAGGTAGAGGAAGAGCGAAAAGGTGCTAATAAAATCGGAACAACGAAAAAGGGAATTGGTCCAGCGTATATGGATAAAGCCGCTCGTGTTGGAATTCGTATTTCCGATTTACTAGAGCGTGACGTATTCGAAGAAAAACTATCTAGAGCCCTTCAAGAAAAAAATCGTCTTTTAGAGAAGTTCTATGAAGTAGAAGGCTTTACTGTAGAAGAAATTCTAGACGAATATTATGAATATGGACAACAATTTAAGCAATATGTTGTAGATACATCTGTTGTTTTAAATGATGCCTTAGATGAAGGCCGTCGTGTTCTATTTGAAGGTGCACAAGGGGTTATGCTTGATATCGACCAAGGTACATATCCATTTGTTACATCATCAAATCCGGTCGCTGGAGGAGTAACAATTGGTTCTGGTGTTGGACCAACAAAAATTAATCATGTTGTAGGTGTTTCAAAAGCATATACAACTCGTGTAGGTGATGGCCCATTCCCTACAGAGCTAAACAATGAAATTGGTGATCAAATTCGTGAGGTTGGCCGTGAATATGGGACAACAACTGGACGTCCACGTCGTGTAGGTTGGTTTGACAGTGTTGTTGTTCGTCATGCAAGACGAGTGAGCGGATTAACAGATCTTTCATTAAATTCAATTGATGTTTTAACAGGTATTGAAACATTAAAAATCTGTGTAGCTTATAAATATAAAGGTGAAACGATTAATGAGTACCCTGCAAGTCTGAAAGTATTATCTGAATGTGAACCAGTATACGAGGAATTACCAGGCTGGACAGAGGATATCACAGGAGTACGTAATCTAAGTGAGTTGCCTGAAAATGCGAGACATTATATCGAACGTATTTCTCAGCTTACAGGTATTCCGCTATCAATCTTCTCTGTAGGACCAGATCGTTCACAAACAAATGTGATTCGCAGCGTGTATAGCTAAGAATAACTAACGAGAGGGATGTGTAGTCATCCCTCTTATTTTCTGTTAGTACGATCAATAATCTTTTCTATAGGCTGTTTTCGTTTTCGCATACTCTGTTTTTTATGTAGTGTTAAATGTGCAAATTAGTTCGTTCCATTCCACTATAGAGTTAAATAATATTTAAGAGCAACAATCTTTGCAAAAACAGCCTTACTATAATATGAAAAATAAATATATTTTTTTAAAAAATATATTGTAAAGTAATTCATATGATGATATGATAGATCACGTCCTGTTAAGACAAGTTGTTCTTAGCAAATAGTTCTCATTATAAAATGAGCCATTAGCTCAGTTGGTAGAGCACGAACGAGTAAGCTTCGAAGCAACACATCAGCACACAAATCGAGCTGCTCCTTGAATAAGCTTTCTGAGATTTGCGTGTCTGAAACAAGTGGAAAACTAAGTTGTACTTCTCATTATAAAATGAGCCATTAGCTCAGTTGGTAGAGCATCTGACTTTTAATCAGAGGGTCGAAGGTTCGAGTCCTTCATGGCTCACCATTGTTTTTAGAAAAACAGTGGCCCGTTGGTCAAGCGGTTAAGACACCGCCCTTTCACGGCGGTAACACGGGTTCGAATCCCGTACGGGTCACCATTTCATTTATTAATATCATAATCAAAAAACGGTCCGGTAGTTCAGTTGGTTAGAATGCCTGCCTGTCACGCAGGAGGTCGCGGGTTCGAGTCCCGTCCGGACCGCCATTTACATATAAATTATGGTGTAGAAAATTTACTTGCTAGTAAATTAATGAATAAGTAAAAGGGTTTCAATAAGGGAGAAGGTCGAGGAAGCGACTGAGTGAGCACCGGAGCGTATGACAATACGTGAGGATGTAAGCGATGGAGCTGACGAAGAGATTCGAATCTTAGTTAAAACCTTAAACCACATATGGCTCGGTAGCTCAGTTGGTAGAGCACGCCCGAATAAGCTCCTTTGAAATAGCATCAGCGTACTCATCGAGTAACATCTTGAATAAACTTCCTGAGATGAGGACGATTTTCAAGTTGGCAATATGGAAATGATACTTAAGTAAAGAGGTAATTTTTAGTACATGAACCTCTTAAATAGATTATGAAATATAAATACAATCTAATTATGGCTCGGTAGCTCAGTTGGTAGAGCAATGGACTGAAAATCCATGTGTCGGCGGTTCGATTCCGTCCCGAGCCACTCAAAAGACATGAATCTTAAGAGATTCATGTCTTTTTTTCTATATTTACGGGAAAATTGGTAGATTTAAAATGTCATGATGCGACAATATAACCAAAAATTGTATCCAATAATACAGTAATATTACAATTCAATGATTTTTACCGTGCGATTATTGAATCTGTGTTAAATTAGTAAAGGGTAAAATGACGTGAATTTTGTCGGTATTTAAGAGTGAATTCATAGTAGTAGGCTTTTTGAAGTGCTCTACTTTATAGATTTAGGAGGAAATACCATTGTTTAAGCGTTCAACTAGAGTGCTTGGCGGTCAAAAGCCATCCAAGATGCGCTCAAATCTAAAAAAATGGACTATGGGTGTAATTTTAGCGACATCCTTAACATTTGCAATAAATGCTCAAGCTGAAGATTCTTTATCAACTGTTTACCATATTTATCTTCAAAATGAGTACATGGGCACAGTAGACAATCAAAATGTAATTGAAGAGCTTAGCTCATTAAAAATTAATAAACTAAAAGATACGTATAAAGATTATCAACTAACAGTCGAAGATGTTGAGATCATTCCCGAAAAAATGTTTCGACCAGTTTTTAATAATGCTGAAGTTCTAGAGAATCTGGAGCAAAACCTTGATGTTGTAGTGGAAGCGACTGTTTTGAAAATCAATGATCAAGAAGTTGCAGCCTTTCAAGATAGCTTGACTGCACAAAATGTGTTAGAAGAATATAAACAGCAATATGTTTCAAAGGAAGTATTAGACGACTTAGCAGCGAGACAAAAGAATCAGCCATTACCAGCTCTTAAAGAGGGGCAATCTCGCATTACGGAAGTTTCTTTTACTGAAGAGGTTACACTTGAAGAAAAAAAGGTAATACCTGAAAAGGTTTTGACTTCTAATGAGGGACTTAACCTATTGGAAAAAGGAACACCTGTAGAGAAGAAATATGAGGTGCAGGGGAATGATGTCCTTGGGGAAATAGCTTCAAAACATGATCTGCCTCTTGAGAAGCTGCTAGAGCTTAATCCTGGACTTGAGGAAGATTCTGTTATTAAACCAGGTGATTTGTTAAACGTAACCGAGTTAAAGCCATATGTAATGGTTCAAGTTGAAGAAGAAGTTTCTGAAAAAGAAACAATTGCTTATAAAACAGAAACAAAAGAAGATGCCTCCATGCCAAAGGGAGAAGAGGAAACTTCCCAAGAAGGTGTGAATGGAGAGAGATTAGTTCATTATATTGTTACAAAACAAAATGGTTCTGAGACAACAAAAGAAGTTTTAACTGAAAAAATTATAAAGGAACCAGTAAACGAAATCATCATAAAAGGTACGAAAGTAATTCCATCAAGAGGAACCGGAAACTTAGCATGGCCTGCAGTAGGCGGCTATATTTCTAGTGGACTTGGACAACGCTGGGGTAAACTGCATAAGGGAATTGATATAGCAAGACCTAGTGATCGTACAATAAAAGCTGCAGATAATGGACGGGTTATATCAGCAGGTTATAGCGGTGGTTATGGAAATAAGGTTGTCATTGATCATAACAATGGAATGAAGACTGTTTATGCACATTTAAGTTCAATATCTGTCTCAGTCGGACAAGTTGTGTCACAAGGACAGAAACTGGGTGTAATGGGCTCAACAGGAAATTCTACAGGAATTCACCTTCACTTTGAAGTATATGAGAATGGAAACCTTAAAAATCCGGAAAATTATTTAAAATAAGAGGATAGAAAGGGTCTGACACACTAGTAATTTAGGTCAGTCCCTTTTTTTACTTTTAGAAAAATGAAGGCTTTTGGCGATTAGGACTTGTGAAAAGCCAAATTTTTCTCATCTTTTTACTCATTATTATTTTTATACCACTGCAAAACTTATAGTAAACTAATATAGATAGGGATCTTTGAAAAAGATGATTCTTCTCTTTGAACATGGTACATTTAACTATATGAAAATTTACTAGCAGAAAGCTAACTTTGATACCACTATGCTGATTGAAGCATAAGTCAGCAGGTTAGGATAAAAAGAAGATCCAAAAATGTAGGACAAGATATATAAAGGGGCGAGAATATGGAAAAGAAGATATTAGTTGTTGATGATGAAAAACCAATTGCAGATATATTACAATTTAACCTAAAAAAAGAGGGTTATGCTGTTTACTGTGCATATGATGGGAATCAAGCATTAGAAATGGTAGAAGAGGTCAATCCAGATCTCATCTTATTAGATATTATGCTTCCAAACAGAGATGGAATGGAAGTATGTAGAGAAGTGAGAAAAAAATATGAAATGCCAATCATTATGTTAACTGCAAAGGATTCAGAGATAGACAAAGTGCTCGGTCTTGAATTAGGTGCTGATGACTATGTGACAAAGCCTTTTAGCACTCGTGAATTATTAGCAAGGGTTAAAGCAAATCTACGAAGACAGCAAGCGAATGATTCAAGTGAATTGAAAGGAGCATCAAATGAAATCTCAATAGGTTCACTTGTCATCCACCCTGATGCATATGTTGTATCTAAACGCGGAGAAACCATTGAATTGACACACCGTGAGTTTGAGTTGCTTCATTATCTTGCTCAGCATATTGGACAGGTTATGACGCGAGAGCATCTTTTACAAACAGTATGGGGATATGATTACTTTGGAGATGTCAGAACAGTCGATGTGACGGTCCGACGCTTAAGAGAAAAAATTGAAGATAACCCTAGTCACCCAACCTGGATTGTAACAAGACGCGGGGTAGGCTATTACTTAAAGCAATCAGAACAGGATTAATAGTATGAAAAGAGTAAGGTTTTTTCAATCTATTCATTTTAAGTTTGTTTCGGTTTATGTACTGCTTATCATGTTAGCTATGCAAATAATTGGAATCTATTTTGTGAAGGAATTAGAAACTTCACTAAAATCCAACTTTGAGACTTCATTAACGAAGCGAGTAAGTCTTTTGGTTTATAATATTGAGCAAGAAATGTCACGGGATCCTAAAGAATATACAGATGGAAAAACACTAAATAGTGAAATTACGTCAATTATTGGTGATTTCCTAACTGAAGAAATAATAGAGGTTCGAGTCATTGATATGAGTAAAACTGTTATCGCAACCTCTAGTAGTAATCAGGATATTGTAGGGAAGAAAACAACTGAAGAGTCTGTTCGACGTGCATTAGTTGGACTTGATTATACAGGTTTAGGAATTCATGACGAAACAAACGATCGTGTTCGAGTTATGACTGTTCCTGTTAATCATAATAATCAAACCATCGGTGCAGTTTATGTGATGGCATCGATGGAAGAAGTTTTTTTGCAGATGAGTATTATTAACAAGATACTAGCAACAGGCACAATTATCTCATTAGTTATTACTGCAGCGCTGGGTATTTTTCTGGCAAGGACTATTACTAGACCAATGACTGATATGAGGAAGCAGGCGATAGAATTAGCCAATGGTAATTTCTCTCGAAAAGTAAAAGTATATGGAGAAGATGAAATTGGTCAACTTGCTATCACTTTTAATTATCTGACAGAAAAACTTGAAGACGCACAAGCAATGACTGAGGGAGAACGGAAAAAATTAGCATCTGTTATTGCCCATATGACCGATGGTGTTATTGCGACAAACCGTGAAGGCCAAGTAATCTTAATTAATAATCCTGCATTAGAGATGTTAAATGTTTCACGTGGAACGATTCAGCAAACAACGATTACAGAACTCCTTGGAATCAGTGATGAATATACATTTGATAGTCTAATTGAAGAGCAAGAATCACTTGTGCTAGATACAGGCTCGGAAGAACGTCCATTTATTTTACGTGTAAGCTTTTCGGTTATTCAAAAAGAATCGGGGAAAATAGATGGGTTGATCGCTGTTTTGTATGATATTACAGAACAAGAGAAGATTGATCAAGAAAGAAGAGAATTTGTCGCGAATGTTTCTCATGAGCTGCGTACTCCTCTTACAACGATGAGAAGTTATTTAGAAGCATTAGCAGATGGGGCATGGAAGGATAAGGAGATCGCACCACAATTTTTACATGTGACTCAAACAGAAACAGAACGCATGATTCGTCTAGTAAATGACTTATTGCAGCTATCTAAGCTTGATCGAACAGATTATCAATTAACGAAAGAATGGATTAACTTTACGGACTTTTTCGAGAAAATTATCGATCGATTTGAGATGACAAAATCCCAGCACGTTACATTTATTCGAAACATACCAAAAGAACCTCTTTATGTTGACATAGATACTGATAAAATTACACAGGTTTTAGATAATATTATTTCTAATGCATTAAAGTACTCACCAGAAGGCGGAAAAGTAACCTTTACAATTGATATACTGCCATCAGAAATTCAAATTCGTGTAAAGGATGAAGGTGTTGGAATTCCACAAGAAAGTGTAAATAAAATTTTTGACCGTTTCTATCGAGTTGATAAAGCACGTACTCGTAAGCTGGGAGGAACTGGTTTGGGACTAGCGATTGCAAAAGAAATGGTCCAAGCACATGGAGGAGATATATGGGCACAAAGTAAGGAAGGATCAGGAACAACGGTGTTCTTTACTCTGCCATACGATCCAGAACAAGAGGATGAGTGGGAATGAATAAAGAGTCAATAAAAAGTGTGCTATTGATGATACTAGTTGCGACAAGTTTATTTTTCACATGGAATTTATGGAATTCACAGCCGCCTTATGAAGAATTTCAAAATAATAGTTTTGTTGAAAGTGTTCCTATCATAAGTGAGGAACGAGAACCTTATCAGGTCATAAAACCTTATCAGTTATTTCTTCATACATCTGAACAGCATTTTAGTACCTATGATGATCAATACTTAAATAATCTTTGGTCTGAAATGCAAACATGGGATTATAGTTTAAGCAGTAAGAGTAATATAATAAAAACCTATACAAAAGAGAATTTTACAAGTTGGATCCATGGGAAAGAGGAAGCTAAAGTAGAACTCAGATTCCTTGATGGGATACCATTTGAAACCTTTGAAACAATGTTTAAGTGGGAGACGGAATCAAGTGAGGACATCATGTTTGATCGAATCTATTTAAATGTGCCAAGGGAGAAGGAAGTCCAAAAGGTATTCTTTGTTTCAAGTGAAACATTAAAAATTGTTGAGACTTCTGTTAATATTTCGGATGCTAATCAATATGTTGCAGAGATTTACAGTCATAGAAACGAATTAAAGCCATTTTTCAGGTATGGTACAGAGGAAGATGTTGATTTTTTGTTACCTGAAAATGAAGTGAAATTGGACAGCTTTCAATATGTCATTACTGATGAAATTGACGGGTCCGTTTTTAAGAATGCTTTGTTTAGTAATCCTCAATATGTAAAACAAGATGTCAGTTTGTCAAAAAATCGCTATACAGATAGTTTAAGGGAGCTTAATATCGATTCGAATGAGCATACAGTGAAATTCGTGAATCCTTCATTGAGGGATACCAGCTTTCTTGAAAGTAATGCTCTCGTTAGTCAGAGTATTGATTATTTAAATGATCACGGTGGTTGGACAGATGATTATGTATTATACAAGATAAATGAGCTGACTCAGGAAATTAAATATGTTATGTCCATTCAATCAATTCCTGTTTTTGAATCTAGTGATGAGTTTTTTGGACCAACAATGATTTCCCAAAAATGGGGTCAAAGTGAAATATCCATATATGAGCGTCCTTCTTATCGACTTATGAGAGTCTTCTCAAGCAGTAACACGGTAACATTAATGTCCGGATATGAATTGGTGGATAATCTCTCTAAGGATCCATCTATTAATTTAAAGGATATAAAGGACATTTATATTATGTACGAACTAAGCGGAGAAACCGATCAACGGTTTGTGAAAATTATCCCTTATTGGTGTGTAGAACTACAGGACGGGAAAATTTTGAGAATAGACGGCATTCAAAGGGGTGATAAAAGTGGATTGGAGTAAGACGAAAACCATTTTTATCCTTGCTTTTCTCATTTTAGATATCTATTTGGCGATTGAATTCTTTGAGTTAAGAGACGAATCTGATTATGCGATTATTCAAGAGGCAACGATTGAGGAAAAGCTGGAGACTGAAGGAATCGTTTATAATGAATTGCCTGAGGACATCGATAAAAGCTTTTATATTACAGCAAAGAGTAAGGATTTCACAATTGATGAAGTGGCAAAACTAGAAAATCTAACACTTGAACTTCCAAATACAAATACAAACCTTAAAGAGGAAGAGTCATTTCGAACGTTGCGCATGTTATTGGATAAGCCTTTTCCATTGCCAGATGTAAACACACAAAGTAAAATCACTCAATTTCTAAAGGATAATGTTATTTCTGGTGATCAGTACCATTATTGGTATACAGATGACGAAACGAATTCTATAATATGTATTCAAAGATATAAAAATCGAAACATTTTTCAATCTAGAGAAGACCATATAGGAATGGTTATTTTGCACCTTAACGAGGATAATGAAATCATTAGTTATGAGCAATCGATGCTAGAGGAAATAAAGGAAGTAGAAGAAAAAGAGTCTGCTATCACTGCTTTAAAGGCAATCGAAGCTCTATATAATAAGAATTATTTAACACCAAATAGTGAAGTGTTGAATATTCAATACGGATATTACACTCACATCCCTCTTTCAAATCAGCAAATCTTAGCACCTACTTGGCATATTAATGTCGAAACAGAAAATGAAGAGAGAAAAGATTTCTATGTAAATGCTTTAGAAGGGGATGTTTTACAGCTAACGGAATAGGGAATAGAGGAGTGACAAAATTGAGCTTGCAGTTTAGCGTACTTGCAAGTGGCAGTACGGGGAATGCTATTTATGTTGAAGCCAATGATCAAGCATTTTTAGTGGATGCTGGATTAAGTGGAAAACAAATGACAAACTTATTTGAGCAAATAGGTCGCGATATCAAAAATCTATCAGGAATTCTAGTCACACATGAGCATAGTGATCATATAAAAGGATTAGGTGTACTTGCTAGAAAACATAAGCTTCCAATCTATGCGAATGAAAAAACATGGCAGGCGATGAATGGATTAATTGGCGAAATTTCAACAGACCAGAAGTTTGTTTTTCAAACAGGTGCTGTCAAAACATTTGGCTCATTAGATATTGAATCGTTTGGAGTTTCCCATGATGCAGCAGAGCCTATGTTTTTTGTGTTTCATCATGAGGGGAAGAAGCTTGCATTAATCACAGATACAGGCTATGTTAGTGATAAAATGAAGGGCACAATTCGTAATTCGGACGCCTTTGTTTTCGAGAGCAATCATGATGTTTCGATGCTGCAAATGGGTCACTATCCTTGGAGCATTAAAAGACGTATTCTAAGTGATGTGGGCCATGTTTCGAATGAGGATGCAGCCATTGCAATGATGGATGTTATCGGAGATGCGACAAAACGAATTTATTTAGCTCACTTAAGTAAGGATAACAATATGAAGGATCTAGCAAGAATGTCTGTTGAGCAAACACTTGCTAGTAAAGGCTTTATAACTGGCGAACAATTTGAATTATATGATACAGACCCAGTAACCCCAACTACACTTGTAGCAATTTAAAATTTACACAAAGTATCATCATCATCTTGGTTAATTTTCAATCTACAAGAGAATAATGTTGATTAGGTAAGCACTATTCAAGTGTGTTTGAAAGGAATGGTGAACATAATGGGCTATTATGATCAAGATTATGAGAATTATAATGCGAAAAAGCAGAAAGGAAATCGAGGAGGCTGGTTTTTAGCGGGATTTGTCGGAGCGATCTTAGGAGGATTGCTGATGTTCTTAGCTTTGCCGACACTTTCAACGATTCTGCCATATGAAATGGATTTAGGTGATGAGGCCCCAACCCAAGAAGGTGGCATTGAAAATCAATCCGGAATAACGAAGAATGTATCAGTCAATGTAAATTCAGCTATTACTGAAATCGTTGATGATGTATCAGATGCTGTTGTTGGTGTTGTTAACCTTCAGCAAGCTGATTTTTGGAATGAAACAGGTGAAGCAGGAACCGGTTCAGGAGTGATTTATAAAAAGGAAGGGAAAAATGCCTTTGTTGTCACAAATCACCATGTTATTGAGGGAGCTTCACAGGTTGAAATTAGCTTAAGTGATGGAACAAGGATTCCAGCTGAAATTTTAGGCAGTGATGTGTTAACGGACTTAGCTGTTTTACGAGTGGATAGTGAGAAAATTACGAAGGTAGCGGAGTTTGGTGACTCTGATGCCGTTAGACCTGGGGAACCAGTCATCGCAATTGGAAATCCACTTGGATTACAGTTTTCTGGATCTGTGACACAAGGTATTATATCAGGAACAGAAAGAGCGATTCCAATTGATGAAAATGGTGATGGGTTGGTTGATTGGAATGCAGAGGTTTTACAAACAGACGCAGCCATCAATCCAGGAAATAGTGGTGGAGCGCTTATCAATCTAGACGGAAAAGTCATAGGCATAAACTCCATGAAAATAGCTCAATCAGCTGTAGAAGGAATTGGTCTATCAATCCCTGCAAATCATGCGATCCCAATAATTGAAGATCTTGAGAAATATAGCGAAGTAAGACGCCCATTCATGGGAATCGGTATGAGATCGCTAAACGAAGTTTCTAGCTATCATAAGGCACAAACATTAAAGCTATCTGAAGACATTACAGACGGTGTCATTGTCATGAGTGTTGTCCCAGTATCACCAGCTGCTCAAGCTGGTTTACAGGAATTTGATGTGATCATCGAATTCGCAGGTGAAGAAGTAAAGGATATTATTGACTTAAGAAAAGTTCTTTATGATCAGGATGTTGGAGATACAGTTGAAGTGATATACTACCGGAACGGTGAAAAAATGTCTGGTAAGATGAAGCTAGGGGAAGAGAACACGTTGGGGAGCTAAAAATTAGCTCTCTTTTTTAAGTATAAAATCTTTACTTAGTTTTGGGTCTAGCTCCAGCGCCTAGCCCCTCTGGGGTCTAGCCAATTTAGAATTGAAGGCAAAGAACGCCTTTTATTCTAAATCGTCTTATTTGCCCTAGGCTGGTCAAGGCGCTTGCGTTTTTCTAATTTGGTTGTGGACAACTATTAAGGGTAAACTAAATATAAAATATCCACATGTGGATAAGGAGGATGTTGTGAAATGTATTGCTGTGAAGAGCATATCGAATTAGCGATTGATATGTATGTTGATGAAAAGGAAATTGCACCAGAAATAGAAAAAATTGATCAGGATGGTAAGTTATCCACAAGATGCCAAATGTGTGAGAAACCTGCTATATATGTTGTTGGAGGATGATTTTAACAACAATTGTGGATAAATTTTCAGAAATGTGGATAAGTTCTGTGGATAAACGAATTTAAAGCGGGGAAGCAAAAAATGAACATTTCAATTATTACAATAGGAAAGCTAAAAGAAAAATACTTGAAGCAAGGGATCGACGAATACTTAAAACGATTAACATCTTATGCAAAGGTGGAAATCATTGAATTACCAGATGAAAAAGCACCAGAAAACCTAAGCGATATTGAAATGGAGCAAGTAAAGGAAAAAGAGGGAGAAAGAATCCTAAGCAAAATAAGTGATGACACACATGTCATCGCCCTAGCTATTGAAGGAAAAATGAAATCCTCTGAGCAGTTAGCCAAAGACTTGGACCAGCTTGCTACGTATGGAAAGAGTAAAGTTGCGTTTGTGATTGGTGGATCACTTGGGTTAAGTCCAGCTGTAATGAAGAGATCAAATGATACTCTATCTTTTTCAAAGATGACGTTTCCTCATCAGTTGATGAGGTTGATTTTGTTGGAACAGGTTTATCGGGCGTTTAGGATTAATCGGGGGGAACCGTACATCTTTTAAGGGTAGAATATTAAGCGAATCCATAAATTCGCTTAATCCTTTACCATCTTTATTTTCAAGCATCCATGGTTCAACTGGCTCAATATACTCTGGTCGAATCGCATCCAATAAATCCAACGATTGTGCCTCTAATGCTTCTAGTGTAAAGTCAAAATGTAAATTAACTTTTTCAACTTGTCTGCCCACTCTTCGAGGAGCTTCTTTATTTATCTGGATATCCTTTATAATTAAACGAAGCAGTGCTTTTTGCTTTTCTGAATCAGCATCTCTTATTACTTTTTCTAAGTCGCTTAGAAGATGCAGCAATGCTTGATCGTCGATGGGTGTTGTTTCACACTCTTCTAGTTCTGAATTTAATGATTCAATCTTATTATTAAGTGTGGATTGCTCTTCCGTTAGTTCTTTTAATTTTGGCTTAAAAATAGATACAAGGGAAGGGTCATCCATTAGTTGATTAGTAATGTTGCTAATTCTTGTTTCTACCTTTTTGAGCTTAGAACGCAATCTATTTATTTCTTCAGTAATTGGTGTTTTAGCTTGGCTTCGTTGTTGGTTGATATTCTTGATTATGTGTCTTAAAACATACGGTTCAGATACAATTCGTTTTAACTCATTAAATACATGTTCTTCTGCTCTTTCAGCTCGAATGGAGTGTGCACTGCATACATTACTACCTTTATTATGAAACAGTCCGCAAACATAATAACGATATTTTTTACCTTTAGCTCCCTTAGATAATCCTGGAACCATTCCATATCCACATCTAGGACATTTAATAAGTCCGCTTAAAATAAAAGGAGCATGCGACTGAGAAGGTCTATGCGAACGCTTCTTGCGGCTTTTTTGGACACGATCCCATTGCTCTATTGTAATGATTGCCTCATGTTTTCCATCAACGAGAATATAGTCTTCATTTTTACCTTTACGATGTTTTTCTGACCAGTTTTCATACATGTTAAAGCGGATCTTCCCAATATAAATAGGGTTGTCTAATATCGTTTTTATCGTATTGATTGAAAAATCACATCCACGCTTTGTTTTATATCCCATAGCATTAATTCGGCTGACAATTGCTTTATATCCTAATTCTTGTTCTGCATAATCAAAAATTAAGCGTATGACATGTGCTTCTTCTTCATTTACAATCAATTCTTTATTAACACTCTCATAACCAAACACTCGTCCGCCATTAAATTGCCCTTGTTTAGCACGTTGAATCATCCCCATTTTAACTCGATCAATAATAGTTGATCGTTCCATTTCAGCAAAGGAACTTATTATAGTGTAAAACATCTTTCCACTAGGCGTTGTTGTGTCTATGCTCTCTGAGTAGCTTATAAGCTGTACATTAAAAGATTCTAAAAGCTCTACAATCTCTAGTGAATTTTTTGTATTTCGTGCTAGGCGATCAAGCTTGTATATAATTACGGCATTAAACTTTGCATTTTTTGCATCCTTTAAAAGACGCTTCATCTCAGGTCTACCTTCAATACTCTTACCACTTCTCCCTTCATCTATGTATTCCTCTGCAATTTCAATATTATTATTTTTGGCATATTCGTAAAGTAATCGCTTTTGAGCTTCAATACTGTATCCTTCCATTTGATCCTCTGTACTAACACGGGCATAAAGTACTGCGGTTCTTTTACTCATTACTATTCTCTCCTCTTTTTTTGGCTTTGTTTAAATTATTTAAAAGCTGTTCAGTGTACTTAACTGCTTTTTTGTGAGATTGATTGTCCATTTCCAATTTTTCATGTCTTGAGAACCACGGAAAAGCGTGTAGTGATGTATTCCCATAGTGAACATAATCTTGAGCTAATTTTATTGACTCTAATTTACTATCTGTGAGTTCTGGATCTATTGAAACATCTAATGTATTGATTTGATTAATGATATTTGAGAGTAAGTAAAATAGGTGTTGATCGGAATACTTTACGCGACTTTTAAAAATAAAGGTCATTTGTTCATCTTGATTTGAAGCGACTTTACTAACCATAGTTTTAATGGTGTATTCATTTTCAAGAAGCGGGTTAATCTCTGGATCATATTGATCTTCAGCTTGTTCAGCTTCGTTATCTGTGTCTTCATCGTAAAGAGGAGGAGTTAATTCAACAGTTTCATAAGTACTGTTTTGATAATAGTCATCAAAGAACATATACAAGTCAGCTCCAAAGTCTTTCGAGATTGCATATAAGACTTTGGAAGGAATATCCTTTGTTTTGTCTCTTTCAATAGTTGTTAATGTTGATTGGGAGAATAATTTAATTCGATTTGCTACGCTTTTACCACTGAATACATTCCCACACTTATTTTGAAGGTGTTCACGGATATATCGAACTCTTTTTCCTATAGATAACTTTGCTAAATCAGATAAATTAGTACTATTTAAAGTTATTTTTTTCATCGATACACTTCCCTGCATTAGTTATTTATTAACCTAACTATAACATAAAATTAAAAATATAAATAGGGATATTGTAATTTTAAATTATTTCGTGTTATGATTTGAATCATGAAAGCGAGGTGGTTAAACATGGATGAAAAAACAAACGTAAGTGCATATGGATTTTTAGAACTTGCTCGTGATAAAAGAGAGAGTATTGCAGATTGGGTAAGTGAAAAAGAAGCTAAAGGGAATCAATTTATTCAAAGGATCACTGATATTCTCGATGAGTATTATGCAAAGCACGAAAAAAATAAATGATTTCTCTGTAATACGTGCACAACTAGCTACTTAAGGAGCGTGATAACATGTTTGATACTGTGAAGTTAGGTGTGCCAATAATGCTAAGTAATCAAGAAATTGAAGATATTGAATGGACACAGTCAAATTCTTCACAAAGATCATCAAATGGCACAGGTCGTACGATTTTCAAGAACTTACACGATGGAGACTATAAAGGTTGTCCTTATATTAGATATACATACAAAGAGGATGATCCTACTAAGTGTTGGCTAAAAGTAGAAGTTTCCATACCAACATTTTTAAACGGCTCTAATGTTTATGAACTTCAGGAAGGTGACATAGAAACATTCTTTAAAGCTATTCGAAGTACATTGCGGTTAAACTAAAAATACCTTTGTCTCGAGTTCCTTCAATTGGTCGATGTACTGTTGAAAAGGTGCATGTGTGTAAAAATTTTAATGTTGGTAACCAAAAACAACATTATCTAAGAGCTATGTCTAGTTGTAACATAGCAAAATACCAAAAACGTCACTATTGTGCGGTTGGCTGTGACAAGATTGAATCTGTGGAATGGATTGCATCGAAGAGGAAAGAAAAAATTTATGATAAGGAAGCTGAAATTCAGCAACGGAAACAAACTTCAATCAATGAACGCCATTTAAAGAAGGCTAAGGGATTACTGAGGTATGAAATTGAGCTTTCTGATAATGAAATACGCCAAATTAACATAAATAGAAGAGCATATGATGTATTGAATATTGATGTTGCAGCACAGATTATTCAGAAGGGGTTAGAACGGAATGGTTTGAGTAGCGGTGTAATGTATACTTCCCTACAACAAGTCGTTGATGCTATAAACCAAGAGTCGATAGAATTGAGGACAAAATCTTCCTTAATAGCATTTGCAACAGAATTACTATTTAATGGTGAAGATGAGTGTAGAAACAAATATGCCCCTTCAACATTCAGAAAAAGAAAAATGCAAATGAGGAAAATACTTGGTGTAGATGAACTGTTAATCGGTGATAAACTGTTACCACCATTAAATGTATTACAACAAAAAAAGACTGCCCATGTTCTCGCAAAACAGTAGACAGCCAAAATAAATATCAGTTGAATTGATTATAGCATCAACAATGTTAATCTTCAAAATGTTGCTGAATGCTAAATACAGAGAGGAGAAACCCAATTGAGTGTTGTTGTTGATATAGTTGATACATTCCCGACACATAATACTTTAGCAGTGGGACGTGTAACATTACATTCTCTACTGATTGTATCGAGTGTTGCATTAAAAATAGATGATACATCAGAGCGATACTATATTGATTTCCCATCAAATAAAAATGGACAAGCACTGGTTGTACTATGTGATAAAACATTGAGAGAAAAGGTACATGATGCAATGGTGCATAAATACGAACAATACATTATGTCAATGAATTCAGATAGTAGTTCGAATTCAATGCCATACATCTATAAGTTAGAAAGAGAGCGAATTGAACGAAAGAAAAGAAAATATATTCCTTCAGTAATTTGATGTGCCTTTTTAAGTACATTGCACTACATTATGGTGTGATGTACTATTTTTATATGTGCTAACAATTTAAATTCTGTTTCCAATGTTACAATTAGAAAATTATGACTGTTATATATAAGAGTAAATTGTACGTGGATAGTTTTATTATTTTACTGTTTTAACTAAAATGCATTAATAACAATGGTTAACTTGAATAATAATATTCAAACCGTGGTGTTGAGCAAAAAAATATAGAAAAAATCAAAAATATGCCCATTAACGTAATTAGGTTGTATTTAAGAGGTGATTATCATGCAAATACAAATTGTAAGTGTCGGGAAAGTAAAAGAAAAATACATCAAACTAGGTATTGCTGAGTTTGAAAAACGACTGCGTCCATACTGTAAGCTGACAATGGATGAAGTGAATGATGAACAGGCACCTGAGCAATTGAGTGATAAAGAGTTATTTCAAGTAAAACAAAAAGAAGGTGATAGAATTTTAAGTAAAATTAAACCTTCTCAATATGTAATTGCTCTTGATTTACAGGGAGATAATTGGTCATCGGAGCAGTTATCAAATGAGATGGAGAAGCTTAGCGTCCACGGGAAAAGTCAATTATCCTTTGTAATAGGTGGTTCGAATGGTTTAAGTGACGATGTGTTACAGCGGGCCGATCAAAAGCTATCTTTCTCTAAAATGACATTCCCCCATCAACTGATGAAGCTAATATTGTTAGAACAAATATATCGAGCATTCAAAATACAGAAAAATGAGCCATATCATAAGTGAGTCGAGATGATATCTATCGCCGGAGGCTGAATTTTTTAAATTCCAATGTTACAATTTTGATGTTTAACGGATTAATACAAAGTAGCTAGCATTTTGAGAGCTATTGTTGATGTTACATAAATTAGGATAGATTGATAAAATCCCTTTATATCAAGGTTTATTTATGATTCCCGGATGGAACTGCACCAAAATGTAACGATTTTAGCGAACTTAAGCCCATTTCCTGCTTAAAGGTAAGAAAGCCAGTGATGGTACTGCTTTCAGCACTTTCACTGGCTCTCTAGTAAAAAATTTTATAGATAACCTTTTTCTTTTAAGCTAGTATATTGTTCTTGTCCAACAATTACATGATCAAGGATTTCAATGCCTACGACCTTACCAACTTCATTAAGGCGCTTTGTAACTTCAATATCTTCTCTACTTGGTTGCGGATTCCCCGATGGATGATTATGTGCAACGATGGCACTTGCACAACTACGACGGATTAAATATTTAAATGTCTCACGTGGATGAACAATAGATGCATTCAACGATCCTATAAAAACTGTTTCTCGAAACAGAACTTCATTTTTAGTGTTTAGCCCGAGTACGACAAAATGTTCTTGCGTTAGGTACTGCATATCCTTTAAGAATGTATATGCATCTTCAGGAGATCGGATAGTAAATCGATCTTCTACAGGAGTAGGTTGCATTCTTGCTAGTTTCAGAGCAGCTACTATTTGTTTAGCCTTAATTTTACCAATGCCTTTAATCGTCAATAATTCCTCTTCAGTTACTTCTAACAGCTCTTGTATGGATGGGTAGCGGTTGAAGATTTCGTTGACGACATAGCCATCTTCCTTTTCACGCATTGTTGTTGCTAATAATACCTTAAAAGTCATTTTATCGAATGTATTGTTCATTATATATTCCTCCATTTTTGTTTAATAGAATTAAAAAAGGAGAGACGGTGATCGTCCCTCCAATTGAGTAAATACATTTAATGCGATATATTGTTGTTAAGTGTTTTTGATTGTAGATGAGTTCATTGGCGGATGAGCTCATCTTTTTTTGCATAAAAAAATTCATCGAATATAAAGATATCCCATGAGCAATTCATTCTTTATCATTTTGCATATTCAAATTCTCCCCCTCATTAAACACATCTTTAAAGTGCAAAAGGTCTTGGATGAAATCAGATGCCTGCTTCTTGCTTAGTTTCGTGCTGTGGTCAACGTGGTACTTCATCTGCATCAATTCTTTTGCAACTTCATGGCGCATGTTAACTTCAGCAACAATTTGATAGATTTTGTGCAGCTGACGTTTGGTTACAGGTTCATCACCTCCTTTAAGGCTCGAGTTTGTTGGAAAATCTTCTATATCTTGCGTGAAAATTCCACTAGAACGTGTTGCTGATAATACAGCGTCAATCAACGCACGTTTTTTTGCCATCTTCAATACAGTGTTAACAATTGTATAAGGATCTTGTTGTTGAAATGCTGCTTCCTTACTGTTGCATGAACCAAGTCCTTCAGCTTCAATGACTCCGTTGTCCTTACGTGTTAGTGTCATCTTTACTTCATATGCAAAGATACCAGTCTCCCATTGCTCAATACGATTAACGACTTCTACTGTCTTCGAAAAACCAAATACATCACAAAGCTTTTCTGCCCCTGGTTTTAACAAGGTTGGTTTAGAGAAACCATCTACCATACCGTAGTCAACGCCTTTTACCATCACCTCGTCGACGAATGTTTGAAGCTCCTCAATACGACGTTTTGATTCAGAAGAAGATACAACAACATTAGGTAATGAAGATACAATAGATTTATCACCATTAGCGAATGGCACGATGTTATTGATTGTTGAATGTTTACCTGTCTTCATATGATTTTCACCTCCTTTCAAAGGATTAAGATCTTTTTTGAATGAACTTTGCCAATTTTGCTAAACCTTCTGATGTTTTATGATTAAATAATTGACTTGCGTGATGAGAAAGTTTATTTCCTCTGCTAATAGTTTTGCTAGAGATTGATGTAGCCTTCGATATCATACTGTGTGCTGATTGATTTAATTTATCGAGATTGTGGATCACATTTAAAAATATGTCTTCACCTTTTGCTTCCATCGTAGCTGCAGCATCCTTTAGTGCTCTACCAAAACGATTATTCAATGAAACGTGAGTATTAAGTTCATCCTCATGCAGAGCTTCGATTTTTTCTATTGCTGTTTGGATTTTGCTTCTACTACCAAGTAAATGGGAGAGCTTTACATAGTCATTACGCTCAATTGCATCTGCTACATCTATTGAAATTGCAGCACGTTGATTTAATAGAATCTCGTGAATTTCCTTAATTTCGAGAAAGGATTCACTTTTCTCCGTAAATAATCCTAATTTGAGTTGCTGCCCTGGCGATACATTTCCCTTCATAACTGATTTCCTCCTAATTAAAGTTTTTGTAAAAGATCTATTATTTGTTGAAGTAGTGATAACCCTTTAAGGTCAACTTTAGTAGTAAAGCCTTCTGATTTGCTTCTCTTGATGGGAATTAAATCAGCATCTTCAAGCTTTAGTAGATTTACTTTTTGAATGTCATACTTTGCTAGAAACTTAGCGGGAACCCATTGGTTTAGTTCCTTTGTCTTTACTAGAATTTTTACTAATGGCTGATTCATCTCACTCTCCTCCTTTCATATGCGCTCCTCTCACCACGCATGTCGTCTCTGTAAAACAAAAAACCGTTATCTATCCAAATTGATAAACAACAGTTTATATAAAAGGGGTGGGGCATAAAACGGGTGGGGTACCCCTTTACATATATAAAACGTGGAGCTGCCAGAAATTTTTGTATATTTTTCCCATCCCTATTGAGTTACTAAAGTACTAGAGATAAAATAAAGATAAAGTATAAAAAAAGTAAGAGTATTGAGGTGGCTTCCGTGGAAGTTAAACTATTTCAGAAAACACAGAGAGATTTAGCGGGATCGATTAATTTTGTAATAGATAAATATTGGGATGACGAGATAGACGAAACGAAAATGATTGAATTGATTCAAAAGCTGTATATTACTAATGCGAGCAAATTTGTTAAAAACGGTAAGTATACAACCATTATTCGTCAACAATGTGGAAAGAGAAGGCTTGAAGTCGTTGATCAAGTTCTTAATCAAACTAACGTCATTTAAGAAGGTAAGGTGAAGGAATATATATGGAATATTCCGCAGGATTTACGAAGGAAAAATGGTCTGAAAATGAGATTGAAGTTGTTTTAAAGCTCATGTCACAAGGAAAAGTGAAAAAAGAAATATTAGATGAAGTAATGGAGCAAAATTCATTTCAGTTAAGGAGCCCAGTAAGTATTAAAAATCGCTTTAATATGGTCTACAATCGAGCAGCTGTCCTTGACGATGAAATGAAGAAACACTTTTTAAACGCAAGCGACTATGATCGGAAGGCATTGACACTATACTCATTTTTAAAAGTATATCGAATACCATTAGAGTTTTACTTAGAAGTTATTGTATTTAAGTATGAACAGCAGGAGTCTCTATATAGTAATGACTTTCACTATTTCTTTGAAGGGAAAGCTGATGTAAGTGAAAAAGTCAGTCGTTGGAGACCCGAAACGATCAAGCGACTTGTTAGTTCATTGGTATTGTTTTTCAGGGATTCAAAGATGATTGATAAGATTGAACCAACAAAGTACCAAGTTAAACCGATATATATGAGTCAGTCATTAAAAACATATGCTGAGCAGAATGCTCCTCTATTATATTCTTTTACAATTCTAGAAAAGGTGAATGAAGAATGAAATCGACGTATGAACGATTAGAACAAATGGAAAAGCGAATTCTACAAGATAGCTTTACAAAACCAAGAGGGATTGGAAGTGACATTCCTCATTTTGTCTTAGACTATCCTCCTGAAGATGAATTACAAGTTCGTGTGTACATAAAGAACATGTTGAAACGAACCAAAATGGATATCAAAGAAGTAAATTTATTTGAATTTCTCCTTTCATTTTTTGATGAAGATGAGTTGGAAGAACTATTTGAAATGGAAGAAGAGGAAGGATTACAAGGTTTGATTGATGTATTCGAACCGATATTAAATGAAAGCAATACAATGATTCAACAATTTAAAGACATAACAGAAAATGGGGATCTTATTTTTATTACTGGGGTTGGTTCTGCGCATCCATTTTTGCGGTCGAGTCAATTACTTAAAGCCGTCTCTAGTAAAGGTTATAAAAAACCAATCGTATTATTCTATCCAGGTGAATTTACAGGATTGCGATTAAAATTATTTGGCATTCTTGACTATGAAGATGACTATCAATTATCACGTATTTCTTAGGGGGTAGGGACATGAAAATTAAAGATTTATTTTTAAAAGATATATTCCGTCCAATTAATAACGTTGTTCAAGCTGAACAAATGGATGAAAAAACAATTGAAAATGAATTGGATGAGTATGTATTAACAGAAGAAAGCGAACATTACTTAGAACGTTTTTACCGTAATTATCTTGCCGTTTATAATCAGCCATCAACTAAAGTTGGGGTTTGGATATCAGGTTTCTTTGGATCCGGTAAGTCTCACTTTTTAAAAATCTTGTCTTATTTGTTACATAACCAAACGATTTCAGGTAGAACACCTGCAGATTACTTCAAAGATAAAACAAAGAATCCAGAGTTGCTTAACATGATGGAAGAAGTATCTGCAAAAAGAACAGATGCCTTGTTATTTAATATTGATTCAAGATCAACATCCTCTTCTAAAGATGCAGAGAAAGAACGTATAATTGAAGTTTTCTTACGAGTGTTTAATAATCATTTAGGTTATTCAGATACATTGTGGGTTGCTGAAATGGAACGTCAATTAGATGATGACGGAAATTATGAATCATTTAAGCAAGCCATTTACGACCAACACGGCAAGCCATGGGAAGAATTTCGATTAAAAATATTATTACGTAAGAGAAAGGTTATACAAGCACTTGAATCCGTCGGCTATGATCAAGATACAGCAGAAACGTTCTTTGACATGAGTAGAGAATGGTTCTCTATTGACGCACAGCGAGTAGCTGAATTAGTAGCAGATTATTGTAAAAAACAAGGCCCGGATTATCGAATTGTATTTCTTGCAGATGAAGTAGGTCAGTATATCGGTAATAATACGAGTTTAATGCTTAACTTGCAAACGATAACGGAAAAACTTGGAGACTTATGTCAAGGTCAAGCATGGGTAATTGTAACATCACAAGAAAAACTAGAAGCAACTGTTTCAGATCTTGATAGTACGAAAGACTTTTCAAAAATCCAAGGACGATTTGAAACAAAAATCAATTTATCTAGTGCGAATACAGATGAAGTTATCAAAAAACGTCTTTTAGAAAAAGAAGACGTTGGTGCAGATACATTAAAAACGATTCATGATCAAGAAGGAAAATTAATCCATAACCGTTTAGCATTTGATAAGCAGAATACACAATTACGTTCAGGGTATCGTTCAATTGAAGAATTTGTATCATTTTATCCTTTTGTTCCTTATCAAGTAGAGTTATTACAAAAGATCTTCACGAAAATTCGTAATTTAGGAGAAGGTGGACAGCACACTTCACGTGGTGAACGTTCATTACTTAAAGCATTTCAGGAAGCAGCACAATTAAATGCTGAGGAACCTATCGATAATATGGTAACCATGGCGGAATTTTATCCTTCGATACGTGATTATTTAGAATCGTCAATCACCAGTACAATAACAAGAGCTCAGGATCGAGCGAGAAATAATGAAGGTTTAGAAGAATATGACGTGAAGGTTTTGCAAGTGCTTTATCTAATCAAAGGGATTGATGATATAAAATCCACACCTAGTAATATCGCAACCCTTATGGTTGAAACCGTGTATGATGAACGCCAACCTTTAGAGTATCGCATAAAAGAATCCTTGAACCGACTTCAAATGGCAATGTTCATTGAACAACATGCAGATGGGTCATACTCATTCTTATCAGATGAAGAGCAAGAAATTAATCGTGAAATACGGGTAGAAGAATATAATACTGCTGCTGTTAAAGAACGGTTAGGTAACCTCTTTTTTAATGTGATGTATCGCCATACCAAGTATGAATATAAGTATAAAGAACAAACTAAACACTTTGATTACAATAAACGATTTGATAATTACGTGAAAGGTCAGATGAATCATGAATTAACGATGCAAGTGTTCTCTGAAGGCATGACTGATTCAGAAGCAGCGTTACAAGCTAACTCTGGCCATTTAATTATTCTTTTAGACAAAGACCTTGTCGCTGAAGCAGAAAGTGCTTTAGCCTATATTCAACAAGTGGATAGCTATGTACGTCGTAAACAGTCAAGCACGACTAGCCAGCAGCAGAAGAGAATCTTTGACGCGAAAATTGCTGAAGTTGATGAATATGCAGATAAGGCAGAAGAATTATTAAATAAAGCGTGTGAGAAGGCAGAATTTTATATCCAAGGTCAACGTCGTGATTTTAATGGGGCTTTTGAAAGTAAAGTTAACCAAGCTATGGATATGCTGATTCGCAACACATTTACAAAATTTCACTATATTGAGGAGCCAATTTCATTTAAAAATAGTAAAAATGAGTGGATGCAAGTTGCAGAGAATCTAGGTCAACAAAGCTTATTTAGTGACTTAAACAAAAATGCTATAGATGAAGTCAAGCACTTTGTAGAGGAACTTGAACGATCCCATGACCAGCGAACATTGAAACAGGTCATTCAAAAATATAAGGCTGTTCCATATGGATGGGAGGAACAGGATACCATTGGTATTCTAATGGGATTAATGAACGCGGGAAAAGTTCGTTTTACTTATGCGGGAGAACCCTTCAACCCTAATTCCCATCAATTCTATGATCGACTAGAAAAGGTTTCAGAACGTGATCGTATTGTTGTTTTACCAATAGTTGAAATGGATTATCAAGTTAAACAAGAGCTTATTGCATTAGTTCGTGATTTCTTTTCGAATACACAAACATATGACACGTATGATGCTTATGAAGAAGTTATACGCGAAAAGATTGACGAAGAATTTGTTCAACCAATTGAAAAGATTCGAGGGAGAAGACGTCAACAAGATCCAACAAGTGAGTATCCATACCCAGGTGAAAGTGATATACGAACAATTGTAAATGGTACTCAAAAATTACTAGCTATCCGTGATCCCGAACAATTCTGTCGTATGTTTATTCAATATGAAGATGATATAGAAAATTGGTATGACATTTTAGAAATACTTCAAGGATTCTATGAAGGAAATCCTATTGTTAAATTTGACGAAGCGGTTCAAGCTCTAAAAGACCATAAGCAAGACTTAGAAATCATCCATAATGAAGAATTAGAAGAAACAGCTCAACGAATGAAACACATTTTACTACAGGAAGAACCTACAAAGGAAATTAGTCAATTACCTAAGTTGACAGATGTTCTGAAGAATCTGATTCAGGAAGAAACTAATAAACAAAAACAGGCGGTAATGGTTCAATCAGAAAAATCATTGAAGCAACTTGAAAACTTAATAGATCAATATCGTCAATCTGAAAGCATTTTAGAATATATTCAATCACGAAAAAATCAAGCCAATTTACTATATGAAAAAATTAAGAAGAGTGAACGTATATCTAGCACACGAATCAATCAACAACAGCTTAGTGAGCTTGTTGAAGCAACAAAAGCAAAAGCACGCCAGATGTTCAATGATTTAATAGATGACCCAGATACAGTTAAGAGAAAACCGAAGAAAATAACAGAGCAAGAATTGTATACCTCTTTCTTTAGTCAGTTAGATACAATTGAGTCCGAAGAAGACTTAGAGCGTGCTATTGAATCCTTGAAGAACAGTCTATTAAAAGAATTACAAACACACTATTTCGTGAAATCATAAATCTTGGGGCGGATAATTATCTGCCCCTCTACATATAGGAGTGAAACAATGAATAAGGCAGAATTAAAGAAATTTGCTGTAGGAGCAAGACGAAATTTAATGGCGAAAGTTTCATTAAAAGCCGAGCAATATGGAATTACCAAAGCTAATCAGGATTTAAATGTTGAAGAAAAATATGGACAATTAATTATAAAGGGTAATCCTTATCCAATTGAAAGAAAACACGCTTTTATTACGTTAAAACAACGATTACAAACTGTTGGTTATGATCAGCTTATTGAAGAAGTGGCATATACATGGTTTAACCGAATCATTGCGATTCGTTATATGGAAGTGAACAATTACTTACCAGATCGCGTAAATGTATTATCGAGTAGTACAGGTAAAAACGAGCCAGATATTTTACTTCAATATGAAACGATGAACCTTGATGTGGATTATCAACAAATAAATGAATGGATACAAAAAGGTGAAAATGAACAAGCTTATCGTACATTATTTGTTGCTCAATGCAATAGTCTGAATAAACTATTACCTTTCTTATTTGAAAAAATTGATGATTTTACAGAACTATTATTACCTGACTATTTATTAGATCAGGAATCTATTATACGTAGTATTGTAAATGATTTATCTGATGAAAACTTTTTCCAAATTAATGAAGATGGCTCTCGCTCAGATAATGTTGAAGTATTGGGTTGGCTTTATCAATACTACATGTCTGAAAAGAAGGAGCAGGTTGGTGGAATAAGAAACAATGCTGTTAAGAAAGAAGATCTTCCTGTTGTCACACAGTTATTTACACCAAAATGGATTGTCCAATATATGGTACAAAACTCTTTAGGAAAACTATATGACGAAAAATATGAAGACAACCAATTGTCTCAAAAGTGGGAGTATTATTTAAAACATGAAGAAAATCACCATTTGTACCCTGAGTTCGAATCATTAGAGGATTTAAAAATCATCGATCCGGCATGTGGATCTGGTCATATCCTTATATACGCTTTTGAAATGTTATATGACATGTATGAAGAAGCGGGATATCCATCAAGAGAAATTCCACAGTTAATCTTAGAAAAAAACTTGTATGGATTAGATATTGATAAACGAGCTCAACAAATTGCGAACTTTGCATTGCTGATGAAGGCTGCCGAAAAACAACCGCGTTTTATCTCAAGATTAAGTCGTAAAGGTCAAAGTCCTAAGTTGAATGTTTATGAAATTGTGGATGCTGATCAATCGATATCAGAAGAAGCTATTGATTACTTTGCAAAAAATGAAACAGAAAAATCACTACTTAATGAACTATTAAGTCAATTTGAAAATGGAAAACAATTTGGGTCATTAATAAATCCAATTGAAACACCTTATGAGGAATGGATTAATCGGATTTACGATTTAGAAAAACAACAAAAGGATTTACTTGAGGAATCTTATATTTATGAATTAAAAGATAAATTAATGCCTATTTTTGAGCAGGCTTTGTTACTATATCAAAAATATGACGTAGTAGTAACAAATCCTCCATACCATAATAAGTACAATTCAATATTAAAAAAGTTTATGAATACAGAATATAATAATTATAAATCGGATTTATATTCTGCCTTTATTTACAAAACAACTCAGATAATTAAAGAAAATGGCTATTCTGCCTTAATGACACCTTATACGTGGATGTTTATTTCATCACATTACGATTTACGCAAGACTCTATTAACAGATGGAAATATTTCTAGTTTAGTTCAATTAGAATACTCAGCATTTGAAGAGGCAACAGTCCCAATTTGCACATTTGTTCTTCATAAACAAAAACATTTTCTATCAGGCGAGTATATTCGTTTAACGGATTTAAAGGGAGATCAAGGTCAATATGTAAAAGAAGCTGTTTTAGTACCAAATAAAGAATATAGGTATACAGCATATAGTGAGAAATTCCAACTAATACCAGGTAGTCCTATTGCATATTGGGTAACACAAACTCATTATCGAATATTTAAAGATGCACTGTTACTTGATGATGTAGCAGATATACGAAAGGGGTTAGCCACAGGTAATACAGATAAGTTTATAAAATATTGGTTTGAAGTACCTTATATTAACATAGAATTTAAAAAAACTTCAGACTTTAACAAGACATGGTATCCTTGTCATAAAGGTGGAGGCTATAGAAAATGGTATGGAAACTTTGAAAAAGTGATAAATTGGGAGCATGACGGTGAGGAGATTAAGAATTACCGAGATGATAAAGGAAAGCTAAAGTCAAGACCGCAAAACTTAGGGTATATGTTTAAAAAGGGTATTGTTTTTTCAAAAATCACATCAGCTGGTTCCAGTTGTCGTATTATGACAGGTAATGAGATGTTTGATGACGCTGTTCAAGGAATTTTTATGGAAAATGAGGAATTTCCAGTAGAATACTTATTAGCACTTTTAAATTCACCAGTAATAGCTGAATATTTAAAAATCATTAATCCAACATTAAATAAACAAATTAATGATTTGGAAAGAATACCAGTTTTAAAAACTGATAAACTTAATGATATTGTAGAAATTACAAAAGAAGTAATTAGTTTATCGAAAGATGATTGGGATGCAAACGAAACTTCTTGGAATTTTAAGAGACATCCTTTAGTTCAAAAAAAATCTCCATTAGTCAGTTATGCTATAGAAGAATTGAATGAAATATATAAAGAAAGAGAACAACTTATTAATAATTTGGAAAGTAAAATTAATCATGAATTACTTAACTTATATGAAATGAATCTAGAACAAGATTATAAAGCTACTGATATCGAGTTTCCAGATTTAGATTTGGAGAAGGAAGATAATGAAAATGAAATAATTAAATCACTTTTATCTTATTTCATTGGCTGTGTTATGGGACGGTATTCCCTAGATATAGAGGGTCTCACGTATGCAGGTGGGAAGTTTGATGATTCTAAGTATAAGATTTTTAAACCAAATCAAGATGGATTAATTCAATTAACCGATGATCATTATTTTGATAGTGATATTATTGTTCGTCTACGCGAATTTTTATCAGTAGTGTTTAGTCCAGAGACTGTAAATGAAAATATGCAATGGCTAGCAGAATCTCTAAATATGAAGAAAAATGAGTCTCCTGATGAAAGGTTAAGACGATACTTCTTAGATGAATTCTTCAACGATCATTGTAAAACTTATCAAAAGCGACCAGTTTATTGGTTAGTGGACTCTGGAAAACAAAAAGGGTTACGGACACTTATTTATATGCATCGTTATCAACCAGATACGATGGCAACGATTCGTTTTGAACATTTACAAGAGATTCAATCTAAATATCAAAATGAAATAGATATGATTGATACACGTTTAGCAAATCCAAGCTTATCGGCAAGTGATAAGAGGAGCCTTGAAAAATCTAAATCAGCATATAAGAAAAAAGTTGAGGAGCTTCAAGAGTTTGACAAGAAATTAGCGACGTACGCAAATGAACAAATTGACATTGATCTAGATGACGGTGTAATAGAGAACTATGCCCAATTTGGAGAAGTGCTTGCAAAGATTAAATAGCTGAAAGAGGGGAGTTTCTCCTCTTTCTTTTACATATTGAGGTGAAATCCGTGGATGTGATTGAAAAGTTACAAGAGAAAATACAACAAGAAAAGGATACGAAAAAACGAGCAATTGTTTTTTGGTACGATCCTCAGGCGCAAGTAAGTGTGGATGAACTAAAAGAACAGTTGGATGAGATTGAGGTAAGAAAATTAACCAATCATAATTTATTTCAGTTAAAAGTTGAGATTGAAATTCAACGAACAACAGAGTCGTTTTTAATATATTCCGATAAAGTGAAACCAGCCGACAAAGAAAACATGTTATTGGATTTGTTGTTGTACAGTATAGAGTTCAAAGCAGACGAAACTGCTATGTTAACTGAAACATTGCAGGTATCGGATAATGTGCTACGTCCTAAAATTGAACAGTATCCATTGTTCTTCGATAGTAAAGAACGTAAAAGAAGATTAAGTAAAATCCTGCCTAAACAAGCTGATGACTATCATTTTGAACTTAGTATGATGGCTACTTTAGTAAAAGCACCGGTACCTGATTTACGTGTAATTGTCCGTCTGCTTCTTTTGGAAGGACTACGTGTGGAAGAAAGTGAACTATTGAAGCAAATAAAACGTAACTTTTCTATAGAACGTACACTTGAGATCATTGGTCGCTACTTTGGCGTATCATTAGAAACAGATAATGAACCATTAATGGAGCTATTAAATGTTCTCATCTATCAACATTTCCGGCAGAATGCAGGCTTTACTGCCGACGATTGGGAGGTTAAATGGGCATCATCATCACCTAACGTCTGTGCATTATTCATTGAAGAGTGGTTACAACATAGTGATAGGGATGTACTAGAAGAATATATCAAAGAATGGGAAAGAGTATATCACGTAAGAGATGTGTTATCTAAACAGGATATAGAAAACTACCAAAGAATAGATACTTTCCCAGTCATTGATGTGCTTATCATTGAGAAATGCATCGATGAATTAATTCATCAAACAATTCATATAGAAGAACGTTTATCCTTAATTGAACAACGTTTACACAAATATTGGGGTTCGAAAGATAAAATAAAAGCCCTTTATAACACGTTATTTGAAGCAATCCGAATCGAAAAGCTAAAACCTGTTATTAATCGTATCCATCTACAAGAAGATTTTTATGAAAGTTATGGGAAATCATTATATGAAATCGACCAGGCCTACCGAAAATTTATGTATCATTTTACGCGCCTTGCAGCGAAAGAAATGCTTGAAGAAATCGCTAGCCGATTGACAAATTGGTATGAAAATGAATACCTACGTCGACTTTCAGAGGAAATGAATTTTAGACTGGAAGAAGGGTATGTATCCAAACTAATGCCTCAACGAGCATTTTTTTCTAAGATGATTCTCCCTATTTTAGAGAAGGAACAAACAAGGATTTTCGTCATTATTTCAGATGCTTTACGATTTGAAGCAGGTTATGAACTGCATGAAATATTAAAGAAACGAGAAAACGGGAAATCAAGCATTGATCCTATGGCAGCAAGCTATCCAACGTACACGCAATTAGGGATGGCATCATTGTTACCACATCGTGAACTTTTAGCAGATGATAAGAGAGGTATCTTGGCCGACGGACTATCAACAAAAGGGTTAGATAATCGACGTCACATTCTACAATCAGTTGAACCGCAAACTGAGGTTTTAAAATTAAAGGAACTTCTGGATATGAAAGCAAGTGAAGCCGATCAATTGTTGAAAGGCAAGAGACTAGTATATTTATATCATGACCACATCGATGCTCTTGGAGATTCAGCAAAGTCAGAAAGTGAAACTTATGGAGCAGTTCATCAGACGATACAAGATTTACAATATGCGGTTGATCGATTATCACGTCTTCAAGCGAAACGTATTTTTATAACAGCGGATCATGGTTTCTTATTTCAATTTAAACAAATTGAAAACTATGGAAAAATTTCTGCTGTTGAAGGACAAGTTATGGATCATAACCGTCGTTTTGCTATTGGGCACAATCTAACCGTTCCTGAAGGTTCGATTAAATTAAATGAACGTCAAACTCCGTTACAAAATGTTGAGGTTGTCATGGCGAAAAGTCTAAACCGATTCAAAACAGGTGGGGGTCTTCGATTTATCCATGGAGGAGCATTACCACAAGAAGCGGTTGTCCCATTAATAGATTATCGAAGAATTGAAAAAGGGCAACCTGTAGATATTGCGGTAGCAATGATTAATAAGGTGATTACAAATTACCGTATTACGGTTTCTTTTTATCAGGAGCAGAGCATAACAGATATCTATACTTCACGAAAAGTTCTTATGGCATTTTATCAAGGTGATGAACGGATTTCTAATGAAGTTGAACTCGTATTTGACCTAAAAGGTGAAAATCGTGATCGTAATAGACAAGTATCGTTTAATTTAGTTGAAAAGCATTACAAGATTGGTGAAACATGTAAATTAAGAATCGAGACTGTAACCAAAAAAGGTAAAGAACCTTATTTAGAAGAAGAATTCACTATGCGCTTGTATGAAGCATTGTATTAATTTGAAATGAAATTGGGGGTGTCATCTTGCTGAAAAAAGGTGAAATTGTAGGTGCATCATTTTGGCCAGAAGCCGTTCAAATCAAACATATTGAGATCATTGATGAAGATATGTATTTAGTCGAAGCTGTCGGGCGAGAGTCAAATCAATTCTTCGAAAACTATCTTGAGAAACATCAATTACAAGAAGTTGAACGTTTTTCCGATGAAGATGCTTCAGATCAATTGAGAGATAGATTTCAACATTATCTGCAATATCATGTTTTGCGAACAGAGAAAGAATACTCACAGTCACGGGCTCGTGGAAATAAGAACTTGATCCCACTCCCGCATCAAATCGAAGCTGTTTATAGCAAAATGCTACAAGCTCCCCAAGTACGTTATTTATTAGCAGATGATCCTGGTGCAGGTAAAACGATTATGTCTGGTATGCTTATCCGTGAACTGAAAGCACGAAACATGATTCGCAAAACATTAATTTTAGTACCGCCTCTCGTATTGAAGCAGTGGCAAACGGAATTAAAGGAAAAGTTCGATGAAGACTTTTTAATCATTACACGTTCTTATTTGGATGCTTCAGGTGAACTGAATCCTTTTGATATGCATCAGCAAGTCATTGCATCGGTGTACTGGGCATCTAGAGAAGATATTAAAAATATGATTATTAACTCACAATTTGACTTGGTCATAGTTGATGAAGCGCATAAAATGGCTGCCTATACTGTTGGGCAAAAGAAACGTAAAGTGAAGCGTACTAAGATGTTTCAACTTGGTGAAAACTTATTGAGGCACACTGAGCATACTCTTTTATTGACAGCAACCCCTCATAAAGGAGATAAGGAAAATTTTCGTCATTTAATGAGTTTAATTGATCATGATATCTTTTCTCAGTTGAATAGTGGAGACTCTATTTTCGAAAAGAGTAACCCATATGTGATCCGGCGTTTAAAAGAAAAAATGCTTAACTTTGATGGTACACCTTTATTCCCAAAACGGACAACAAAAACCTTAGGATTCGACCTAAGTCCAGCAGAAATCGATTTATATGAAGCTGTCACGGAATATGTAAGACATTACTTTAATCGGGCTAAGCAAAACAATAAACCAAATGTAGCTTTTGCAATGATGATCTTGCAACGACGATTAAGTTCATCTGTTGAAGCAATTTATTTGTCGCTTTTACGTCGAAAAGAACGTCTACAGAAAGTGTTAGAAACAGGGAAAAAAGTCCAAAAGATGATGTTGGATTATGAAGATTACGAAGACAGTTCACTTGAGGAACAGGAATTGCTCGAAGCATACGCTGAAGGAGAATACGAAGAACTTGATTTTGATGAATTGCAAGTCGAGATAGAAATGTTGGATCAACTGATTCGTAAGGCTAATGTCATTAGACAGAACCAAAATGAGCGCAAGTTTCTAGAACTTGAAAAGACATTATTTGGTGGTAATGGATTGTTGGCACAAGACGAGAAGATTTTAATTTTTACTGAATCAAAGGACACACTCAATTACCTAGAGAAGAAATTAAAAGCCTACGTTCCAGGGATAGCCAAAATTGTTGGTGACTTTTCTATGGATAGACGACAAGCAGAAGTAGAGAAGTTTCGGAATGATGTGCAAATCATGATTGCAACAGATGCTGGAGGAGAATCTATTAACCTGCAATTCTGTAATCAAATGGTCAATTATGATATTCCGTGGAATCCAAATCGTTTGGAACAACGTATGGGACGTATTCACCGTATCGGACAAAAAAATGAGGTCTTTGTCTTTAACCTTGTTGCCACCAATACACGTGAAGGTGACGTATTAATTCGACTACTTACAAAGATGGAGCAAATGCGTGAAGACCTTGGACAAGATCTTGTTTATGATTTTATAGGTGAAGTTTTAGAGGATCGCCAAGCCGATTTATCTTCGGTGATGGAGCAAGCGATCTCAGGCCGAGAAGATTTGGATGAGATTATTGCAAAAATGGAAAAAACATTATCCGAAGAACACAAGCGTTTATTAGAACTTGCTAAAAATGAACGTTTAGACGATAACTTTGACTTACCTGGTGCAAAACGTTCTTTTGATGAAGTATCAATAAACAGTATTCCTAATCGGTTTTACGGACACTTTGTGATTGATGGATTAAAAAACACAAGAACTAGATTAAATATTTCTGCGGATCAGACAACTGCCCGTATTGATCGTTTTCCAAAGCGGATTCGTGATTTTGCACGTGACCATAAATTGATGTTTAATTTTGATGATTCCATACGCTTTGCTTTATCCTCATCGAAAGTCTCAAATTCAATAACCATGATTGAAAATGATAATCCTTTGTTTAACTTAGTGATGAAACTGACAGCGAAAGAAATGCAGCAAGCTGTACTTCCTTTTTATGAAGTGAAGGCATCGATCCCAGAATCTATGATAATGGAATTAAATCAAGTAACAATTGTGGACGGTAATGGCCGAGAACTTGAGCAAAAGCTAATGCTGACGGGTAAACGTAGTAATGGTGAGTTTATAGAAATATCACCATATTTACTTTTTAATCAAGCATTGAATGTAATAAATACGTATGACTCTGAAGAGCAGGAAATCAAACGATATGTAATTAAACATGCTAGGAAACTATTAAGGTCTATTCAACGTAAACGTGAAGATTATGCAAATAAAAAGAGAGTCTTCTTGAGGAAATCCTTCGAAGATCAAATGGAAACCTTACAAGATCGCTTGAAGAAATATCAGGAAGAAAATGTTGAAGGTAAAAACAGTGCTTTAATTAATCAAACTTATGCACAAATAGATGAAATGGAAGATCGGAGCAAAGAACGTTTAACTGAAATTGATCGAGAGCGATCGATTCAATTAAAGCCAGTAAAAAGGATAGCTCAATTTAGAATTGAACCAAACGGCACTGCTAACGGCCGTGTAATACCAGAAGATTATTTGGCAATGATTGAAGATTATGAGTTAAGGCAAGGAAGAATCAATGTAAGGGTACAACAAGCATTTGGGTTAGTAGATTTCATCAGCGAGGAAGCGGGTGGTGAAAGTCGACTTATTGTGGTTACGGACGATATACATCGATTTAAGGAGCAGTTGATAGAGGAAGACTATAATGCAATTAAGAGTCGCGTATTTGTGTATGAAGTAAGAGAAAAACAGATAGTAGAACATCAATTATACCAAGGCTTGATGTTAGTTTAATGAGGAGGATTACAATGAAGAGATGGTGGATGATACGTGCTGGTGATGATAATGAGTTGATACCAGTATGGAAAGAAGAGAGTATAGCATCTATTGGATGGCCACAATTAGGTGATCCCAAAAAATATCGTTCAAAAGAAGAGATGGTTGCAAAAGCCGATGACGTTTATTCTGAAAGTAAACCTAATACAAGACGGAGTTGGATAAATCAAGTATGGCGTTTCAGTAGAGAAATAAAAAAAGGTGATAGAGTCATAACTTACTCTAAAGAGACAAGGGAATATATTGTGGTTACTGTAACAGAATCACATTTTTATGATGAATCTGTTGGTAATCCAGCTTACCCAAACAATATTAAAGTTGAATGGGAAGAAATTACCGTTGAACGAGATATATTATCACAATCAGCTAAAAATAGTTTAGGCTCAGTATTAACTGTATTTCGTGTAGATGAGTGGGGAAATGAAATTGAAAATTTAATAGAACATCCTTTTTCAGAACCTGAACCCAAAGACGAAGCCGAAGAGGATGAAATCATTGAAGATCTTGTCAGTAAGGCTTTAGTTATGGTACAAGACAAAGTAGACAAGCTTGATCCATGGCAAATGCAAGAACTAGTAGGTGGACTCTTACAAGCAATGGAGTATAACGTTCAGGTTAGTCCCAAAGGGCCTGATGGAGGCGTTGATGTTTTAGCATATAAAGATGCCTTTGGATTTGAAAAACCCATAATAAAGGTACAAGTAAAACATCGGAAGTCCTCAGCAGGTGCACCGGAAATTCAACAGTTACTGGGTGCTAATCCAATGGATGCTAATAGCTTATTTGTATCAACTGGTGGATTTACTTCGCATGCAGAAGCCGTAGCTAAACATAACTCTGTTAGATTAGTAGATTTAGAGGAATTAGTAGACCTAATTGTGAAATGGTATGAACATATGCCGGCAGATATAAGGGCATTACTGCCTTTGAAGAAGATGTATGTACCTGAGTGAAATCTAAACTGGAGTAATGAGAGGTGAGAGAATGAACTGGATTGAAAGGGTTAAGAAGAATGTTCTCCCAGTGAGCAATGAAAAGTATATCATTAGAAAAGCTCTAGATGAGTGGGTATATGAAGGTAATATGTATGATGTGGAAGTTGCAGATGAAATATGTGAAATATGTGATCAGCCGAATATAAGATATCAATTTGAAATTGTTAATAGATTAAATAATAATGTTCTCTTAATTGGATCAGAATGTATTATGAGATTTAAAATTTCAGTGATAGACAAGTCAGGAAAGAAATTGTCATTTGATGAAGCAAAGAAAAAAGTAACTAAAGATAAGAGCAGACTAGTTACTGAAGCTAAGGAAAAAAGCGTATTAAATACTTTAGTGGTTTTAGCTGGAAAAGATCATGACTTTAACATCGAAAATTTTATTGAATATTTTCAGGAAAGAAAAGCATTTACACCAAATCAATTAGCACTCCTAATATGGAGACTTGAAAGGGCAAACATTGACTTCAAAAAGTCCCACTTTAAATTAACAATAAAAAGAAATCGCGAAAAAGAACAATTATTGAGATTAGAAGATTGGAAGTTAAAGCGCATCTGGGATTGTTTATCTAATAGTCAGAAACAATTTGTTCTAGAAAGAAGGTAATAAGTAATACTATAAAAAGCAAAATTCTGCACTTTGTCCCTTTAATTCTATTCCAAAGTGTTTAAATATTGTTAGAACAAAAAAAGTTTCTCTTGACAATTTATATAAGAAAGACATACTTGACTTATATATAATAAAAATGGGTAGAAAGAGGAGGAACCTATAGCCATTTTTAACTTTTTTATCCTCAATACTGCTGAACAAATGGATTTATTTTTTTCAGAAGATGGACATCTAGATTTAACTCTATTAAGGAATACAATGATTGAAAATCGTGCACCGATTGATGTTGAAGGTGGAATTAATGGAGAGGGTTTTATTAGTCCTAGATTTCAAGTAAGAAATGATCAACAAGTTGTGGAAAGTTATTGTGCATCACAGGGAAGTTTAGGTTATTACAATGAAGCAAGAATGGTTAATCAAACATTTACAACGCAAAGGATTCAACATCACTATTATAGTAAATCATTCATAATCATTACACAAGACAGTGATTTTATTATTAAATTTGATTATGCGAGTGAGGAAGGAACCAAAAGTAAGGTTAAATCATTAATTGAGGAATTAGGCTTTGAGGCAACGATCTTTAGACTGGATAATGATTTATTAAGAAAAGTTCAAGAAAGATTCGATTGGACAGCTGCAAAATTGGATAAAATAGAGAGATATGGGGACAGTACCAGAAGGGTTTCATACGAGATAGATCCTGCTGATGATCAATTTCCTTCTCAAGTTGATGAGGATTATAGAGAGCATGGTAAAATGTCTCACATAACTTTTGAACTTCCATATAATGCACCGGGTGCACCAAATAAAATAACAGTAAAATTATATACACAAGGACATCGGGTTGTAATTGATGAAGATGAGTTAGGCGGTTCCCCAACTGAAGAGTTTATTCTTTATTTATTAGATATTCTAAAGGGGATTAAAGAGGAGGTATAAATGTGAATTTCTCCTTATATAAGGTTGATAAGCCTAAAAAATTAAAAAAGCTGTCGAATAACAAGATGAGTTTTTTTAATAATAACGTTGGTGAAATTAACCTATTTCATTTTAACGAAATTGATACTGATATGTTTCACGTTGTTTATAATATTGAGGATGAGTACCAAGTTGGGACTAAACGAGTTGGAAACAAAATGAATTTACCGTTTAGACAATTTGTGAACTGTTTTTTCTTTCTAGAAAATGAGTATTTCTTATTAGAAGAGACAATTGACCAGTACCAAGAAGATATTATAAAACACGTTGAAAGTAAAGCAAATGTTTCTATAATGCAAACCCAACTTGAAAATAAAGACTTTTTCAAAGTCTATAATTCATTGAATGGCTACATAAAAAAAGTTGAATATGTAGATGAAAATGAAGATGATTATTTTCTAGAATCAATTAGAGGCGAAGAATTTGAAGAAATAATAAACAAATTTATTTTAGATCGTCTAACACTACTTGTTGAAGATCGATTTGTTTCAATTTATAGAAAAGGTAAAGTTTCTGTAGATAACAGTAATGAAGATTATCTAATAAAGTTTACAAGGAAAATTGTCAATGCGATTTACAACAACTATTAACATAATTATAACTGCTGCTTTAGTAATTCTCGGTTCGATTTTGGGAGGACATCTAAATAATAAACTACATGTCTTTTGGCTATGTATGTTGATATTGTACGCTGTAATTATACAAATATTATATACCAAGGTTCAAAACCAAGAGGCTGAACTAAAAGCTGAACGTGATAAAATCAGCGCATTTATGATAAAAAAGGATAATAGCCGCCAGTCAGTTATCCAATGTTCTTTATTCCCCAAAAATAACGGAGCTAGGATATTAAAACAAAGAAGAGTCAGTGTAGATATTTACACTAACTCAGCTGTACCAATTCAGAATTATCCTGAACTAAAATTTACTATAGATAAAGAATGTACCCTATATATAAATAATCAATCTTTATCTTCTACAAAATATGCGGGGAAATATGACTTTTATCTCACGAATGCCTTGGTAAGCAGTTGGGAAAATAAATATTTCAAATACTCTTTTGAAATTGAGTTCCATAATATAGGTGACCATATTTTCAAGATAGAAGCAAACAATGGTCAATTTATAAATGAAGTTTCAAATTCAATAAGTGTAGTAAGTAAGTAGGTAGCTATAATTTACCTACTTTTTTATTTTACCCTATCCAACGTTACGGTGAGCCGTACCATAAGTAAGCACAAAGTCATTCTTAATGGAAGCGTCAAAGAACAATTCAATGTCCTTGACGCTTCTTTCATCTGGTGAATCTCCTTCATTAACGGTAATTTGATTAATGATAGTATGAAGTAAATCCTTTTGTTTCTCAGCGTCTACTTTAGGGAGTACCTTTGAAAATGTGCTTAAAATACTATGCACTTGTTCAAAAGAAACCTCTTTAATAGTCGGCCTATTTAATTCATATACTATTTGTTGCTTCTGTTCAAGAAGTGACTGTTTTTCATTATCTAATGCTGTTATTTTATCTAGCATTGACTTTGGAGGATTATCAGCTTTTTCGATAATTCCAAAAAAATTATTAAGGCTCTTCTCATTAGCTTGTAATTGCTCTAATACATAGGTCAATCTATTTTGGAGTGGCTCTTTTAGGCTACCAATTTTTTTATTAACCTTCTCGATAATTGATATAAGAATTGCAGAATCAGAAGTTATTTCTTCAATTTTATTAAAGACATATTGTTCAACATCATCTGCCCTTAACAAATTAGAGTTACATATAGCACTTCCTTTGTAATGAAAATTTCCACATTGATAGTAACGGATGTATTCATTACTTGATTTGCTTCTTCTTGCTCTATGACCTATCATCCCTTGTCCACATTTAGGACAGCGTAAAAGGGTTGTTAAAGGAAAATGACCAGTAAAGGTTTTGGCTGGTTTATGTGATTTGCTCTCAAGAACGTTCTTGCATCTGCAATAGACTGAAATCTCCTCATGGATGATCATTATGTACTAGGATGGCTATTGCACGAGCTTTCATTAAATGAGAAAAACTAATGAAAACGCATGGATTTACTTTGTAAAAAAATCCATGCGTTTTTTCCTCTAATTAAGCAATTTCACAGCTTTGACCTTCAGTACCTTTTTACTCGAAAAGCCACTCATAATCCTCTAAAAAAACAATTCCTATAACATTTTTACAAATAATTTACTCTCCATTAACATTCCTAACTTGGTGCCAAGTTATGCTTAAACCAAAGGGAAGGAGTGTCTTGAATGAAAATAGAGTTACATTGTCATACCAATATTTCTGATTGTCCATTGTCTATTGATGAAGTTGTGGAGCTTGCTGTTGGACAAGGAGTTACTCATTTAGCGATTACGAACCATGATACAACGAAAGGCCTTAAGGAAGCGATTGAAACAGGCAGGAGATATGGGGTTGAAGTGATTCCAGGAATCGAGATGTCAGGATTTGATTTTGAAAGAGGCCGGCGCGTGCATATTCTCGGTTATTTCATTGAACCTGGTCATGAGGAGATTGAAACCATTTGTCAACCGCTTGTTAGCAAAAGACATAGTGCTTCAGAGGAAATGGTTCAGAGATTAATCGCTGCAGGTTATGAGATTACTTGGGAACGTTGTAAAGAAATTGCTCAAGGAGGAACAGGAGTTTACAAGCAACATATCATGCATGCATTGATTGAGGCAGGTTATACGAATTCAATTTATGGTTCACTTTATAAAAAATTATTTAATCGTGGACAAAATGGAGATAAACCGGGAATTGCCTTTATTCCGATGGAGTATATGGATGCAAAAGCAGCTGTTCAGGCGATTCAACTTAGCGGGGGAGTACCAGTGCTTGCTCATCCGGGACAATATGGAAACTTTGAAATGGTTCCGGAATTAGTAGATGTGGGATTGCAGGGAATCGAGGTGTGGCATCCATTGCATAATGAGGAACATGAAGAGCAAGCCAAGCAGCTTGCAAGAAAATATGACCTTATCATGACAGGTGGATCCGATTTCCACGGAGAGTATGGTGAACAACCTGTGCTGATTGGGAGTAAAAGCCCGGGAATTGAGACTTTGGAAGCATTGAAAGCGAGAAGAGAACTGATCGCAAGATTGAAATAAAGGAGCTGAATAATATATATGCTATTGATTAATCAGCTAAAAAAAGAAACTAAGTTATCTATCACTCCAAGTGTTGCTGATTCAAGTCAAATCATGAATAGTTTTGCTGGGGAATGGACCTCTATTGGAGAAAATAATCATATTATTGAGTCTACCTTTGGAGATTATACCTATACTATGGATGATGTAACGGTTAACTATGCTGAAATAGGTAAGTTTTGTTCAATTGCCTCCCATGTATGTATTAACCCGGTTCAGCATCCAATGGAAAGAGTCAGTCAGCACCATATGACTTATCGAAAGGTGGCCTATGACTTTGCGGATAACAATGATGATGCTTTTTTTGATTGGCGTCGGACTCAAAACGTAAAAATTGGTCATGATGTATGGATCGGACATGGTGCAATTATTATGAAGGGCGTAGAAATTGGTACTGGAGCAGTCGTTGGATCTGGTGCTGTTGTGACAAAAAACGTCGAGCCTTATATGATTGTCGCAGGTGTGCCTGCTAGACCAATTAAAAGGAGATTTTCAAAAGAAGCAGCTGATAAATTACTTGACATTGCTTGGTGGGATTGGCCTAGGGAAAAGCTTGAAACTCATTTTGATGAATTAAACAATTTAGAAACTTTCCTTAAAAAGCATGGATAAGTGTTGGGTACAAGTCCTAGTCCTGTATTAGGACTTTTTCTTAAGGATTAAAATCAAAAGCAGGACTCCATCTGTTATCTACGAAGCTTTTACATAGACTTAATATATTATTTATATTCAGACGGTATACTAGACATAGTTTTGGTTTTGAAAGGGGCAAAGTCTTATGTCGGAAAAAACGTTGTTGGTAGATCGGCTCATTTCAGAAATACGCGAAGGCAAATATAAACCGAATGATAAGTTACCATCAGAAAATGAATTAGCCGATCTGTATCAAGTACCAAGAATAGTGATTCGGAAGGCATATGAGCGTTTGCAGGAACTCGGCTATATTTTTTCAAAACAAGGAAAAGGAAGCTATGTTCAAAATCAAAAACTGCAAATACCGCTTATTTTAACAGGAGATGTGAGTTTTTCTGAAAAAATGAAGGAGTTAAAGTATGAATTTAGAACGGTTAATCTATCCTGTGAAAAAATTTCATACAATTCTTCCATTTATCATACGTTAAGAGTGAATCGTGAAGATGCTGTGTATAGAATTAGTCGATTGCGAATCGTTGAAGACTGTCCAATTGCTGTCCATACATCGTATTTGCCTCAATCTCTTTTTGAGCATATTGAAAGGGATGGAAAGGAAATTACCTCCATTTTTCATTATTATCGACAACAAGGCTACACAGATTTTCAACCAACGAGCAGCCAATTAAGTGTCGTTTTTCCAAGTAAAG
Source organism: Metabacillus sp. RB-C-LZQ-3-1 (assembly GCF_058315175.1). NCBI lineage: Bacteria > Bacillati > Bacillota > Bacilli > Caryophanales > Bacillaceae > Metabacillus > Metabacillus sp. RB-C-LZQ-3-1. The sequence continues at coordinate 145,377 of NZ_JBZFLI010000008.1, read as the reverse complement.
TAGAAAGAGATCTATTAAAATGTCCCAGCCTTGTTCCCCTATTACTCTTAGAGTCTGGATGTTCAGATAAGAAAACGGGGAAAGTGCTGGAATATTCGAAGATTATGTATCGAAGCGATTGTTTTACTTATCTGATCTAAAGGTGTTAGTAGAGCAATCACCATGGAATACCAAAAAAATTCTAAAAGAAAAGTAGTTCAAAAGAAATCGGCCATTAAAGAAGCTGATTTCTTTTTTTGTAGACGTAAACTTCAGATCATCCCTATGATAAGTCAACATCTGTTCGCTACGCTTACCATGTTTCTCTTTTCTCAGTCGATGCTCCCCAGTTTGTATTGCTTTGACTAAGGGCTTTTGCACTTTTGTTCATATTTCCTTTACAAAAACTATACAAACTTAATCGTTTTTTTACGTTCACATACTTGGCAACAAGATAGAGTAAAACATGTAGAACAAAGTCATACGGAGGCCTTTAGATGAAAAGAAGACGAAGAACTGAGATTTTAATCAATGGCTCTATAAAACGATCAGAAGAAATGGCTAATGTTATCAGTGAACACTACCAGGTGAAGGTTATTCAAGAACCTGAAAGTGGTTTGGTGATGTTGAAAGTACGCGAGACTTCACAAAAAAGCTTGTTTTATCCTGGTGAAGTTTTGGTCACAGAATGTAAGGTCCAAATTAACAAAACAATTGGAATTGGCATTGTGACAGGAGACCAGCCGAAGCTGGCATATAATCTTGCTGTAATTGATGCCGCGTTTGAAGCAAACCTGCCAGAAACGATTGGGTGGGTGGAGCTTCTTGAAAACGAGGAGAAAATGATCCAGGCACAGATCGCTGATGCTCAACAATCGATATTAAAAACAAAAGTAAATTTTGAAACGATGGATGTTTAATAAGGAGGAAAGATTTTGAAGCTAGATATTGTTCATGATCTTCAATCTATTTATCGAAAAATAGTTGACTCTACGTCAAGGCCAGGGCTGATTTCCGATTTGAGGAAAGAGGCGGCTTTAGTAGAGGATGAGGAAACAAAAGGCTGTACAGCATCTTTGTTATTATTGGCCCTAACATTATTTGATCAGGAAGTTACCTTTAAGGTTTTTTCCGCTCAAGCAGACACTGTTTCGAAAACAATCAATCAATTAACCTATGCAAAGCCGACTGAAACAGTTCAAGCTGATTATCTACTAATCCTTAAAGATGCAGCGAAGGGTTCACTTGAAGAGGCAATCATCCATGCGAAGTCTGGGACATTAAAAAACCCACATACATCCGCTACGATTATCGTTGAAGTTGATTCTGTGACAAATGGGGAAGCTCTTATGTTAACCGGTCCGGGAATTCAAACAACAAAGCCTGTTTATTTAGATATAAAAGAAAACTGGATTGAAAGTCGCCAGGAAAAAAACAAGGAATATCCGTTAGGGATTGATTTGATGTTTATCGATGAAACTCATCAGCTTGTCTCATTGCCTAGAACGACGCAAATTACTAGAAATGGGGTGATGGTTGAATGGGATATGTAGCCGTTAAAGGTGGAACGCGTGCCATTGAAGAGTCTATCAAGCGTTTAAAATATGAAAGAGTTCATAAGGGACAAACCATAGAAGTAGACCAAATAAAAGCCGGCATGCGCGGATTAATAGATCAGGTGATGTCAGAAAGCAGTCTATATAATGAGACGCTGGCTGCGTTAGCGATCAAGCAGGCAGAAGGAAATCCTGAAGAAGCTGTCTTTCTGTTAAGAGCTTATCGATCAACGGTTCCGCGGAAGCACTATTCTAACGTGATTGAATCCAATTACATGAAAGTAGAGCGTCGGATTTCAGCAAGCTTTAAAGATATCCCAGGTGGTCAAATTCTTGGGGCAACAACCGATTATACACACCGGTTACTTGATTTTACATTAATGGAAGAAACGGATGAAATTGTCCAGGAATGGCTTCAACAATATCAAAAGGAAAGCTGTTCAGATGAAGAGCATTGTCATCAGCAAACTTTACCAAAGGTACTGGATTATTTACGCAAAGAAGGTTTAATTGCCCCATGTGAAAACAACAATATTGAACCAGATGATGTGACGAGAGAAAGTTTGGAGTTTCCATCAAGCAGAAGTCAGAGACTTCAAATTTTAACTAGAGGGGAAACAGGGGCCGTAACTTCCCTTGCCTATGCGGTTATTAGGGGATACGGGGCTTTGCATCCAACTGTTGGCGAGCTTCGCGTTGGCTCTTTGCCAATTACGATTGATCATCCAACAGAGGCTGGAGACGATGATGATGCATATTATATCGGCGACATAAAAGTTACCGAAGTAGAAATGCTCATGCCAGTTTCCGTTGAAAAGGAATACGGAAAAAAGGAAATGGAATTTGAAATCGGCTATGGTCTTGTGTTTGGCCAAAATGAAACAAAGGCGATTGCCATGGGCATTTTAGATAACTGTCTTGAACATCCAAATTCTGATTTCCCAAGCCATGATGAAGAATTTGTTCTTTATCATATTGATTCTGTGGAATCGACGGGCTTTATCTCGCACTTGAAAATGCCTCATTATGTTACCTTCCAATCCAAACTTGATAGCGTAAGGAAAACGAAAAAAGAAGGGACGAAAACTAAGGAGGGACAAGAGGTGAAAAACGGATGAATACGTCTTATAACTTTGCGTTTTTTGACGAAGGTTCAAAAAGAGAGATTAGAAGGGCTACTCTAAAGGCGATTGCGATTCCTGGATACCAGGTTCCATTTGCCTCAAGAGAAATGCCAATTGGAAGAGGCTGGGGAACTGGCGGGTTGCAATTAACCCTGTCGTTGATTGGTAAAAATGATGTTCTAAAGGTCATTGACCAGGGCTCGGATGAATCCGTTAATGCCGTCAATATTAAAAAGCTCGTTTCTGATACAACCGGGGTTAAAACAACGGACCATACAGCGGAGGCAACCCTTATACAATCGAGGCACAGAATTCCAGAAGTTCCACTAAGGAAGGAACAGATTCTTGTCTTGCAGGTGCCGCTTCCTGAACCGCTCCGGTATTATGAACCAAGCGAGACTGAAACGAAAAAGCTTCATGCTGAGAAAGAATATAGTGGTGCTTGGCTGATGCTATTTGAACAGATTATGAAATACGGAAGTATGACAACAGGAGCGGATCACCCTGTCATGGTTCATAATCGCTATGTGATGGCACCAAGCCCGATACCGCGTTTTGATAATCCGAAAATAAATGAATGTGAAGCACTTATTCTGTTAGGCGCGGGTCGTGAAAAGAAAGTATATGCAGTCCCGCCGTATACAAAGGTCGTTTCGCTTGATTTTGAAGATTATCCGTTTGAGCCTGAGTCCTTTGAGGACAAGCATTGTAAATTATGTGGTTCAACTGGGGTATTTTTAGATGAGCTTGTAGATGAGGAAACCAATGAAACGTTCTATCAATGTAATGATACAAGTTATTGTATTGAAAAATTAAATGAAGTCGAACCATTTGGAGTGAAATAAATGGCTGAATTCGAAGTTCCGGTTTTATCAATTAAAAACTTAAATAAGCAGTATGGACCTGGCTGCACGCATTGTCACGATGGAGAATCTCCTTTTATAGTTAAAAATTACTGCCAGGTTTGTGGAACGGTCTATGCGTGCAGAGATGTATCCTTTGATGTTTTTCCAGGTGAGGTCCTTGGCATTGTCGGGGAGAGCGGCAGCGGAAAATCAACATTGATGAAATGTCTTTATTTTGACCAGGAAGTATCCTCTGGAGAGGCTTATCTTGCAGAGTACCATAATGGGGAGAAAAACCTTTTTCAGGAGTCTTCCCAGCAACAGCGCTATATTCGCAACAACATCATGGGAAAAGTATATCAAAATCCTTTATTAGGGTTGAAAATGAACTTTTCATCGATTGGAAATATTGCCGAAAAGCTTATAGCAGCTGGTCATCAACATGTTGGCATGATGGAAAATAGAGGTACACAGCTCCTTAATAAGGTAAACATCCCTGTCCATCGAAGGAAAGAAGCTCCCAAAAACTTTTCTGGGGGGATGCAGCAGCGTGTTCAAATTGCCAAAGCTTTGTCCAATCAACCTCCGCTTCTTCTGTTGGATGAGGTAACGACCGGTTTAGATCTCTCGGTACAGGCAAGCGTCCTCGATTTAATAAAAGGTTTGCAGCGGGAATTAAACATTAGTATCGTTCTCGTTTCACATGATTTAGGGGTTATCCGCATGCTGGCAGACCGAACATTAGTGATGTTAGAGGGGAAGGTCATTGAGCAAGGTTTAACAGATCAAATCCTCGAGGATCCGCAACATCGATATACACAGCAACTAGTACATTCGTTGCTGTAAGATTTGAAACATTTAATCAACCCTTACGAATTATTATTTTCATTATAGGAGGAAGTACTTTGTTTGTGATAACAAATGGAAGATTAATCACCGAAGAAGCGATTTTACATGGATATGATCTTTTAATCGAAGAGGACAGAATCATGAAGATTGCGCCAAAGGGTGAGATTAAATTCGAGGAACATATAGAGGTTGTTGATGCAGCTGGAGGATATGTTTCACCAGGTTTTATCGATATCCATTCTGATTATATCGAACATATGGCAGCACCAAGACCTACGTCACTGATGGATTTTGACCTGAGTTTAAGAGAAACAGAGAAGCAGTTGATTTCGCACGGTATTACCACAATGTTCCATTCCCTTTCGCTGTATAAAGGGAGTGATTACGAATATAAACCGATCCGTGAGCCTGAGAATGTTCGGAAATTTATTGATTTAATTGACCGGACCCATAGTATGAAGCATCTTGTTCGTCATCGATTCCATGCAAGATTTGAGATTGATAATGTTAATGAAATGGATAATCTCAAAAGCTATATTATCGAGAACAAAGTGCATTTAGTTTCTTTTATGGATCATACTCCTGGCCAAGGGCAATATCGTCATCTGGAAATCTACCGAAATACCGTGAAAAGCTATAACAATATCAGTGATGCATCTATTGATGTTCTCATTCATAAACACCAAACGAAAGAGAAGCTATCAATTGAAGATATAAAGGAAATCGCTCAGCTTGCTCATGATCATAATATTGCCGTTGCATCCCATGATGATGATTCTCTTGAAAAGCTTGACCTCGTTCATAGCTTTGGAACAACCATTAGTGAATTTCCGATTACGATAGAAGTGGCACAAAGGGCACAGGAACTCGGCATGTATACGATTGCCGGTGCACCAAATGTTCTCCTTGGCGGTTCACATAGCGGGAACTTAGGGGCAGCCGAAGCAATCCAAAACCAATCAATTGATATTTTATGTAGCGATTACTATCCGGCGGCCATGCTTCATTCGATTTTTGAATTGGTTGAAAAATATGGAATGGACTTAGTCGACATGATGAAGCTAGTCACGATTAACCCAGCAAAAGCTGTAAAAATGGATGAAGAAATTGGCTCTATTCGTGAAGGAAAAAAAGCAGATTTGCTTATTATTGAAAAAATTGACGAATTCCCAGTCATTACGGGAGTATTTGTGGACGGAAAGCTGATTCAAAGAACCAATTATCGAATTTAATGCAGACGTGATGTGTTCATTCTATCAACAGTATACGAATCTAGCATGAATCATTCCTATTTTAGAAAGCAGGTGAGTGAGTGGAAACCCTACTAGAGATTAAAGACTTATCTAAATCGTTTGACCTTCATAATTTGGGCAAACAGATTCGAGCCGTAAGCAGTGTGGATATTCAACTCAAAGAAGGAGAGTTTGTCGGGATTACGGGAAAAAGCGGCAGTGGCAAGTCGACGATTTTAAAATGCATTTATGGAACTTATCGCATCCAGCACGGGAGTATTTGGTACCACTCGAAAAAATTCGGGAGAATAAATTTAGCTGAGGCTACTGACCGAGAACTTCTTTATTTAAGGAAGCATGAGATTGGTTATGTATCTCAATTTTTAAATGTCATGCCAAGAACGACGGCCAGACAGCTTGTGAAACAGGCCATCCTTGAAATGGGGGACGATCATGAAGTGGCAGAAAAAGAAACAGAGAAAATTCTCGCACATTTTGAATTGGATCAAGAATTATGGGATAGCTATCCAACCACTTTTTCAGGGGGCGAAAAGTTAAGGCTTAATATTGCTCGAGCGATGGTGAAAAAACCTAGGCTATTACTTTTAGATGAACCGACAGCAAGTTTAGATTATGATTCTAAAATAAAGGTTAAACTTCTTATTGAACAGCTTATGAAGGAAGGAACAACGATGCTTGGCATCTTTCATGACCTTGAGTTTATGAATCATTTATGTGATCGCGAGTACAACATGCAGAATGGAATTTTCTCTCATTCTACTAACTTTACTAACTCTTAATAAACTTTTATATAAGATTAATAATTGCTTGACAATTAGTTGATAGAGTATAGAAGTGATTTAAAATAACAAAATGATAGAGGAGTTAAATGATGAAAAAGACGTTAGTTTCTTTACTTTCTGTAGTTATGTTATTGATTTTTGCTGGGTGTTCATCTTCTGCTGGCGGAGAAGCTGGTAATAAAGATACGCTTACTATCGCTTGGCTTCCAAATGAATCTGGAGCAGACCTTACAGAAGCACGTGATGAAATAGGGAAAATTATTGAAGAGAAAACAGGTAAAAAGGTTGAGCATCAAACAACAACAGACTATATTATTGCGATTGAAGCAGTGGCCAATGGAAACGCAGATATGGCTTTTTTAGGAGCACAAGGGTACATTGAAGCACATAACAAAAATGAAAAAGTTCTTCCGTTGGTCGTTCCTACTGGTGAGTCAGGTACTTTGGAAGATGCGGTATATTATAGCTGGTTAGCAGTAAATAAAGAGAATGTCGACCAATATAAAAATGGCGATGAGTTCGCGATTGATCATATTCAAGGCAAGAAATTCTCTTTTGTATCCAATAGTTCAACATCAGGTTTTAAAGTTCCATCAACAGGAATCGTTGATTACTTCAGTCAACAGGAAGAATTCAAAGACTTAACAGCAGAGGATTTGCTTGAAGGCGGCGAAGGTAAATTCTTTAGCGAAGTTTTATACGGAGGTTCTCACCAAGGATCTGCAGTCAATTTATTATCAGGTAAAGCAGATGTAGCGGCTTTCTGTGATACATGTGTAAATAATTATGTGGAATTGGCAGATGGGGAAGTAAACAGACCTGGTGCGGTTTACAAAGTAAAAGAAGATGCAGAAGAACCATTTAATACCGTTGTTGGAAAAGAATTTTCACTTATTTCCGTTACTCCAGTACTAAATGCACCATTTGTTATCAATACAGATAATGTGGATGAGGATTTACAAGCTCAACTACTTGAAGTGATGACGTCTGATGAGATTGCGAACAATGAAAAAGTCTTTGTTCCGGAGGATTCCGAGTTTTCAGGATTGTTTAAGAAAACTGCGGATGAGCGTTTAGTTGAAGTAGAGGATTCTTGGTTCAACCCAATTCGTGAGCTTTCGAAATAATTGACCAAATAGCAAGGAGAGTTAAACCTATGTCAGCCTTATTAGAAGTAAATCAAGTGTCTAAACAATTTGGTATTGATTCTAAGGCGTTATCGGATGTTAACTTCTCCGTCAATGAAGGGGAGTTTGTATCGATCATCGGTCCATCAGGAGCGGGAAAATCTACTCTCCTTCGTTGTATTAATCGAATGATTGATGCAACGAGCGGAGAAATTACTTTTGATAACATGAATGTGATGAAACTGAAGAAGAAGGACTTAAAAAAGCTCCGTACGAAAATCGGGATGATTTTTCAGCACTATAATCTAGTTAATCGCTTAAGTGTCATCGAAAATACCCTTCACGGCAATTTAGGGAAAAAATCTACATTGGCTGGAATTCTCGGGCTATATAGTCAGGAAGAAAAGGAGCAGGCTGTACACATTTTAAATGTTCTAGGTTTAGACGAACATATTTATAAGCGCGCTGATCAATTAAGCGGCGGTCAAAAACAGCGTGTTGGAATCGCTCGTGCTCTGATTCAAAATCCTCGGATGCTTCTATGTGACGAGCCCATTGCTTCTCTTGATCCCAATTCTGCTAAGGTTATTATGGATCATTTGAAAAACATTTCAACGACTATGGGCATTACCGTTCTTGTCAATCTGCATCAAGTGGATGTGGCATTGAAATACTCGGATAAAATCATCGGGATTAACCATGGTCAAGTTGTTTATAATGGCCCACCTGCAAACATTACAAAAGAGGATATTCAGCGAATATACGGGTCAGAAGCTGAAAATCTTATTTTTGATGTAGGAGGCATCCATGCAAGCTAATTTCTTCATGAAAAAGAAACTAAACACGCTTGGGTTTATTTCTATTTTAGTTGCTGTCACTCTACTAGCCATTATTATTACGGAGTACAATGTCGTCAAAGGCTTTACATCTTTTTCAAAGGCAGTTTCGTGGGGATTAACGAACTTTTATCCAACGCAAGAATCCTTAACCAAGCTTCCTGAAATTTTGGATAAACTAATTGAAACGCTGCTGGTTTCAATTGCGGCCACCACAATCGGTGCTGTAGTTGCGTTACTATTTGCGATTCTAGGCTCGAATACGACAAGAGTGAATGCCATTTTTGGGAGCATTAGCAGAGGAATAGCTACTATTTTTCGAAATATCGATGTGGCAGCCTGGGCAATGATTCTACTATTTTCATTTGGCCAAAGTTCATTAACTGGATATTTTGCTTTGTTTTTTGGTTCGTTTGGCTTTTTAACTAGAGCTTTTGTTGAAACGATTGATGAGATCAGTGAAGGCTCAGTCGAGGCGTTACAAGCAACTGGTGCAGGTTACTTTTCGATTATTTTTCAGTCGGTGATTCCATCAAGCCTTCCACAAATGATTAGCTGGATTTTATTTATGATTGAAACAAATATAAGAAGTGCCACCTTGATAGGTTTGCTTACCGGATCAGGAATCGGCTTCACTTTTAACCTGTATTACAAAAGTTTAAGTTACGATGTTGCTTCTTTGGTTGTCGTCGTTATTATTGCAGCTATATTATGCATTGAAGCTGTATCGAATTACGTAAGAAGGGTGATTCTGTAATGGAAGCAAAGGAACAATTAAATTCAGCAAAACAATTACTGAAGCCTCACTTGAAAAAACAAATAAAAATCAAAAAGTTGACTAAATCAACCTGGGTGATTAGAAGTACACTTGTCATACTAGCATTTCTAACGGTATACGCATTTTTTAGTTTTGATTACAAAGAGCTCGATATTGGTGAAGCTATTCTGGGGACTTTTGCGAATTTAAAAGCAATGTTTCTAGAGCCGCATCTTAAGCATTTTACGTTTACACATGCGCTTTATCAAGTTTTTGTTACCTTAGGGCTCGCTTTCTTAACGACTTTATTTGGGGCAATTATCGCTGTATTTTTGGGGTTATTAGCTGCTGAAAATCTAACTAATAAGCGGATTTCATCCGTTATTAAGGGACTTGTTGCTTTTATAAGAGCGGTTCCAACCGTTTTGTGGGTGTTAATTTTTGCGGTGGCGGCTGGCCTCGGGAGTGTAGCGGCAGTTATAGGGATGACGTTTCACTCAGTAAGCTATTTGGTGAAGGCTTATTCTGAGTCTTTTGAAGAACTGGATAAAGGAGTAATTGAAGCCCTTCAAGCGAGCGGAGCAAACTGGTGGCAGATTATCTTTCAAGCAGTTATTCCATCTTCGGTCACCTACATGATATCTTGGACGTTCCTGCGATTTGAAATTAACTTCGCGGTTGCTATTGCAATGGGTGCAGCAGCAGGTGCAGGTGGAATCGGTTTTGATATGTTCATGGCCAGCAATTTCTATTTAGACATCAGAGAAATTGGTGCAATTACCTATTTTATATTAGCCATTGCTATCTTACTTGAAGTAGTAGCCATCCGTATAAAAAGGAAGCTTAAGCTCAACGGATAAGGATAGAGATTTCTTACTTCTTTGCTAGTAAAGTGATTTGATATGACTTTTTCAAATGAATGATGGAAAATCTAACGGACGCCCCCTTATTAAAGCCGGTTCATCTAATGAGCTGGCCTTATTTGTTTTTCAGCTAATCGTTACGGTGAATCTGTATCATGAGTATATGAGGTTTTCTTTAATAATGAGTAAAATTTCTCTGAACCAACAAGGTACAAGTAAATGATGAGTTTTAGAGAACATAACTTTAAAAGTAAAGCACAACATAGCTTCACCTTTTTGGACTATCAGAAAGTATGATTTTATTGATGATAGTATAAGAAAAACTAAGGCTTTCGCTATTAGAACTTGGCGATAAGCAAGTTTTTCTTAACTTAAAGAAGACCATAAGAGCAAGAATGAGGATGAAATAGAGTTGATTACTTGTTAAAATGAGTCCAATATACACTGGAAAGTAAAATGCACTTGTTTCAGAAATTGATTGAGATGTTTTTAAATAACATTTTATTTCCGGGAAATGTCTGGGGTTTGCAGAAAGGACAGTGGAGTGCATGGTAACTAATATCAATCTTTCATTTGATGAGATGTGGGATAAAATCATGGCTTGTGATCGTAAATACGATGGTCTATTTTTTACGGCAGTAAAAACAACGAAAATATATTGCCGTCCTTCTTGCAGATCAAGAAAGCCTAAAAAAGTGAATGTAGAATTTTACCATGAAATTAATGAAGTGGAAGAGGCAGGTTTTCGTCCTTGTAAAAGATGTCAGCCAGAAGTTGAACAATCCCCGCATATTATGATTGTCAGAAGGATTACTACCTTCCTAGTCAATCATTATAAACAGAATGTATTATTGAAGGATATAGCGAATCACGTCGGTTTAAGTCCTTATTATCTGGAACGCTTATTTAAACAAGAAACCTCTGAGACACCTCGTACTTATTTAGAAAAAATACGTATCGATAAAGCAACTCATCTTCTTAAATGCACAAGTATGACAAACTTAGAGATTTGCTATGAGGTAGGATTTCAAAGTCCATCCAACTTTTATAAAGTGTTTCGAAGCTTAAAAAACTGTTCACCAAGTGAATATCGAAAGGACTTCCTAAATGAATTGGATTGATTGTGAATCTTATTTGGAGATGTATCCTCCTAAGGAATTTAATTTTGAAGAGTGTTTAATCTTTTTAGGAAGGTCTAATCAGGAAGTGCTTCATCAAATTAAAGACGGAGTTGTCTATAAATTAATAAAAATTAAAGACTCTTTGATTTTATGTAAAATAGGATATATCAATAATTGCCTAAAGATTGAATTCCCAAGCAGTAATCCATCAATTTTCACTCGTAAAAAAACGGGAGAGTATATTTGGGAATGGTTTGATTTGGCTCAGGATTTAAGAGAATTTTATCAAATGGCTAGTAAGGATAAAATTTTAAAGAAACTGGCATATAAATATTTTGGCTTACGGATTATGTGTATTCCAGATTTATTTGAAGCGATTGCATGGGCAATAATGGGACAGCAAGTTAATTTACCATTTGCTTACACATTAAAACAAAGGTTTGTTGAACAATTTGGCGAGTGTTTAACCTTCGAAGGAGAAAAATTTTGGTTATTCCCTTCATTTGAAAAAATAGCTTCTTTGAGTGTAGATGATTTAAGGCAACTTCAATTTACTACTAGGAAGGCTGAATATATCATTGGAATTGCTAAAGATATGAAAAGTGGGAAATTAACAAAAGAAATATTGCTTCAGAAACAAGATTATCATCAAGTGCAAAAATCATTAATGTTGATAAGAGGTATCGGGGCATGGACGGCAGATTATGTGATGATGAAATGCTTACATCAAATTTCCTCCTTTCCGATTGCGGATGTCGGTCTTCATAATGCCTTAAAGAATCTATTAGGTCTAGAGAGGAAACCAACTAGAGAAGAAATAGAAGAATACGCAGCAAATTGGGAGGGTTGGCAGGCATATGCTACCTTTTACCTATGGAGGTCCTTATATGACAAAAATATATAAATTAGACTATGAGTCACCGATTGGCATGATCGAAATAATCGGTACTCATGAAGCCATCATTTCTATACTGTTTTCTGAAGAGAATAAAAAAGAGAATTTATTACAAGAGGAAACCCCTCTGGTTCTATCAGAATGCTATAACCAACTTGACGAATATTTTAAGGGAAACCGCCAGGAATTTACATTCCCATATCAATTTGAAGGGACTGATTTTCAAAAAACTGTTTGGAATGCTTTAACAAAAATACCTTATGCTAAAACGGGATCTTATAAGGAGGTAGCTGTTTCCATCGGAAATGAAAAGGCGATAAGAGCAGTAGGGAGTGCAAATGGGAAAAACAAGTTAAGCATTGTGATCCCTTGCCATAGAATAATCGGTTCAAATGGGAAATTAACCGGTTATGCAGGAGGTCTATGGAGGAAGGAATGGCTGCTTCAACATGAAAAATCTCATAACATGAGGATGAACCATACCATAAATAGTTTATAAGAGAAATCAATTTGATTTCTCTTATTTTATTTAAAACGAGGAAGATTAAGAAAATGGGTCCAATAATCAAGAGGGGCAATCAAAAATTGGGCCAGTCATTTCATTGATCCTTTCTCACTGATTTTGTTTAATTGAAATAGGAAATCATGATTGATCTTTTTCTAATAGACAATAACTGGTTCGTAACATTTTAATAGTTTTGGATGAAACTTGTACGTTCATTTTTGTTATTGCGAAGAACTTGTGCAATAAGTTTACAAAAGGATATTGAGATTTTTATAGATTTATAGTATCGTTTAATTGTGGTCAACTTACTAGCTTCTAAATGTAAGTGCTCCACAGTTGTAAGTATAACTTTTGAGGATTGGAGGTTATATAAAGACGAACTAAGGAAGTTAATGTTATTGGTCCGTACAATTCTTCAGTTTCAGTTATTGATTCCACTAAATTTTTACACATCTAAGATATCCTTTTTTCGCTCATCTTCATGTTTGAATAGAAACACTCCTAGTATTCAGAAAATTACGTATATTGAACTACTAAAACATAATAGGTTAAGGTCTAGTCTTACTTTGAACATGTTAGGTGGAATGGGAGTTGCATAAAATGAATACGTTTTCATTTTGTTAATAAGAGAGGGGAAACAATGAAATGAAAGGTTCTTTTATAAGCTTCATATCTGTTTTTCTAATACTATTGTTGTTAATACCAAGCAGCGCACTAGGTAAAAAGCAAACAAGTAATTCTGAACAACTTGAATTCAGAAATGCTTCTGTTCATGACCCTTCAATCATTAAAGATCCTAAAACGGGGACTTACTATGTGTATGGTTCACACATTGATGGGGCTAAATCAACGGACTTAATCAATTGGGATAGATTTACGAATGGGTATACTACCCCGAATAATAAAGTATATGGAGATTTGTCAGCAAACCTGGCGGAGTCCTTTAAATGGGCTGGAGAAAATGATTCAGACAGCAGAGGCGGCTTTGCAGTTTGGGCTCCGGATGTGTTTTGGAATAAACATTATGTAAATGAAGATGGGACAAAGGGTGCCTTTATGATTTACTATAGTGTGTCTTCCACTTATATCCGTTCTGCCATCGGTATAGCGGTTTCTAAGAATATTGAAGGACCATTTGAATATGTAGATACTATTATGTATTCAGGATTTACCAACAATAATGCCTATGATCGAAACAGTAATGTCAATAAGCATTGGGAGAATACGAATATCGCAGATCTTATTAAAGATGGTGTGATCGATGAAGTAAATCCTGATTGGTTTACGGAAAGTGGTGCGTATAATAATAAACTTTACACCAATGCCATCGATGCTAATATCCTTCAGGGTAAAAATAATAAGTTATATATGACTTACGGCTCCTGGTCAGGCGGAACCTTTATTTTAGAATTAGATAAGAAAACAGGGCTGCCAAAGTATCCTGGAAAGGATGGAAAAACAGAAGATGGAAGAATGATCGACAGATATTTTGGTACAAAAATTGCTTCTGGCTACGGAAGGTCGGCTGAAGGAACTTACGCTATATATGATAAGGAAACAGACTATTATTATCTATACATCACGTATGGAGGTTTAGCTTCTGATGGCGGTTATCAGATGAGACAGTTTAGATCCAAGAATCCTGATGGCCCATATGTTGATGCAAAAGGAAATGCTGCTGTATTCCCAGAATCATTTGATAGGGGAGTTGGAAACTTTCCGGGTAATGACGATCATAAAGATATCGGCAATAAAATGATGGGGAACTTCCTATTTAAAAGAGACCTTGGTGAAGCCGGAACAGGAATCGGTACAGGTTACCTTTCTCCGGGTCATAACTCTTATCTAATTGACGAAGAATTAGGCAAGGAATTTATCGTAACGCATACTCGTTTCCCACAACAAGGTGAAATGCACGAGGTTCGTGTACACCAAACATTTAAGAACAATGACCAATGGCCGGTGCCAACACCATACCGTTATGCAGGAGAAACAATTGAGAAGGTTTCCGAAGCGGATGTAACAGGTGACTATAAATACATTAACCATGGCAAAGAAATTACTGGTGACTTAACTGAGTCAACATGGGTGAAATTGAATGAAGATCACACCATTTCTGGCGCAGTAACAGGTACATGGAAACTTTATGGGAATTACAAAGCAGAATTAACAATTGATAATGAAGGTACGTACGATGGTGTATTTATCCGCCAATATGACCCTACTTCTCAAAAGTGGGTTATGACGTTTAGCGCGATGTCAGATGAAGGAATTGTCATTTGGGGAAGTCATGTGGAAGCATCTTCTGATGAGGATTTAGTACAGGCAATTAAACAAGAGTTAATAACTAATTTCCCTTCAACTGTGATTAGTAATTTAACACTTCCAACCGTAGCAACAAGAGGAGCCCAAATTACATGGGAATCTTCTAATCCGGAGGCAGTGTCTACTGAAGGAGTGGTTACACGGCCAAATCCTGGCTCTGAAGATGCTGAGGTTCACTTAACGGGGACGATTACATTAGGGGATGCGACCGAAACACTAACAGTAACCGTTACAGTGAAGGCAAAGGAAGAAGGCGGCTTAGCGGCTTTCTACGATTTTAGTGAAGGATTTAAAGACAGCGCTGGAAAAAAAGCGGATGCAACCGTGACGGGCGATCGACTTAATAATACAGGCGGAAATATTACATTTGCTGAAGGTATTGTGGGACAAGCGGCTAAATTCGATGGGAATTCGGGACTGCGTTTAGCTGATGGCTTAATTACCGGTGATACTTACTCTATATCATTGTGGTTAAAGCCTGAACAAATCACTGAATTTACTACTTCATTCTTTGGGGCAGAAACATCGAATAACTGGATCAGTATCGTACCAAAAACTGGATGGGGCAATACAATGGTTTGGTCACACAACGGTGACCAATGGTATGATGCTGTAACGGATACCACCATACCTGTAGATCAGTGGTCACATGTTGCTTTAACGGTCCAGGAAGGACATGCTGTATTTTATATTAATGGTGTGGCTAAATATACTGGGGACAACTTCCCGAATGTATTTACATCTATTGATGCTGAATTCGGTTTGGGTGTTAACTACTGGGATACACCTTTCAAAGGGTTAATGGATGAAGTGCGTGTATATGATGGGGTAGCCATTCCGGCTACAGAGGTACAGTCTCTTTACCAGAATCCAAGTGGAGTAGCTGAATAAACAAGAATGTAATGTTGAAGTGCAAAAAATAATTAAAGCCCCTTTTGCCTGATGAAGGAGAAAGAGGGGCTTTTTATTTAGGCTGTTTTCTCAATGATTGTTGCTTTTGCATATTATTTTAACTCTATAGTGGAATGGAGCGGATGATACTCATCTCCCGCAGGAGTCGAGTATCTGCAGCGCAATGGAACGAACTATTTTCACTTTAAACACTGTGTTAACAACAACAAATATGCGAAAACAGCCTTTATTTAAATTTGAAGTTACTTAGAATGATAGATATTTATCACGCCACCCCAGCTTTTAAAACCTTCTGCTTTTCCTTTTTAACTCCTAAACGATAGGATAAAAATAAGACAAGACCGGTAATTACCAGGGTAACAATTAATTGAAAGATCATTTCTCCATAGAACACACTATGATAAAAAAATCCACCAAGGCAACCGCCAAGAATAGGCCCTAAGATAGGTATCCAGGAATATTGCCAATTGGAATCATCTTTACCTGGTATAGGCAAAAGAGAATGTATAATCCTTGGCCCCAAGTCACGAGCAGGGTTCATCGCAGCACCTGTTGTGCCTCCCAATGAGGTCCCTAATGTGATAATGAAGAAGCCGACTGCCAATGGATGGAGGCCATCTGTAAATTTAGTAGCTCCAATTGAAAGGATTCCGAGTATTAAAATAAATGTTGCTAAGGTCTCACTTAACATATTAGAAAAAGGATGCCTAATAGCTGGACTAGTTGCAAAGACTCCAAGAATAGCATTTTGGTCTTTTGTTTCTTTCCAATGAGGTAAGTATTGTAAGTATACCCCCGCTGCACCAATCATAGCACCTAATAACTGAGCAATGATATAAACAGCTACTTGATCCCATGGGAAATTTCCAGTAAGTGCAAAGACCAAAGTAATGACCGGATTAATATGTGCTCCACTATATTTTCCTACGGTAAAAATAGCTAAAGTTACAGACATTCCCCATGCGAATTGAATGGCGAACCAGCCAGCGTTATAAGAAAAAGACCTTTTTAGAGTAGCGCCAGCACATACACTTCCCCCTAGAAAAATTAATATGGCAGTACCAATTACTTCTCCCCAAAAGGCAATCATGATGTTCCTCCTTTCTATAATCCTTTATATTTAAATCAATGAAAGCTCTGATATATACAAAATAAAAGTTGCTTGTTTTCTTAAATAAAGAAACCAAGCTTTTGTTTGGAAAATGTAAAATGAAAACCTCTATATTTAGGCTGTTTTTAACAATAGGCCACATCTAATTTTATCCATTACAATATGTGGCTATTTGCTTGGATAAAGAATTGGGACTGTTGATAGTTGTAGGTTACTTTTGAGAAATCAAATGGCTGTCCGTTCGTTAAATGAAAGATACTTTCAACGTAAAATTTTGGTGATCCATTAGGCAAGTTTAAATGGCTTGCTTCTTCATCATTTAGTTTATCAACATGGAAGAACATATCTGAAAAACCAACCTTCAATCCTAGTCCTTCCCTGATGTAATGAAAGATAGATTCAGAAACGATTTCTTTATTTAAGTACGTAATGATTGATTTATTATAATAGGACTCTTCAAAGCACAGCGTTTGTCCATTAATATATCGAAGTCTTTTTACATAGTAGACATCGTCAGTAAGTGGAATGTTTAAATTATCAGCCGCTTCTTCTGTTGGCTTTCTTACATCTAAGTCAATGACCTTGGAGGTAACTTGGAAATTCTCAAGATCTTTTTTGAATCCTTGATTAGAAAGAAGACTGACATATCCCGTTCTCCTATGCCTTCTCACAAAAATACCGCTACCTCTAACTTGGAAGACGACTCCCTTTCTCTCCAAAATATCTAAAGATTTTGTTATGGTACTTTTACTCACTTTAAAATGAGCGATTAAAGTTTCTAGTACAGGAAGCTTATCCCCTTGTTGTAGTTGGTGACCTTCAATATATTTTTCAATCGCTTTTGCAATTTCCTGATACTTTAACATACCTATTCCTCACTAATTGATAACTTTTTAAATATGTATAATTATATCATAACGTAACTTAATTATTATATATAAATAAAAATATTATATAGTTATTGATAAATTGTATCGATACAATTATAATGAAAACGTATTAACTATTAGGGAGGATTTAAAATGTCAGGAAAAGTTAGAGATTATAGTAAACTAGCAAAAGACATTTTGGATGCAGTTGGCGGGGAAGAGAATGTTATAGGAGCAACTCGCTGTGCAACTAGACTTAGATTAGTTTTGAAGCGTTCAAATCCAAAGGCAAAACAAGCAGTAGCTGCGATGCCTGGAGTTATAACAGTTGTAGAGAACGGTGGTCAATTCCAAGTTGTTATTGGCCAGCACGTTGGGGAAGTTTTTGAGAAGTTTTCAGGTCTAGTAAACCTTGAAACGACAGAGGAACAAGGCAAAAGTGAAGGAACGGTTTTAAACCGGGTCATTGCGACAATGTCAGCAGTTTTTGCACCATTCATTTACATTTTAGCTGCAGCAGGTATATTACAAGGCGCATTAATTATCATTAATTTATTCTCTGCTGGTTTTGCAGAAACCGGAACTTATCAAGTTTTAAGCTTTATTTCATGGGCACCATTTACCTTTTTACCAATTTTCATAGCTATGACGGCAGCAAAACATTTTAAAACAAATCTTTATATTGCAGTTGCCTGCTGTGCCGCATTAGTTAGTCCGACTTGGGCAGAAATGGCTGCACAGATTTCATCAGGAACAAGCATTTCATTTTTAGGTATGCCATTAAGTGAAACGGTTTACACATCTTCTGTTTTACCGCCATTATTTTTAGTATGGTTCTTATCTTATCTTGAAAGATTTTTGAACAAGAGAATGAATGAAGTTGTTAGACCATTATTTGTTCCACTTTTATGTATGGTCATTATGGTACCACTAACAATTCTAGTGATTGGACCTTTATCAACAATGGGAGCTAATGGAGTAGCTAATGGCTATAACTTCTTAGCGGAAAATGTGCCTGCTTTGGCTGGTGCTATCATTGGGGGATTATGGCAAATATTAGTTATCTTTGGTGTGCACTGGGGAGTTACACCTATGGTGCTTGCAAATTTTGATTTATACGGTAGAGATTCTTTCCAAGCGTATCAAACGATTGCAGTTATTGCACAGATTGGAGCAGTGCTTGGTGTTATTCTTAAAGCTAAGAGTCAAGAAGTTCGTAAAGTCAGCGTTTCAGCTGGTGTAACTGGATTGTTTGGTATTACAGAGCCAGCTATTTACGGGGTTACATTAAGATTTAAAAAACCATTTATCTTTGGAGCTATTTCAGGTGCGGTTGGTGCGATCGTAGCTAGTTTCTTTAATCCTTATTATTTTGCTTATGCAGGATTACCTGGTCCACTGACAATTGTAAATGGTATTAATTCAGACTATCCAACGTCTATATGGGGAATCTTGATTGGAGTTGCGATTGCTATTATTCTACCAATCGTATTAATTCAGATTTTTGGTTTTGGTGAGGATAAAGCAAAAGAGGCGGGAAGTGAAGATTTAGTAAAAGAGCAAGGTGGAGAACAACAGCAAAACAATTTTGAAGACAATGAAGAATTTGTAGCTGCTCCGTTAACTGGTAAAGTAATTTCACTTTCAGAAGTTCAAGATGAAGTATTTAGCTCAGGAGCAATGGGACCAGGAGTAGCGATAGAGCCATCAGATAACAAATTATATGCGCCATTTGATGGAACGGTTGTAATGGTTGCACCGACAAAGCATGCAATCGGTTTACGTTCAAAATCTGGTGTTGAACTACTTGTTCATATTGGTTTAGATACTGTTAAATTAGATGGAAAGCCGTTCAATTTACATGTTGAAGATGGTCAGAAGATTACAAAAGGTGATTTACTGATTACCTTTGATAAAGAATTTATTCAAAAAGAAGGAATCAAGGTTACGACACCTCTTATTGTAACGAATGCACATTCTTATAAAGAAATTATCATTGAAAAATTGAAAGATAGTGTTTTAGATCAAAAGTTGTTCACTGTGATTAAATAAGGAGGAATTGATCATGAGTAAGTTACCTAAAGATTTTCTATGGGGCGGTGCTTTAGCTGCTCACCAATTTGAAGGTGGATGGAATGCAGGTGGCAAAGGGCCAAGCGTAGTTGACGTTATGACAGCAGGTGCACATGGAGTGCCGAGAGAAATCACTGAAGAAATTGAAGAAACGAAATTCTATCCGAACCATGAGGCAATTGATTTCTATCATAGATATAAGGAAGATATCGCATTATTTGCTGAGATGGGTTTAAAATGTTTAAGAACTTCAATCGGATGGAGCCGAATTTTCCCAAAAGGCGATGAAGCTGAACCAAATGAAGCCGGACTGCAATTCTATGATGATGTGTTTGATGAATTATTAAAGTATGGAATTGAACCTGTTATTACATTATCTCACTTTGAAATGCCATTACATTTAGCAAGAGAGTATGGCGGATTTAGAAATCGAAAAGTGGTAGACTTTTTTGCGAGGTTTGCTGAGGTTTGCTTCAAGCGTTATAAAGATAAAGTAAAATATTGGATGACATTTAATGAAATTAATAACCAAATGGATGTAAACAATCCAATATTCTTATGGACAAACTCAGGTGTAATAGTTGGTGAAAACGAAAATGCAAAGGAAGTTATGTACCAGACTGCACACCATGAACTTGTTGCTAGTGCACTAGCTGTAGCCAAGGGAAAAGAAATCAACCCGGAATTCCAAATTGGAGCAATGGTTTCACATGTACCGATTTATCCTTTTTCTTCTAATCCAGAAGATATCATGTTAGCAGAAGAAGAAATGAGACAACGTTATTTCTTCCCTGATGTTCAGGTGCGCGGTTATTACCCAAGCTATGCTTTAAAAGAATTTGAGAGAGAAGGATATCAAATTAAGTTCGAAGATGGAGACGAAGAAATCCTAAGAAATGGTACGGTTGATTATTTAGGCTTCAGTTACTATATGTCGACAACAGTTAAAAGTGATGTGAAAAATGACAACACTGGTGATATTGTAAATGGCGGATTACCGAATGGTGTTGAAAATCCATACATTAAATCAAGTGATTGGGGCTGGGCGATTGATCCGACCGGCTTAAGATATACACTAAATCGTTTTTATGACAGATATCAAATCCCGCTATTTATCGTTGAAAATGGGTTCGGAGCAATAGATGTTATGGAAGAGGATGGCTCTATTCATGATCCAGAAAGAATACAGTATTTAAAATCACATATTGAAGCATTAGAAAAGGCTGTAACTTATGATGGTGTTGATTTAATAGGTTATACACCATGGGGAATCATCGATATCGTTTCATTCACAACAGGTGAAATGAAAAAACGTTATGGGATGATCTATGTTGATCGTGATAATGAAGGAAACGGATCAATGAAGCGTTACAAGAAAGATTCATTTGATTGGTATAAAAAAGTGATTCAAACGAATGGTGAACAACTTTAATAATAAATACCTTATCTCTTTAGATTCGAGACAATAATAGAGGCTTCTGGAAAGTTAGTGATGTCTAGCTTTCTAAGAGCCTCTTTTGCATTCATGTTCAATGACAGAAACAACCTTAAAATAAAAAACCACCCCCAGCAAATCTGACGCATAAGGATGGTCAATTTAGTTAAGGGCAAAGCCAAAATATAGTAAACCTGTTTATTAGCTTATTCTTTTTCCTTCAACTATTTTTCCATTTTCTCTTTTTTCAATCTCTTCTTTTGCCGATTTGTAAAATGAAGCTCCCATTAACAGCATGACCACGGAGAAAGGTAATGCAGCGATAATTAACATATTCTGCAGTCCTTGTGTACCGCCGAAATAAACAATAATGGCAGCCATTGCTGACATAGCAATTCCCCAAACAATTTTTACAGAATTAGCAGGGTTAATTGAACCTTCTGTACTCAGCATTCCCAATACAAAAGTTGCAGAGTCTGCTGAAGTAATGAAAAATATCGCAATAACGACAATCGTGATTAAGGATAGAAATCCGCCTAATGGATACTGATGAAGTACCGCAAATGTTGTCGTTTCAAGGGATAGGCTTGAAATAGTTTCAATTCCATTTTGTTCTATATTTAGTGCTGAAACACCAAATACGGAAAAAAAGATAAAACAAACTAATGAGGGGACAAAAAGTACACCTATGATAAATTCTTTAATGGTTCGTCCCTTAGATATTCTGGCAATAAAAATTCCAACAAATGGAGCCCAAGAAATCCACCAAGCCCAGTAAAAGATTGTCCAATTGTCAATCCATGTACGACCATCTTCATTTAATGGGGATATACGAAAACTCATATCAAAAAAATTAGTTATATAACTTCCAAGTGTGGCTGTAAACATATTTAAGATGTACAAAGTAGGGCCAACGATAAATAGCGCAATTAATAAGGCAAATCCAAGTCCCATATTGGCATTACTTAAATACTTAATTCCTTTCCCTACTCCTGACCAAGCAGAATAAATGAAAAGAACAGTGGAAACAGCTAGAATCAATAATTGCATGCCAAAGTTATTCGGTGTATGAAAGAGATAGGACAGACCCCCATTAATTTGGGCAGATCCAAAACCAAGAGTTGAAGCTACACCAACCACTGTAGCAAATACAGCCAGTGTATCGATTAATTTCCCGGATAGTCCTCGCATGCTTTTTTCTCCAAATACCGGAGAAAGGGTAGCACTAATTAATCCTGGTTGACCTTTACGAAACTTAAAGTAAGCCAAGGATAGTGCCACAACTCCATAAACTGCCCATGCATGAATTCCCCAGTGGAAAAAAGAATACTGGAGCGACTCCCTAATCGCTTCATCAGATCCTGCTTCAGCTCCTGGAGGATTTTTAAATGCATGAGAAATTGGCTCAGCTGTGGTCCAAAAAACCAGTCCCATTCCCATACCTGCACTAAATAACATAGCAAACCAGGAAGATAAACTAAATTCGGGCTTGTCGTTTTCTTTACCTAATTTAATTTTTCCAAGTGGTGAAAAAATTAAGTAGATACAGAAAGCCAACAATATCATGATAATGATTAAATAATACCACCCGAATGTTTCAGAGATATAACTCGTTACCTTTGAAGAAAAAGCTTGTAAATGAGCGGGAGCAATCGCACCCCATACAACAAGTAAAACGCAAATTGAAAGTGAATACCAAAAAACTGAACTTACATTCCGCAAAAACTCACCTCGATATTTATTAAACTACTACTTATGCTAACTGATTTAGAAAGTATTCTCAACTATATCAGTCTTTTTAATATTGGAAGGAGACTCCTTTTTCAACAATTAATAGAGAATAAAAGCAATTATCTAGAGTAAGTAAGGCAGGTAATTTAGGAGAAATCGTGAGGCATGACTGTTCACCTGCAAAACAATGAAAATCCGCAAAAGATTTTTGCGGATTTTTCTAAGTGATTAAGTTTGTGTGGGCAATAAATAGGATGCTATCTAGTCCTTTACTGTTAACTAATATTTTTAAATTCCTCTTTTATGCGAGCCTCATTTTAAAATCTTTAAAGTCAAATTCGCGTACGATATGGTATTCTCCTGCTTGATCCAAAATAACAATTGCTGGTAATGACATACCGTTAAAAGTGGTGTTTTTCACCATCGTGTAGACTGCCATATTTCCAAAAACTAAACGATCTCCACTCTTTAATGGCTGGTCAAAAGAATAATCTCCAATTATATCACCAGTGAGGCAGGTTTGCCCGCCAAGACGATACAAAAACGGCTTTTCCCCTGGAGTTCCTGAGCCAAGAAGAGGAGGGCGATAAGGCATTTCCAATACATCGGGCATATGGCAGGTTGCAGAAGTGTCGAGAATAGCAATATCGATACCGTTTTGATGTGTATCAAGTACAGTCGTAACCAGATATCCTGCATTGTAAGCAACGGCTTCACCAGGCTCAAGATATACTACTAATCCGTATTTATCTTGCATTCTCTTAATGCAACTTTCTAGTAATTGAATGTTATAGCCTTTTTCTGTAATGTAGTGTCCGCCGCCAAAGTTAATCCAATCCATTTGAGATAGCCATGGTCCAAACCTCTCTTCTACAGCCTTAAGAGTTGTTTCCAAATCGTTGGAGTTTTGCTGACAAAGGGTATGGAAGTGTAAGCCTGAAACACCATCAAGCAAATCCTGACGAAAATTCGCTATTGTTACGCCGAATCTTGAACCTGGCGTGCAGGGGTCATAGATGGCATGGCTCACCTGTGTCGAGCATTCGGGATTAATGCGCAAGCCCACACTTTTGCCAGCTGCAAGAGCTTTATCTTTAAATTTCTCCAACTGTGAAAAGGAATTAAAGACGATATGGTCACAAATAGATATAATCTCATCGATTTCGTCTTCACGATAGGCAGGGGAAAAGATATGAGTCTCTTTTCCCATTTCCTCCCGACCTAGACGAGCTTCATATAAGCCGCTTGCAGTCGTACCGCTTAAATACTTCCCCATTAGAGGATACATCTTAAACATGGAAAATGCTTTTTGTGCCAAAAGGATCTTGCATCCTGTCCGTTCCATGACTCCGTTCAAGATTTTTAAATTTTTTTCCAGAAGATCTTCATCGATTACATAACAAGGTGATGGTATTTCCTCGAACTTCATATTAACTACTGCCTTTCTTCGGTTCTGAGAGTTTAATAGATTCAGAATCGACTAGCTCTGGATCAAAGTTTTCCTTCCATGGCAGTCCCCATTTGTTCAGTGCTTCCATGAATGGGTCTGGATCAAATTCTTCAATATTGTATACACCTGGTTTATTCCACTTTCCTGTTATCAGCATCATTGCACCAATCATTGCAGGGACGCCTGTTGTATAGGACACTGCCTGAGAACCTACTTCTTTATAGCATTCTTCATGGTCACAAACATTGTATACATAATATGTTTTATCTTTCCCGTCTTTTTTTCCTTTGAAGATACAGCCGATGTTGGTTTTACCTTTTGTGCGTGGTCCGAGGGAGGCAGGGTCTGGTAAGACAGCTTTTAAGAACTGAAGAGGAATAATTTGATTTCCTTCGAATTCGATCGGTTCAATTGAAGTCATTCCGACATTTTCAAGACATTTTAGATGTGTAAGGTAGCTTTGGCCAAATGTCATGAAGAAGCGGATACGTTTAAGTCCTGGAATGTTTTTTACTAGGGATTCTAGCTCTTCGTGGTATAACAGGTACATATCTCTTTCTCCTACTTCAGGGAAGTTATAAACGCGTTTAATTTCCATTGGTTTCGTTTCAACCCATTCGCCATTTTCCCAATATCTACCATTCGCAGAAACTTCACGAATATTGATTTCAGGATTAAAATTGGTAGCAAACGGATAGCCGTGATCACCTGCATTGCAGTCAAGAATATCGATCTGTTCAATTTCATCAAAATGATGTTTCAGTGCATAAGCTGAAAATACACCTGTAACACCGGGGTCAAAGCCGCTACCTAAAAGAGCGGTGATGCCAGCCTTTTCAAAACGTTCGTGGTATTCCCACTGCCATTTGTATTCAAATTTTGCTGTATCTTCCGGTTCATAGTTTGCCGTATCCATATAGTGTGTTTTGGTTGCTAGGCAAGCGTCCATGATTGTTAAATCTTGATATGGTAAAGCTAAGTTCATTACGATATCTGGTTTTACTTCTTCAATTAAAGCAATTAATTCATCGACATTATTTGCGTCAACTTGAGCAGTTGTAATTTTCGTTTTTCTACCATCTAGTTTGGCTTTTAAGTCATCACATTTTGATTTTGTCCGACTTGCGATACAAATCTCTTCAAATACTTCATTGTTTTGAACACATTTATGGACGGCAACGGATGCCACTCCACCACAACCAATAATAAGTGCTTTTCCCAACTTTTCATCTCCTAACAAATAGATTTTTTATGGAAGAAGTGCATAACGAACTAACTTGTAGTCTGCCAACTAATAAGGATGTCTATTAAAAAAGTGATTGATAGATCTATATTTTTATCAATTTATAATCGTCTATTCAATCCATTTCAGTCTTTTATGCAACAACCCATCGGAGCCTTTATTTTCTCCCTTGACAAAATCAGTCATATGGTAGGTTAGATATTCTCCATACTTGCTTTCAGTGTTAAGCAAAAGATCATCAACATAATAGATACCTAGAGGAACATCATCAAGGATTAAGCTGGCTAAGCCTGCATAAATGCCGCAAGCTACTTGAAAGTACGTTGCGTTTGTTTTGAATTTTGGATAAATCTCACTACTTTTCATCACGTTATACATGAACTTTTCCATATCCTCGTAAACTAAAAGCACACCAATTAAATCTTCACCTTCAACTTCACCTATATCAGGATCAATTACTTGCTGATTCCAATCCCATAGAACATCCACATCATCTAAATTATCCCGAATTATTTTGGTAGTATATTCATTGACACGATAAATAAAGCCAATTTCCATATCAAATATTTCACCTAATGTAATCACTTCTTCATGCGGCATCAGACAA
Source organism: Metabacillus sp. RB-C-LZQ-3-1 (assembly GCF_058315175.1). Lineage (NCBI taxonomy): Bacteria > Bacillati > Bacillota > Bacilli > Caryophanales > Bacillaceae > Metabacillus > Metabacillus sp. RB-C-LZQ-3-1. The sequence goes on along the minus strand of NZ_JBZFLI010000008.1, from coordinate 119,129 downwards.
CCGTAAAATTCTTTTTCCCCTAATTTCACTTTAAACTCCATCGCATATACTTCTTCATAAAAATAATGCTGTAAATGATGGTCGACAAACATTGGATAGCTTAATATAGCTTCATCCAGGAAGCATTCAACAGACCATGAAGTATAGAGTGTGTTAGGTTTAATTAATTTCTTGTCTTTAAAAAAAGAATTGTCATGCTCTACAATGTAGCAGGCTAAAGGCTTTTTGCCCGGATTTTCCTTCATTAGTTTTAAAGCCATCCATTGAACTACTCCGGGATTCATACCAGAACAAACAATAGCTTTTGTATTTGCAATTAAATCTTCTTTATTATCTTCAAATCTAAAATATCGCTCTGCTAGTGGGAAACCATACAATTCCTCGTCCTCATCAACCTCCGTGTTCTCTAGAGCTGAATTAAGATAATATACGCCTAATTCGTTACAGCAATTAAGCATCTCAATTGTATCGGCCCATGATACATCTATGACTATTTTTGTATTTGTCTGTTTTAGATGTTCTTTAAAGATAGTTGTATCTTTGAGATCTAGTTGATGGAGCTTAATGTTACCTGCAAGGTTAGGGAATAATTGATCGTAGTATTTTTTATCCTTTTGATTGATATCAATTAGGTGAAGGCGGGATTTGCTAATGATGGGGTGTAGGGGGTCATTTTTATCTTGAATGGATTTGTTTAAAATGGCTAATATTGCTCTAGCAACACCTCCGCTACTGCCTAATAAAGAAACGGATAATGGTCCTGTCTTAGTTAGTATTTTCAACACGCTCCTTTTTTGAATCTATTAATGGGATATATATATAAATCCTTTTATAAAATATGATTTTATTAAAACTGCGTATGTGCTTCTATCTCTAAATGCTAGAAATATTTTACATTTACTTTTGTTCATAGGTATATACACAAATAGGGGGAAATCAATAAGGTGATTAAGTTTTTATATACATAGGGCATTGACTATCAACTAATGAAGGGGAGGAAATCGTCTATTCTAGCAGAAGAGGGTAGTGTTTTAGTCTATTTGAAAATAAATCAAATCATTAAGTAGCTCACTTTAAATGCGGAAGAAAAAATGGTTCTTATTTGGTAGGCTTAGTATTAATTTAATAGTTAATAGTCCATGTTCTCAAACATACATTATAAGTAATCTAAGACATTCACAAGGAAGGGGAGATCGTTTGAAAAGATCATTACTTGATTCACTGCAAAAAGGAGGATTAATTTTCTATGTAAGGCACGGAGAAGCATCTGTAGGCCGAGATCAACTCAATTTAAATTTTCAAAACTGCTCTACCCAAAGGAATCTTTCTGAAAGGGGCAGAAGGCAGGCTATGTATTATGGAGAGATTCTTCGTTACTTAAGAATACCCATTCGTTTTCCTATTTCTGCAAGTCCCTTTTGTAGAACAATAGAAACCGCACAGTTAGCATTTGGAAGGGCAAATGTTGAATTTGAATCCTTTTGGGTTGAGGTATATAGGTTAAGCGGGAATTTACCTGGTAGAGAAAGAAGGAGAATATTACATCATCTTCAGTCAGTGCTAGAAACAAAGCCAGTAACGGGGAGAAATAAGGTGATTATTGCTCATAGCTTTCCCCAAGGTGTGGCTTTAGGGCAAATTCCTGATATGGGGACAGTTATTGTAAGGCCTAAAGGGGAGGGGAACGGGTATAAAATAGTTAGTTTATTATCTTTGGAAGACTTAAGTAATTTGTGAAGCTGGAAGAAGGAACTTAAAAGATTAATAAAATAACGTCTATTTTTATATTGTTTTTAGAGGGTGACGACATAGGAAGGAATAAAAGAAGCACCTATTTAAGGTGCTTTTTTTCACATTCACCTATTCTACTTTAAGACGTTTTCGTGCCGAATCATGTTTAGCTGTTATTGGAATAAGGTCTAAGGCTTTACCTAAGCCGTAGTGAGGCATATTTCCATAAAAAGATTCATAATTTCCTTTTTTAACTTGATATGTTTCATGATAAATTCCAACCGTTTGATTATTTCCGATTTTCTTATAGAAATTTTTCCATGCATTCATATGCTTTTCAAATTTTGCATATGCGAGCAGATCATCCATTGAGCGCCAATATTGAATCATGGCAGTTGTTCTAAGTCCAAAATAGCTTTCCATTGATAAAAAACCCAGATCTTCTTTATTTGTATAAAGCTCCCTAATCATTCCTGGCATAGCTAGAAAGACTGGTAACCATTTGTGTACTGCAAGCCTTTTATTCACTCTCATTCCAATGACAAATACAACGATATCCTCTTCATTTTCCGTTGTGTAACGTCCAGTAAAAAGGTGTTTGGTCATTTTTAATCCTCCCTAATAGTTTCATACTTCTGTAGAGTACATTCACACCATTCGATTGCAGCCTTCGTTACCCTTTTTCCATAATCTAAAGTAAAAAGCCAATACATTGAATTTTCATCATGACTTTGATGCTGTTGAATCGCTAACTCGATCGATTCATACGTTTGGTACCGGCTTTCTAGCCTTTGTTTGTAATTTTGTAGAAGCGAGATTGTTTGAGCGTGTGATTGATAGTGGCCAAAAAACAATTTCAATAAAATTTCATTCCGTTCAACAGGCAATTGATCAATTGGATGATTTAACCAATTTTTTAATACTTCTACTCCTTTTGAAGTGAGTTTGTATTCATTTCGGTCAGGCTTCCCTGCAGAAGAGGATGAATGGACTTCAGCTAATTCCTCTTGGACAATGAATTTTAACGTTGGGTAAATTTGGCCATAACTAATTTTCCAAAAATGGTTTAGGCTCTTGTCAATAAATTGTTTAATGGAATAGCCGGAGTTACAATCGGTTGTTAAAATTCCTAAAATCGCATACGTTGTATCGTTATAATTTTTCAATAAACTCTCACCTATCTAAAAGATATATATCATTTAGATATATAATACAATATATGGAAAATATATGCAAGTGAATTTGGTGAAAATAAGGCTTGATATATGGATTAAATCCTAATGGAATTACTTCACACTTTTTTGCAAGCTTTAAATAGTTTATAATTATCAGATAACGGTAGAAATTTTAATCTATAAATATTTATAATAGTATAATAGTGGTATGGTTATAGTTGAGACAGAAAAGGTTGTTCTTAGGTGTTCGTTGCTTTTTGTGACTTCTAAGCAGGAGCTCCTACTCTTTTTTGCACGTTAAGAAAGTATAAATTGGCTGCGTGGATGATTATTCGGTGCAGTGGCCAATTTTAAGTATGAAGTATAAGGGCAGCTTAGCCTCTGTCTTCGCCTTTACATGCTCGTCAATCGGCGAGTTTTCTTTACAAATATAGGGGATAAAAGGAAGGTTATAATGGGCAGCATACAGAAAAAAACAGATGTTATCTTAATTGGTGCCGGAATGATGAGTGCGACTTTGGGAACACTTCTGAAAGAATTAATACCGGACTGGGAAATAACTGTATTTGAGAAGCTTTCAAAAGCAGGAGAGGAAAGCTCAAACGAATGGAATAATGCGGGAACAGGGCATGCAGCACTTTGCGAGCTTAATTACACGGTGGAAAAACCTGATGGATCTGTAGACATAACGAAAGCAATAAATATTAATGAACAGTTTCAGGTTTCGATGCAGTTTTGGTCATATCTTGTCAAAAGCAAGCTGATCCAAAATCCACAGGATTTTATCATGCCATTGCCTCATATGAGTTTAGTTCAAGGGGAACAAAATGTAGCATTTTTAAAAAAGCGATTTGAAGCGCTATCAAAAAATCCGCTATTTCAAGGGATGGAATTTTCCGATGATCCTGGAAAATTGATGGAATGGATTCCGCTTATTATGCAAGAACGCAAAACAAATGAACCCATTGCTGCTACCAAAATTGACTCTGGAACAGATGTTAACTTTGGTGCTTTAACACGGATGTTATTTGATCACTTAGAGAGAAAACATGTTGAGACAAACTATAGACATAGTGTTCAAGATATAAAACGTACAAGTGAAGGTCTATGGGAAGTGAAAGTGCAGAATCTAGATAGCGGTGTTATTGAGCGCCATACTGCTAAATTTGTCTTTATTGGCGGCGGTGGAGGAAGCCTGCATTTACTGCAAAAATCGGGTATTCCTGAAGGTAAGCATATTGGAGGATTTCCAGTAAGCGGACTATTTATGGTGTGTAATAATCCTGATGTCGTTGCTCAGCATCATGCAAAAGTATATGGCAAAGCTAAGGTGGGAGCTCCGCCAATGTCTGTTCCACATCTTGATACACGATTCATTGACAATAAAAAGTCTTTACTTTTTGGACCATTTGCAGGATTCACACCAAAATTCCTGAAACATGGATCCATGTTTGATCTAATCACTTCTGTCAAACCGGATAACCTATTAACAATGTTGGCAGCAGGTGCGAAGAACATGTCATTAACTAAATATCTGATTCAGCAAGTAATGCTATCAAAGGAACAGCGCATGGAAGAGTTGCGTGAGTTTATTCCCAATGCAAAAAGCGAGGATTGGGATTTAGTTGTAGCAGGCCAACGTGTGCAAGTGATTAAAGATACTGAAGCTGGCGGGAAAGGAACACTTCAATTTGGTACGGAAGTTGTTAGTGCAGCGGATGGCTCAATTGCAGCCCTCCTCGGTGCATCTCCAGGTGCTTCGACTGCTGTTCACGTCATGCTTGAAGTGATATCAAAATGCTTCCCTGAATATATGAATGAGTGGGAACCAAAAATTAAAGAAATGATTCCTTCATACGGAAGGTCCCTTATGGAAAACCCGGATCTTCTGCACGAAATTCATACGTCAACAGGGCAGACGCTTGGTTTATGTGGGAAAGAACCCGTCTATAGTTAATGGATTAGACGTACAAAGATGAGATTAGTCTGCTCTTTTTTCAGGCTCGCTCAATAAGTTTCCTTTAACTAGATAAAACAAAGGATACCGTATATGTTAATTACGGTATCCTAAAGCGGGTTGTTCATTTCAAAGAGTAATGCTTAATCAGCTTTGCTAGTTGAATTAACCCTTCTTCTAGTTGCTCAAGTGATGCATAGGAATAGGAAATCCGCAGGTGCTGATCATCATGTTTATCATATACATTTCCAGGATTAATTAAAATCCCTTCTCGAAGGGCTAAATCGAATAGTTTCCGTGTGGAAACTTTCGGTTGTAATTTAAGCCAGATATAAAAACCGCCTTTTGGTATACTCCAGGTTGCGATATCTGAAAAATGCTTCTTCAAAATTTGATGGGTAAAATTTCTTCGATATCTTAATTCTATTTTTAGCTCTATTAAGAACTCCTTATAATGTCCGCTGCGAAGCCAGTTGTCTACAGCAAATTGCGATACCGAGCTTGAGCCGTAATCTGTTTGCATCTTGATATCGGATAAACGTTCAATGACAGGTTCGGGCCCTGCAATCCAGCCAATTCGTAAACCTGGACTTAATGATTTGGACATGCTTCCTATATACAGGACATTCCCTTGTGTATCATTTGCCTTTAATGGCTTTTGGGGAGATTCCTCAAGCCATAAATCACCATAAACATCATCCTCAATAATAGGAATTGCTTCCTTCTGACATACCTCCATAAGCTCCAAACGTCTTTTCTCAGACATTAATGTGCCTGTCGGGTTATGAAATGTAGGGATCGTATACAGTAAAGCTGCCTTATGTTGTCGCTTTATACGGGGAATCGAATTACATTGAATCCCTTCCTCGTCTAATGGAATCCCAAATAAATTCATTCCAGCTGATTGGAATACATGTACTGAGTTCAAGTATGAAGGGGTTTCATGTAAGATGGTAGATCCTCTATCTAATAACCCAATGGCGATTAATTGAAGGGCTTGGAGTCCTCCAGAAACGATTAAAATCGATTCTGGTGACGCTGCAATTCCTTTTTCTTTTAAATATGCACTAACACTTTTACGCAAGGATAGACTTCCTTTAGGTTCTGCGTAGCCAAGTGATAAAGGTCGAGCGTGATTGAATTGGAGAATCCCCGCCATTTTTTCGTTCGGTAACAAATCAGGTGACAGCTCACCGGTACCAAGCCTTATAAAGCCAGGCTCTGCTTCTGCCTTATTAATTTGTTGAATGATAGATTTATTAGGCTTGTGAATACCGGATTTAACATAGCTTATCCAATCTGGAGGGGGAGTTGAAGTAAGAAGGCCCCATGTATTATTGATTACCCTTGTCCCGCTTCCAACCTTGGATTCTATTAGACCATCGGCAGCTAATTCGTCTAGTGCTGTGACAATTGTGCTGCGGTTTACTTGAAAGAGCTTTGCTAAATGTCGTTGCGGAGGTAGTTTTGTACCAATTGTCCACTCACCAGTCATGATTTTGTTTTTCATATAATTAGAGATTTGCTGATGCAAGGGAATTGATAACGTTTTTTGTGGTTTCCATTTTATATCTAGCATTGGCTACTCCGTTTTTTTCTACTATTATACCAAAATGGTTGGATTGAATCCCATCCAATTGGTTGGAGACATCTTTCACATCCTTCGTTATTCTAATGGAGAACAGGAGGAATGATTGTGGAGGCATTTTTTCATGGAATGATATTGGCATTTGGACTAATCCTGCCTTTAGGAGTTCAAAATGTATTTGTATTTAATCAAGGGGCGATCCATTCTAAATGGACCCAAGCTTTACCTGCAATTATAACAGCGGGGATCTGTGATACAATTCTGATTTATTTGGCTGTTGCTGGAGTATCAATAATTGTTTTTAGCTTTGAATCATTAAGATTCTTGCTATTAATAATAGGCTTCTTTTTCTTGGCATATATGGGGTGGATGTTGTGGAGAGATCATCCTGAAGCAGGTGTTGATCAAAGGCAAGACCGTTTTTCGGCACGCCGTCAGGTGACATTCGCGGCATCTGTTTCATTATTTAACCCTCACGCTATTATGGATACGATTGGCGTTATTGGAACTAGTTCATTAGCCTATACAGGATACGAGAAATGGATATTTTGTCTAGCATGCATAGCTGTATCTTGGATTTGGTTTTTTTCTTTAGCGATCATCGGAAGGAAGATTGGTCAATTCGATCGAAGTGGGAAGTTTTTAAAAAGGATGAACCAGGTTTCCGCACTTATTGTATGGGGGATGGCTCTTTATATGGGATATCAGCTATATGAGGTGTGAATGATTGGTGAGTAAACACTCACTTTTCTTATTGACAGGACATATTGGGGGGTGTTATAAAATAAGTGAGTAATTACTCACTTATTTTGGTTATGGGAGGTTAACATGAAGGAAACTATCTCAATTCAGAAGATAAGTAAACGTTATGGAAATAAGGTTGTACTAAATGACATTGATTTAAGTATTAAAGAAGGATCCATCTATGGTTTTATTGGTCCTTCAGGTGCAGGAAAAACAACTTTAGTAAAAATGATTGTAGGGATGGATAAACCAGATCGCGGGGCCGTTCATGTTCTCAATGAGGAAGTACCTAATTTAAGGCTGCTGCAAGAAATTGGGTATATGGCTCAATCAGATGCACTCTATGCAGAATTAACAGGTAAAGAAAATCTCACATTTTTTGCTTCTCTTTATAAGTTAAAGAAAGCTGAGATAAAGGAGCGAATTGCGTACACTGCTAATTTAGTTAACCTTACAGAACATCTATCAAAAAAGGTTTTGGCATATTCAGGTGGAATGAAACGGCGATTATCTCTAGCTATCGCATTAATTCAAAATCCTCAAATTCTCATCTTAGACGAACCAACAGTAGGGATTGATCCAGAGCTGAGGTTTAGTATTTGGAAGGAGCTTATCCGATTAAAGGAGCAAGAAGGAAAAACGATTATTGTCACTACGCATGTGATGGATGAAGCTGAAAAATGTGATTACATTGCAATGGTTAGGGATGGGGCGATCATCACGAGTGGGACACCACAGGAGCTAAAAGAGCAATATAAGGCAAGCAATTTTGATGAAGTATTCTTAAGCGCAGGGAGGAAAAAATGATGAGAATACCTGCATTAGTTAGACGAATATTTCAGCAAATGCTTAGAGATAAACGAACCCTGGCGCTTTTATTCATAGCCCCTTTATTAATCTTAACTCTTATGTACTTAGTATTTAATGGAGAAAATATAGACCCGACATTAGGTGTAGAGAATGCTAGTGACCAATTAATTGAACAGTTTAAAGAGGCAAATATTTTAATAGAGGAATTCAAAGAAACTTCTAATATAGAAGAAGTAATCGCAGAACAAGATTTAGATGGGTATTTAAAGGTAGAAGATGATGAATGGAAATTGACATTGTTAAACAGTGACCCTAATTTAGCACAAGGCTTGCAAATGAAAATAAAACAGATATCGAATAAACAGTTACAATCACAATTAATCATGAAAAGTGATATGAACCTAGAGATGCCTTCAAGGGATCCGTTAGGAATTGAATATGTATATGGAGATAGCGACACAGAATTTTTTGATGTTCTTAGTCCAATTCTAATTGGCTTTTTTGTCTTCTTTTTTGTATTTTTAATCTCTGGTATCGGTTTATTAAAAGAACGAACAACAGGTACTTTAGAAAGATTAATGGCAACACCGATTAGGAGAGGGGAAATCATAACAGCTTACTTAATCGGCTTTGGAGTATTCGCTATTCTTCAAACGGTTGTGATTGTTCTTTATTCTATCAATGTATTAGACATGGTTCTTGTCGGCTCAATTTGGAATGTCATTCTGATTAATTTACTCCTTGCTTTAGTTGCTTTATCCTTAGGGATTCTTCTATCATCGTTCGCATCGTCGGAATTTCAAATGGTTCAGTTTATTCCTGTAGCCGTAATACCACAGATTTTCTTTTCAGGAATTTTACCATTGGAAGGGATGGCCAATTGGCTGCAAGCCATCGCAAAGATCATGCCATTGTATTATGCAGCAGATGCTTTGAAGGGTGTTATGTACAAAGGCTTGGGATTTGCAGATATACGTGGAGACCTCTACGCCTTAGCTGCTTTTGCCATACTCTTTATCATATTGAATTTATTTGCTCTGAAAAAGTACCGTAAGCTATAATAGTGGGTAATGAAGGGGCGTGTGGTAAGTGTCTGAAAGTAAGTTGTTGGATGCATTAATTGCTCAAGCAAAATTATCGAAGAAGCAAACGGAAAAACAACAGAAAATTGTCGAAGCAGCCATCACTATTTTTGCTGAAAAAGGTTATGCCAATACATCTACTAGTGAAATCGCCAAAGCTGCTGGGGTCGCAGAAGGAACAATTTTTAGACATTATGGAACGAAAGATAATTTATTGCTTTCTGTTATTCTTCCTTTTTTTAAAGAATCTTTTCCTTTAATGGCAGAGGAAGTGTTTAACGAAATTATGTCTTCAAATGTTCATACATTTGAGGAATTTCTTAAAGCCTTTCTAAAAAACAGAATCAATTTCTTTTTAGAAAATAAGGAGATTGCTAAGGTTGTTATAAAGGAAATTTTATATAATGAAGAACTAAAAAGTAATTTATTGCCCCTTTTATCAGAGAACTTTATTACCCGTGTTAACAAGGCTTTGGAAATATTTAAAGAACGTGGTGAATTTGCAGATATACCTACAGACCGTATTGTAAAAATGGTGTTAACATTTATTGCGGGATTTTTAGCTTCCCGATTAGTATTATTAAATGATTATTCTATTACTGATGAAGAAATTGAAGATGCTGTTCGTTTTGTAATGGATGGTATTAGAAACAAAGAACAGTAAAGTAAAACTTCTGTTAAATAGATAGAATATATAAAGAAAGCCGCCTTACACAATGATGCAAGAGCGGCTTTCACTTATATAGATTAGTTTCTGATAAGATAGTCAAACGCACCTAAAGCTGCAGTAGCTCCAGATCCCATAGAAATGATGATTTGATTATACGCACTGTCAGTACAATCACCGGCAGCGAATAAACCAGGTACAGTTGTTGCACCATGCTTATCGACAATAATTTCACCCATACCGTTACGTTCAACGATTCCTTCTAACCAGTCAGTGTTTGGAACAAGGCCGATTTGTACAAATACACCTTGTAACTCAACATGATGTTCTTCACCTGTTTCACGGTCAATATACGTAATGCCGTTAACACTGTCTGTTCCTGTAATTTCTTTTGTTTGAACATTCTTTAGAACAGTTACGTTAGGAAGGCTGTATAAGCGTTTTTGGAGGACATCGTCAGCCTTTAGTTCTGGATTGAATTCAAGAACAGTAACATGCTTTACGATGCCTGCAAGGTCAATTGCTGCTTCGATACCAGAGTTTCCTCCACCAATAACGGCCACATCTCTGCCTTCAAATAAAGGACCATCACAGTGAGGGCAGTAAGCAACACCTTTGTTTTTGAACTCTTGTTCTCCAGGAACGCCAACATTACGCCAACGAGCACCTGTAGAAACAATCACACTTTTACTTTTTAGAACAGCGCCATTTTCAAGCTCAAGTTCAAAAAGGTCTCTCTTTTCGATCCCTTTAGCACGTTGTAAATTCATGACATCAATGCCGTATTCCTTTACATGCTCCTCAAGGCTTGCGACAAGCTTTGGCCCTTCAGTGCTTTTTACACTAATGAAGTTCTCAATGCTCATAGTGTCTAGAACCTGACCGCCAAAGCGCTCAGCAACGATACCAGTACGAATCCCTTTGCGTGCTGCATAAATCGCTGCACTCGCACCAGCAGGACCTCCACCTACGACTAGAACATCGTAAGGCTCTTTGTTCTCAAACTCTGATGCATCAGGAGCAGTACCGATTTTAGCAAGAATTTCTTCAAGTGTCATACGGCCACCGCTTAAGAATTCAGCATTTAAGTACACAGCTGGTACAGACATCACGTTCTTGTTTTCTACTTCTTCTTTAAAAGCAGCCCCGTCGATCATTGTGTGTGTGATATTAGGGTTTAAAACACTCATTATATTAAGAGCTTGTACAACGTCAGGGCAGTTGTGACAGCTTAGGCTTACATATGTTTCAAAGTGATGTTCACCGCTAATGCCTTTAATTTGATCAATCACACTTTGATCAACCTTTGGTGGTCTTCCACTAACTTGTAAAAGAGCTAAGACCAATGAAGTAAATTCGTGACCTAGCGGAATTCCAGCAAAGGTAACACCAGTATCTTCGCCAACACGATTTACGCTAAAGCTTGGTGTTCTTGGTAAATCTGCTTTCTCAACTGTAATTTTCGATGACATGGAAGCTAGCTCATTTACAAGCTCCAGCATATCAGTTGAGAGTTTATCACTACCAGCACTAACCTTTAGAACAATATCGCCTTCTAATAGCTGAAGGTATTGTTCTAACTGTGCTTTAATATCTGCATCAAGTACCATTTATGATTCTCCTTACAGCTTTCCAACAAGGTCAAGGCTTGGCTTAAGTGTTTCAGCGCCTTCTTCCCATTTCGCTGGGCAAACTTCACCCGGATTGTTGCGAACATATTGAGCTGCTTTAATTTTGTTAACTAGAATGCTTGCATCACGGCCAATACCACCTGCATTGATTTCTACAGTTTGGATAACACCATCTGGATCAATGATGAAAGTTCCACGATCAGCAAGACCTTCTTCTTCGTTTAACACTTCAAAGTTACGAGAGATCACTTGAGATGGATCACCGATCATTGCATATTTGATTTTACCGATTTTTTCTGAGCTGTCGTGCCAACCTTTATGTGTGAAATGAGTATCTGTAGAAACAGAATATACTTCAACACCAAGTGCTTTTAAGTTTTCATATTCGTTTTGTAAATCTTCAAGCTCAGTTGGGCATACGAAAGTGAAATCTGCTGGATAGAAGCAGAATACGCTCCATTGACCTTTTAAATCTTCGTTTGTTACATCGATGAATTCACCATCTTTGAATGCTTTTGCTGCGAAAGGTTTTACTTCAGTACCAATTAGAGACATGTTTCATCTTCCTCCTAGAATGTGATTTGAACAATTACAGACATTATCTATAATCGTTCTAATTTTATATAAATTATCAAATAGAATTTCCTTTTAGTCAAGTGAAACGATTAGATCTTTTAAATAAAAAATAATGTAAGCCCTTTAAATATAAACTTTACTTGAAGAAAAGGGGAATAGTTAGGCAAATTTTTAATAGTTGGGTTTATAACTTTTTCATATCTAAATGAGAATATACAGTGAAATCCATGGAACTAGTAATTACACAAATTTACCGACAATAAGGGTTTTCACCATAACTAGAATTCCCGGAATTGACAATCTTAAACAAAAAGTTTTCCAGTTCCTCTTTGTGGGTATCTGAAACCTTTTTTCGACTATTCCGTAGAAAAGGTAAATAGGAAACGGAGGAATCGTAATGTTTTTAGAAATAAATGCAAAGTTAGTTGAGATAAAAGGGGAAATACGTAAAAAGCAAAAGTATGAAGCGCAATTAAAGGATTTCCACAAAGAACTAGAAATAATTCAGGAAAGACTGACTGAGCTGCAGATTCTTTATAAGTCTGAAGAAAAAGATGTGAACCAACTTAAAAAAATGAGTTTAAAAAACGTAGTCGCTCTATTATCCGGAACGAAGGATGAAAAACTGTCAAAGGAAAAGCAGGAACTCATTGCTGCCGGGCATAGACTGGAGGAAACACAAAAAACGAAATCGGAAATAGAATCAGCCATACTTGAACTAAATCATAAGCTGCATACGCTCAACAATGCTGAATCTAGGTATTACCAACTTCTTTTTGAAAAAGAGAACATGATGAAAAAAAGTCGCTCACGACATGCAGATAAAATTTTTGACTTGAGTGAGAAAGAGGGGAATCTTAAAGCATATATTCAAGAGATGGAAGAAGCAATTGTTGCTGGAGTGCGTGTCAAAAGAGACCTCTTGGAAGCTGAAAATTCACTAAAAAAAGCAAATGATTGGGGAACATTTGATATGTTCGGCGGCGGAACAATTTCCAGCTTTGTAAAGCACCGGCATATTGATGAAGCTGAAGCTCACATCCATAGAGCTCAGACAAGTATGCGCTATTTTCAAAAGGAATTATTAGATGTTCAAGAAGAAGCACATCTCGAAGTCGATATCTCAGGGATGTTAAAGTTTGCTGATTTTTTCTTGGATGGTTTCTTTGTAGATATGATGGTTCAAAGTAAGATTAGTGAATCATTAGAACAAACTAAAAATCAGTACTCAAAAGTAAGTGAAATTCTATCAAATTTAACTGATCAATTTGAGGCAAAGAAGAACGAGTTGGATCACATTAAGAAAGAAAAGCAGGAGATGATAGAGGGGGCTTGAGAAGAAGCAATCTTATCTATGGGTATGGTTGCTTCTTTTTTATTGTTTATTTGTTGGAGAAGTTTATTGGAGTGGAAGTCAAGGGGTTCAAAGTGGGAGGAAGGGTGCAAAAGGATAAGAAAAAAGCTCTTCATAAGATAATCAACGATTTCGTTTCACGTGGAACATTTTTATCTAGCACCACAAACCTTTTATAAGAAATGAAATGGTGATTTTCAATTATAATAGAATTATTAATGTTGAAGGGCAGGAAAGTTGTATGCAATTTTTAACATATGAACTTGCACAGGAAATTGTTGAACGAACGATGAAAATATTAAATCACAATATAAATGTGATGAATAATAAAGGAATAATTATAGGATCTGGAGATAAAGAGAGAATTAATCAGCTCCACGACGGTGCTCTTCTTGTTCTGAATCAGGGAGAAAGCTATGAAATTGATAAATTAGCTGCTGCAGAAATGAAAGGGACTAAACCTGGAATAAACTTGCCTATCCAATTTAATAATCAAATTGTAGGTGTAATAGGGATCACTGGAGAACCGGAGAGCATTCGTAACTATGCTCAGCTTGTAAAAATGGCAGCAGAATTAGTTTTAGAGCAGTCACTATTACTAGAACGAGTACAGTGGAAGCAGAGGCTGCAAAGTGAAATTGTCAATCGACTTATTTCTGAGAAGGACTTCAATGAGGAATGGATAAAAGAGCGTGCTCAATTTCTGGGCATAGAGGTAGATCAGTCAAGAATAGCGATCGTATTGAAACAGTCAGATGATGCAGAATTCAGTAATCAAGAATTACTTCGTGCTGTACATTATGAGCTAGAAAAGAATGATCTAATGGGTATTACATTGAATAATGAAATTGTGATTCTTAAGGCCGCAGTTACAATCCGTGAAAATAGCGAATTGTTACTTTTGGTGAAGAGGTTGGAAAAGGCATCAGGAAATAAAGCTCTTATTGGAATTGGCAGTAGAACCGAAAGGATAAAAGGATTAACATCTTCATTCCTTCAAGCGCAAAAAGCGATTTTTGTGGGAAGTAAACTTCACCCTGAAAAAAGAATCTACAATTATGAAGAGTATCAGTTGGACATCTTATTATCCAAGTTAGCACAGGATGAGCAGGACAGAGAAAGTTTCGCATTTTATTATAAGTTGCTTGAAGAAGGTAAAAAGGGAGAGCTAGTGCAAACTCTGGAGGCATATATAAAAGAAAATGGAGAGTTAAATAAAGTTTCAGAAAAATTGTTTATTCATCGAAACACCTTAAGATATCGTCTTGAAAAAATATTTGAACTAACAGGAAGGGATCCAAGGAATATAAGGGACTTAGTGGAATTATATCTTGCAAAATTAATGCACGATATTACTTAATTGTGCATTTGCACAAAGCCCGGTGAAGTTTTACCCGTCGAATTTTGTTTCCTTTCACAATGCAACGGGTATAGCAAACGCTTACAATTAACTTATAGTAAAAACAGCATTGGGGAGGAATCAGCATGGATGTTTCAGTAAGCGCTTTAGGGGCTATTAGCGCTTTAGTTATTGCGATATTTTTAATCTTAAAAAAAGTGCCACCAGCGTATGGAATGGTTGCCGGAGCCTTAATTGGGGGGCTGATTGGTGGAGTTGATATTACAAATACAGTGAACTTAATGATGGAGGGTGCAAAAGGGATTATCCCAGCCGTTTTGAGAATAATGGCTGCAGGTATCCTAGCCGGTGTTTTAATTGAATCAGGAGCGGCTTCATCTATTGCCGAAACGATCGTTAAAAAGTTTGGTGAAGCACGGGCACTGCTAGCATTATCTGTTGCTACGATGATTTTGACAGCTGTTGGAGTTTTCGTCGATGTAGCCGTTATTACTGTTGCACCAATTGCGTTAGCTATTGCTAAACGTGCACAGTTTTCGAAGACAGCTATTTTACTAGCAATGATTGGCGGAGGAAAAGCCGGGAATATCATGTCACCAAATCCAAATGCGATTGCAGCATCTGATGCATTTGGCGTACCACTTACATCTATTATGATGGCAGGGGTTATCCCAGCTATTTTTGGAATTACAGTAACGTATTTTTTAGCAAAAAAGGTAGCAAAAAAAGGTTCAGCTGTTATGAGTCAAGATGTTGAAGTCTCAGATAACACAAAAACTCCTTTATTTATCACAGCTATGATTGCGCCACTTGTCGCAATTGTTTTACTAGCGTTACGACCATTATTTGATATAAATATTGATCCAATGGTTGCACTGCCTGTGGGAGGAATTATTGGCGCGATTGCAATGCAAAAGACAAGGAAGATTAATGATTATGCCGTTTCGGGTTTAAGTAAAATGTCTGGAGTTGCGATCATGCTATTAGGTACAGGGACATTGGCCGGAATTATTGCAAACTCTGAATTGAAGGATGTCATTATCAATGGGCTAAGCTCATCAGGACTGCCAGCATATTTATTGGCACCTGTATCAGGAATTTTTATGTCAGCAGCAACAGCTTCAACTACAGCTGGTACAGCGGTTGCAAGTAGTGTTTTCAGTGGCACAATCTTAAGTTTAGGTATCTCGGCATTAGCAGGAGCTGCAATGATTCATGCAGGGGCAACAGTACTTGATCATTTACCACATGGCAGCTTCTTCCATGCAACAGCTGGAAGTGTCAATATGGAAATTAAAGAGCGTTTGAAACTAATGCCATATGAATTTTTAGTAGGTTTAACACTTGCCGTTATTTCCACTCTCGTATTTGGAGTGTTTAAACTTTTTGGCTAGATATCATTAATTTTAATAGAGAGGAGATAGAAAAATATGAAAATAGTTATTGCCCCTGATTCTTTTAAAGAAAGCTTATCTGCAATGGAGGCAGCTCTTGCAATTGAACGAGGCTTTAAAGCCGTTTTTCCAGATGCTGCTTATCATATCATGCCAATGGCTGATGGTGGTGAAGGAACTGTTCAGTCATTGGTAGATGCTACAGACGGGTCAATTGAAGAGAGGGTTGTTACAGGTCCGCTTGGAAATCCGGTTAAAGCTTTCTTCGGATTGATGGGAGATGGAAAAACAGCTGTTATCGAAATGGCTGCTGCTTCCGGCTTACATTTAGTACCAATTGAGCAAAGAAATCCATTAGTAGCAACCACAAGAGGAACAGGAGAGTTAATCTTATCTGCACTTGATTTAGGTGTAGAGCATATTATCATTGGAATTGGAGGAAGTGCCACGAACGATGGAGGAGCAGGAATGATCCAAGCGTTAGGTGGAAGATTACTAGATGAAAACGGGAATGATATTGGAGCAGGCGGTGGTGCACTATCAGATATCGTTTCACTTGATTTGACCGAGCTTGACCAAAGGTTAAAGAGAGCAAAGATTGAAGTTGCTTGTGATGTTGATAATCCATTAACAGGACCAAGGGGGGCGTCAGCTATATTTGGCCCTCAAAAAGGTGCTACGCCTGAGATGATTCAAGTGCTTGATCAGAATCTCACTCACTTTGCTGATGTTGTCGAAGCATCACTTGGAAAATCTATTCAACATATAGAGGGGGCAGGTGCGGCAGGTGGTCTTGGAGCAAGCCTTGTAGCTTTTTTAAATGCTGAGCTAAAAAGAGGTATTCAGATTGTTCTTGATGCCGTGAATTTCGACGATGCGGTTAAGGGCGCAGACCTTGTTATTACTGGCGAAGGAAGAATTGATAGTCAAACGATTTACGGTAAAACGCCAATTGGTGTCGCAAAAGCAGCGAAAAAATATAGTGTGCCTGTAATTGGAATAGCAGGTTCTTTATCTAATGATAGTGATGTAGTATATGAGCACGGAATTGACGCTCTTTTCAGCATTGTACCAGGTGTAACAACACTTCCGGATGCATTTGAACATGCTGCAGCTTACATGGAAAGGACAGCAAGAAACATTGCATCCACTATGAAACTTGTGAAATAAATGATAGGAAGAAACCCAAAGGATGATAGGATCTTTTGGGTTTTCTTATAGACTTGAATCTACTATTCATCCTGATTGACCATGGTACCAATTGAAAAAGGTGCCTGCTTCTTCTTTGGAAAGTCCATATAGCCTGCTTTCATGCAATGGTTTTGCTCGATTGAAAAAAACAAGAGTCGCAACATTAAATTTTCGTTGTAACCAGGAGTGTTCAACAGTAATTTGTTGAATTCGGTCACGATGTGTAACGAATGTTTTATTAACAATGCCACCATTTCTAATTTGGACGGTGTCCCCATGATGAATATAGCTAGTGAACCAATAATCAAGTAATCGTGATACAACAGATAGGACGAACACAACTGCAGCTGCCCATAGCCATTCCCTTTTAAAAATTAACAATCCAACCGTCGCTAGAATCGTTAAATAGTAGGGACGAATAAGCTTGAGCCATAGAACTTTCGTTGGAAATCTTTCCATATGTTCTTTGATAACATATTGAGGTAACATCGTTTGCAGGATCTGGTAAGCCTGTTGTTTTGGCATAAAAGGATATAAAGAACTTGTTTCCTGTTCTTTTTCATCTTCAAATCCTCCTGCACTAATAAGCTTTACTTCAACTAAACCAAGTAACCGCTTTAAGATGGATTGTTTAACAATAACAGCCTGAACTCGGTGTTTAAGTATTGAGTAGCTAACAAAGTTGCCGATCCCTTTTTCTATATAGATTCTATCTTTATCATCGCTAATCACAAAGTTTCCATACTTTGTAAAGGTTTTGAATAACCCAAATAGGACGGATAGAATCATAGCAAAAAATAGAAGAATAATAAGCATACCTAAATGATTGAGTAAGTAATCGATCGTGTTTTTTGCTGTATCTTCAATGTGAAAAAGCTCTGCTAAATTGAAATAAATAGCAATTAATAAAGGAAAGAATGCCAAGAAACTAAGAGATGTAAAAGAAGCCTTTATTAAGTCCTTCTTATTTGATTGAAAATGAATGGTTCTTTCGACAATTGTTTCTGAATCATTGCCTTTTCTATTTTGCGTTTGCTCTAGATGAAGGAGAATATCTTCCTTTTCCTTATCTGTTATAACTGGAAACGTAAAGGTTGCGTGATCTCCGCTCGTGCCAGTTTCAAGGGTTAAGGATGTGAGTCCGAACCAGCGATGTATAAACGTTGTATTTGACTTTTGATTATGTATATTGCTAAAAGGTACTGTTCGTTGGGATTTTACAAATACTCCTTTGCGCTCAATGATTGCATACTGAGTGACCTCGTATTGGCAGTACCTCCACTTTAAGATTGTCCCAATCAGTGCAAAACAACAAACGATAATGAATAAGTACCGACCCCATATCACCCACGTAGACGTAGAAGTAGCGTTCAAAATAAATAAAATAAGAAAGAATCCTGTTGATCCTTTTATAAAAGATAGAAGTTCAACCGCTATCATCGCGGGATGATAACGTTTAGATGGATGCTGCATGTTCTTTTACTCCTTCAATGGTCTCTTTTTCTTTTATTTTTGCAAATGTAGCAATTTGTGCCTTTAATTGCTGTGCTTCTTCAGCTGGAATTGCTGGGATAACATGATTTGAAGTTGTTGTACCAATTTCAATGTTGTATAGCTTATATTGACGCATAATTGGGCCTTGTTCTGTACGGACATATTCCACTTTTTCCATAGGTATCAATGTGTGTTGTTGAGTCCACTTTCCGTGCTTTAGCTGAATAAACTCTTGATCAATTTCATAACGCCAGGTGTGTTGTAGATAAATAGAATGGATAAAAATGGAGTAAATAGCAGATAAAATAATAAAACCACCTAAAATGTAAAGTATAGGATCAACCCATCCATACCAATCAAATGTTTTTGCGCAAAATAACAAAATTGCGATGATAATAAGTGTGATGAAATGGCCGATCGTATTAGACAGCCTCCACACCTTGACGGCATCATGAGAAATCCTTCTAGTTGGTTCGTTTATTTTTATATACATGATCTTCACCTCTAGTACATATACGAAAGATACATCATAATGGTTTCATAATATATGGAAATTTCAGTCAAATCCAAGTAGTGTAAAATTGAAAAAATCCAGATATAGAAGAACCACAGTTTTGTGATGAATATCACATTCATAATAAAATATGGATGATAAAATGAGTTCATAAATAAAATAATCCAAATGGGAAATCACTTGTGAAAGACTTCACAAGTTAATAAATAGGAGGCATACAAGATGAGTATGACACTTGGAAATAAGGTCGTTTTAGTTGGAACTGGAGCAGTTGGATCAAGTTATGCCTATGCATTAATGAATCAGGGAATTAGTGATGAGATTGTACTCGTTGATCTAAATGAAAATAAAGCAAAAGGTGATGTGATGGACTTAGATCATGGGATTGTCTATGCACCTAATGCAATGAATATTAAGTTTGGCTCTTATGAGGAATGTAAAGATGCTGCACTTGTCGTGATTTGTGCAGGTGCTGCGCAAAAGCCAGGTGAAACAAGATTAGATTTAGTAAGTAAAAATGTAAAAATTTTTGAATCAATTGTTCATCAAATTATGGCATCTGGATTTAACGGTATCTTCTTGGTTGCGACCAATCCAGTTGATATTCTTGCATATGCTACATGGAAATTTTCTGGTCTTCCGAAAGAAAGGATAATCGGCTCTGGAACTATTCTCGATTCTGCAAGATTTCGCTATATATTAGGTGAAGAATTTGATACAGCTCCAACCAGTGTACACGGATATATTATCGGAGAGCATGGAGATTCACAATTACCGGTATGGAGTTCAGCAAATATCTCTGGTACACCAATTGCTCCAAAATTAACTGAGGAAAGAAAAGAAGAAATTGCTGTTCAGGTTCGGGATGCAGCCTATAAAATCATTGAATCTAAAGGTGCAACCTACTATGGGATTGCAATGGGGCTAGCGAGAATAACGAGGGCGATATTAAGAAATGAGAATGCTGTTTTACCTGTTGGCGCTTTGCTAGAAGGAGAAAACGGCCATCGGGATGTCTTTGTTGGTATCCCATCTGTTATTAATCGAGCTGGGATTAAAAAGGTTGTTGAACTAGAATTAACAGACAATGAAAAAGAAAAGTTTGCAAACTCTGTCAAAACGCTAAAGGATATTCAAGCCCAATTTTGGGCGTAATAAAGTAAAGGCCTGTCTCTACTGAAACAGGCCTTTACTATTCATTAGGAAACTATAAAATTTTGTACTTAGTTTTAGTGTCTAGCTCCAGGTGCCATCGGCGAAACACAGGACATGCAAGTGCAGTCAATGCGACAGGACGTCGCGTTATTGGCTGCCTCGAGGTCATAAGTCAAACAGGAATTGAAGGTAAAGAACACCTTCTATTCTAAATCGTCTTATTGCTCGAGGCTGTTCAAGGCGCTTGCGCTTTTGTTCTTAATTCACTCGTTTAATTCGTCCTTCAGACTGATAGTTAAATGGTGATGGTAAAGTTTTAACGTATTCAACCGTGGCATCAAGATCAACCGGACCTACTTCCATGTCAGTAGAAAGCTTACCAATACTTGTGCTAATGTTTCCATACATATAGTTATTTACTACAACAGAGTATTCTTTCGCTGGATCAATTTTGCTTCCATCTGGTAGGAAGATATCAACGACTTTTCCAGATTTTGTTGAATCATCGTATGTGTACGTGTATGAAAAGCCTGAAATATGATAATCAAGGCCTCTTGACGTAATCTGTTCATTTAGGATAACTTCTAAATCTGCACCACTTAGGTTTACTTTATTTAGAACATTTCCAAAAGGTTGAACGGCAAATAAATCACCAAAAGTAACGTCTCCAGCTTCAAGTGGAGCACGTACTCCGCCACCATTCATTAAGGCAAAATCTGAGTCCATGGCTGCTTTCATACCATCTGCAATTAGATTACCTAAAGGAAGGTCGCTGTTTTCTTTTGTAATTGTTGGGTAGCCTTTTTCAAGAGTTGACGTTAATTCTCCAACAACTTCAGCTTTGATTGGCTCTACTTTTTCAGAGTACTTTTTCATAATTTCTGCTACTTCTTGGTCTGGAGTGTATTTGTCTTGGTAAACAGTTTTAATTTCAGCTGTCTTACTAAAAATATCACCTGTAAATGGATCAATTTCTAATTCGACATCAGAAAAAGCAGATCCATATGAGTAGGCTTGTACAATTAATTTATTGTCTACTAATCTATTAACCTTTACATGATTATGAGCTGCGAAAATCACATCAACTTCATCATTGATTTGTTCTGCAATTCTGCTTGCATCAAATGAATCTGTGTAACCGGATTGAGCAGCTGGATTATGTGCTAAAACAACAATCGCTTCTATACCTTGATCTTTCAGCTCTTTTGTATATTTGTTAATTGCTTCAGCTTCATCTGTAATATGCAGTGTTTCGTTACCTTTTCTTACAATGATAGAAGGTGTTTCTTGTGTAACAACACCAATTACACCAATTTGTTGTCCGCCAGCTTCTAATACTGTATAAGGATCAGTAATTAAATTTCCATCTCTTGTGTCATAAGCATTCGCCGCAACAAGAGGGAAATTCATTCCGTCATAGCCTGGAGTACCGTTTGGATGATCTCCGCCATTCATCATTCTGTTTAATTCATCAATACCTTCATCAAACTCATGGTTTCCTAAAGTTCCAGCATCAAATCCAATCTCTTCTAGCACTTCAACCGTTGGCTCATCTTGAAAGAGAGCTGAAATGAGGGGACTGCCGCCGATCATATCACCAGCATGAACAAGTAGTGTGTTTGGGTTTGTTGCTTCTTCTTGTTTTAATGCAGCCGCTGTGTATTCAATTTGTCCAGCTTTAGAAGTACTTACATTTGTAACAGTATCTAACTGTCCGTGTAAATCATTTAATCCTAAAAGCTGGACTTTTACCCCGCGATTAAGGTCAAAGGTAAAGGTTCCAAAACCGTTAGCATCTGTTTTTCCAGTATAAGAGAATGGGCTTCCTTCTGTGATATACTGCTCTGCCTTTGGAGAGGTTTTGAATGTAACGTTCACATCACCTGAAATTGGGGCAATAGACCAGTTATTATCAGCAGTTGGTGTCACTTCTTTTATTTCGGAAATATAGTCCATTAGAATTTGACGATTCTCATCAGCTGAATCAACAACTAATTCACTACCTTTTAGGCCTGGGAAGTTTCCGCCTCCACCAGCACGATAGTTATTCGTTACAACAACAAATTCTTGCTCTGGATCGATTGGTTCACCGTTATATTCTAAGTTCACAACACGACTAGAATCAGGGTTAATAAGTGTTCCATTTTTATCATAGCGAGCAGGTTTTGTTACATCAATTTGGTATTCAACACCATCAATTACATCAAAGTTATAAACTGGGAATGATGGATCTAATAACTCCTGTTCAGTAGTTTTATTAGGATCAATTGTATTAAATTTACCTGCTGACATTTCAATCCACTCTTTTACAACAGAGCCTTTTACTTTTACTGCTTTTAAAGTATTGTCGTAAAGGTACAGGTCACCGGCGCTGCGGATCGTTAAATCACCTTTCTTTATTTCAGTATACTCTTCCACACCGTTTCGCCCTGCTTTAAAAGGTGCTCCAACTGATAAGACTGGAAGGTCCTTTAGTTCTGGTTTGTTTAATTCAATATAATTTTCTACGTACCATTTTTGGGCATTCGTTACAACTTGGATAGATGGGTCATCTTGAACTAACGCAAAGTAGCTATAAATATCATCTGTCGTTGTTCCAATAGGTGTATTTACATACTCTACTGTTTTTTCATGTACATCCTTTACCGCATTTACGATGTCCTGATCGGCTTCAACCTTTTCGGCTGACCTTGTAAAAGAATTAGAACTGGCAACGTCCCATTTTCCTTTTACTTTTTGAAGAGTAAGGTCGATAATTCCAAGAGAACCACCGCCATATCCTGCTTGAACAGCTGCAACCCCATTAATTGTTCCCTTATCATTATCAACTCCTGGCAGAGGTTGTCCATTAGCATCCTTGAAAAGTGCGTCTAAACTAGCAGCATCCTTAGCTGGGAATGTTTTGTGAGTGTGAGAAAAAGTAATCGCATCAATACCAGGCACTTTACTTAAAGCATATACAGTATCCTCAGTATTGTCCTCATTACTGCTGAAGCCTGAGTGAGCTAATGCAATAATAATATCTGCCCCTTCCTCTTGCATTTGAGGAACATATTTTTCAGCACTTTCAACAATATTTTTCGTGATTACCTTACCATCTAAATTTGCTTTATCCCATTCGTTAATTTGTGGTGGAACAAAACCGATATAACCGATTTTCATGACATTTGTTTTTCCAGATGCATCTGTCACTTTTTTGTTTACGATCTTATATGGGGTATATTTATTTACATCATTTGTAGGATCGTCATCATGATCATCTACATATACGTTTGCGTTTATAACTGGAAAGCTTGCATCATCATAGACTTCATCTAAATAGTCTAATCCATAGTTAAACTCATGATTTCCGAGTGTTGCCATGTCATAGTCCATAATGTTCATTGCTTCGATGGCTGGATGTATCTCCCCATCTTCAAGCGGGTCAATCTTTGCTTTGTAGGTACCTAATGGAGTTCCTTGAATGAGATCACCATTATCTACTAATACAGAGTTCTCTACTTCTGATCGAGCTTGCTGCACTAGGGTAGCTGTTTTTGCTAATCCGACTTTAGGGGCTTGATCATTCTTGTAATAATCAAAGCTTAGGAGATTAGTATGAATGTCTGTTGTTTCCATAATTCGGAGTTCAACTTGTGATTGAACCTTTGAGGTAGTTGGCTTTGCTGCATGAACAGCATTCGCCGCAAAAGGTGCTGATAACAGGCTAATTGCAAGTGTACTAGACAAAATTTTCAGACTGTTTCGTTTGCTTTGCAATTTCATTCGATCCATCCATCCTTTAGTTTTTTATGAGATTCGAAGTCTCCATTTTTAAATATAGCAGAATTATTTTTAAATAGAGTAGGTTACTAGAATAATGAATAAATTAGCCTACTTATCTTTTTTTAGATTAGTCAAAAAATTAGTTATTTTAGCTTATGTAAAATATACCCATAGGAGTTATATCATGATTGGAGTGAAAGTTATTTTGTTTTCATAGGTAAAAAAGCCAGTAAACAAACCATTTGTCTACTGGCTCTCTTTATACAATTAGAAAGCATAAAATGAATGGAGGATAGTATAAGAAAAACCAAGGCTATCAGCATTAGCTCCCTGCGACAAGCCTTAGTTTTTCTAATGATTTATCCACTTCTTAACGGGCAGTAAGCCCCAAGCCTTGAGCCTCTGAGTTTACAAAGAGAGTAGGTAGGGGATGAAGGAAACTCCCGCTGACGGAAGTTTCACTTTATCACTTTCCAATTATGGTTGACTTCAGCTTTTACGGTACCGTATTTGGTAAAGTAATTAGCTAGTATTTCTGTCATATCAAGTTGTATTTCTTTGATTACTTTTTTCCCTTTAAACATGTGATAGTTACCTCCACCTGTAGCACGATAGTTGTTCATTACCACGTGATAGGATTGGTCCATATGTAATGGTGAATCATCCTTCATGAGCCTGACAACCCTGCTGCCGATTGGTTTTGATACATCAATTGTATAGGAAATGCCCTCCCACATGTCATAATTATAGTGCTGAGGCTTTGGTTCTATAAATTGCGGATTAACATCAATTTGCCCATGATCATTTACTATAAAGTAGGTAGCTGTTTTCTCTAAGGCTTCTTTGATATCCTGGCCAGATAGTTCAATGACCGTTAATGTGTTGGGGTAAATATAATTTGAAACAATTTCCCTCATGGTGACAGTTGATGAAAATCCCAGTGCTTGATTATGAAATAAAGCTGTATTGGAAATGTCCACATTTGCGATGTCCATTTGAACACGGTTGACAAATTCAATAAAGGGATGCTCTTGCACGCGTACTTGAAAAGGATCTTGTATCAGCATATCCCCCTGAATTTGCCCAATGGATTGGTCTAGCCAATACTGAGTTGCCTCTTCAAAAGGTTTGTTCATTTGCATGACTTGATCATCAGGTTCATAGGATTCGATCGAAATAAGTGAAGGCCTTTTAGATAAGCATGTCCATCCATCATTTGATGTAAAAGTATATTGTAAATCAACACGGCCTATAAATTTCCCGTTACTGCCAGGTTGAATAATTGTGACACCATTTACCTGATCAGATATGAGACGGTGTTGGTGACCGGTTAGTAAAATATCGATTCCTTCAATTTCCATACAAATTTGATATGCCTGATTCTCCCCGGTTAAGGCTTCGGTTGGTTTTCCTGTTTCTATATCTTTCTCAAATCCTCCGTGGTATGACACGATGAAAAGATCAGGGCTCTCGTGTTCTTTAATATAAGAAATCCATTTTCTTGCACTCTCGATACTTTCTTCAAATTCCAAGCCTTTGATATGCTCGGGTTTCTCCCAATTTGGAATATAGTGTGTGGTTAGTCCTAAGATGGCAACTTTGAAACCATGATTCAGTGTTTTTATATGATAAGGTGTTCCGAAATAAGGTTCTTTCGTTTCTGTGTGAAGGATATTCGCAGAAAGAAACGGAAAATTCGCTTCTGATACCGCTCTTTTTAAAATAGGTAGTCCATAGTTAAATTCGTGGTTACCAATTATAGCGGCATCATAGTTTAGCATATTGAATGTTTGAATCATTGGATTAGGAAGATGCTGCATTTGACGTACATAATGATAGGTTAACGGAGTTCCTTGAATGCAGTCTCCATTATCGATAAGAATTGTATTTTCTTCGTTTTCTTGAATTTGTTTTATATATGTTGCAATTTTGGCTAGACCAGAAGGTTCATATTCATTTGTGCCATATGAAATAGGGAAGATGTGACCATGCAAGTCACTCGTTTCTAAAATTGTCATAGATATGGTTTTTTGCTCTTCCATGAAATTTCCCCCTTGTAAGTAGTAAGGCGTAAAAAAGCTGACTTAATAGGGATACTATACCATTAAGTCAGCAAATGCTAATGGTTTTGTAAGAAAGTAAAAAATAAGAGCTCCTGAAATGTAGAAGAACCTTTCACAATTATCGATGAAATTTTCTGCTGTTAGACATGTTTAGAGTAAATTTACGCCAGTATGAGCAAAAAGAACAAATGTTTACATTTAATTAACGTTCAGTTAATAAATTTTCGATAAAGTTAGTTTGTATGCTTTCTAAAAATGTCTAAAGGAGGAGAATCATGAAGCAAGCGATCTTAAAAAAGCTGTTTTCAATGGCTCTTATTATTTCAATTATTATTCCATCACTATTAACTAGCTTTGCTCCACTTGCAAATGCAGCAAGTAGTGTATTGTCGGTTAGTGATGCCCTGGCAGAGCCGCATGGAACGGTCGTAACGATGGAGGGATATATTGTTTCAGGTTTTAATGGACAATATGCGGTTAAAGTAGCTGATCGTCTAGATGATTCAAATGGGATTATTGTGAAGTTAGAAACGGATCAACGTGCTGAATTTAGTCCGGTTAATAATCCTGATGCACTTAACAAGAAGATTACTGTAACAGGTGAAAGAGATGTCTATTCTGGAATGGAATCAATCGAATATGTAAGTTCTATAGCATTCTCTGAGCCAACTACAGGTGACGATGGTGCAAAACCGCAGCCTGAGTCCGGAACAATAGCTGAGGCTCGTTCAAAGGTTGGGCAAACTGTTACTGTAGAAGGAATTGTAACAGCTGATAATGCAGCAATCGGCGGTGGAAGATTATCTACATACATTCAAGATGAAACAGCAGGTATTAATGTCTTTGCTTTTGATGGATCAAGTTTTCCAGAACTAAAAGAAGGACAGTTAGTAAAAATTACAGGTGAAATTGAAGTATATCGAGGTCTTACTGAAATCGTACCAACAGCTGAAGGAATTGAAATTGTTACTGAAGGAAATGAACTGCCTAATCCAAAGCAAACTAGTTTAGCAGATTTAAATAATACTGATAAAGCTGAGGCTTTAGAAGGACAGCTAGTACAACTAGAAGGTTATGTCCAAAGCGTTCCAAGCAGCCCTGCTGGCGGCGGTTTTAATGTTAGTATCATTGATCAAGAGTTTAATAGTACAACATTACGTGTTATGGAAAATACAAATGCAATTAGTGCTATAGAAGAAGGAAAATGGTATAGCTTTACAGCAATTGCTAGTCAATATGATTCCTATCAATTGATACCGCGTAAAGCATCAGATATTGCCCAGTTAGCAGAACAACCAGAGGCACCGACATCAGCTGGTGAATATACATCAACTGTTGCAAGTGTTGTGGATGGTGATACGATCCATTTATCAACACCAGTACTTGGTACAACAAAAGTTCGTTATGTCAATATTGATACACCTGAGACATATCATGCCGTAAACAATGCAGAGGACGAAAGTCAAAAATACCATGGTGAACAAGCAAAGCAATACTTAAGTGAGCTTTTACAACCAGGTGATGAAGTGATTGTAAAAGTAGGGGAAGAAGCGACAGATGACTATGGGCGCCTGTTAGCGCAAATTATTCATAAAGAGTCAGGTGTGAATACAAATTTAAAAATGGTTGAAGAGGGCTATGCTTCTACTTATTTTATTTGGCCTGTTGGTGACCTGGTTGAATATGAACAATACCAAGCAGCTGTGAAAGATGCCATCCAACAAGAAAAAGGAATTTGGAATCCGGAAAATCCGCTTGCTGAGCTTCCTTTTGAATTTCGCGCAAGAGAACAAGGTAAAGGATTATTGCGATATGTTGGAAACTATGAAACCAAAACCTATGTATCACCAGAAAACTTTAACGAAGTCCCAGTTGAAGCTCGTATTTTCTTTAGCAGTGCTGAAGAAGCTGAACAAAACGGATATAGCTCTGTAGAAAATCCATCTGATCATTTATTACTGCAATTGTTAAGTATGAATGATTTGCATGGGAAAATCGACCAAACATATGAGTTGAATGAAGGTACATTAGGCCGTATGGATTATGTGTCAGCGTATTTAAAAGAACGTGAACAAGAAAATCCTAATACCCTCATGGTTCACGCAGGTGACATTATTGGAGGAAGTTCACCAGTTTCAGCATTATTCCAAGATGAACCAACTGTTGAAATTATGGAAGCTATCGGCTTTGATGTTGGAGTTGTTGGAAACCATGAGTTTGATGAAGGTATTACAGAGTTAAAGCGCGTCTTAGACGGGGGAGATCATCCTAATGGCACAGAGAACTATGATGGCCAAAACTTTCCGCTTTTATGTGCAAACTGTGAATATAAAGATACGGGTGAGCCTGTACTAGATTCCTATTTTATTAAGGAAGTAGAAGGAGTAAAGGTCGGATTTGTTGGAGCTATCACACCAACAACAGCAGGAAAGGTTATTCCTGAAGGGATTGAAAATATCCGTTTCACAGATTACACTGCTGGTGTCAATAAAGCAGTAGCTGAGTTGAAAGAACAAGGCGTTAAATCAATCGTTGTGTTAGGTCACCTAACAGCAACACAAAATGGTGATTCTATTACTGGTGAAGCAGCAACTCTAGCAAATGGTGTTGATGATGAGGTTGATATTATCCTAGCGGGAGATAATCACCAAATTGTGAATGGCTATGTTGATGAAAAACTGATTGTTCAAGCATGGGAGTATGGAAAGGCTTTTGCGGATATTGATGTAGAAATCGACCGTACGACAGGAGATATTGTAAAAGAAACAGCTGAGGTTGTTTATGTTGATCAAAACAAAATTGATCCAGACCCAGTTGTCGCAGAGATTCTAGCAAAGTATGAAAATAAAGTAGCAGATCTCTTAAATGAAGTTGTTGGAGAGGCAGCTGTAGAAATGAAGGGTGGCTATGCAACCTTTGGCACAATTGGAGATAATGCGCTTGGTAATTTAATTGCAGATGGGATGCTTTATGCAATGGATTCAGACTTTGCCTTAATGAATGGCGGCGGAATTCGTGATTCTTTAAACCAAGGTCCGATTACCTGGAACGAATTATTTAACATTCAGCCATTCGGAAATACGTTAGTAAAGGTTGAGGTAACTGGTGCTGAGCTTAAGGATATCTTGAATACCCAATTCAGCTCATATGGTCCTGATGTGAGTGTTGGTGGATTCAAGTATACTTGGAATCGATCTTTAGGTGATTTTGGACAAGTAGTCGATCTATTTCATTTAGACGGTACGAAAATTGATCCAAATGAAACATTCACTGTAACAGTAAACAACTATATGTACCCTCATAGCAGTGATAAATATCGTTTATTTGAATTAGGGGAAAACCCGGTTCAAGGCCCAGAAGACTTACAAGCTACAATTGATTTTATTAGAAGCTTTGACGGACCTATTTCCTATGAAGCGGAAGGTCGGATTAGTGAGGTAACAGGAAGTAATAATCCAGACGAAGGATCCGATCCGGATGAAGGCACTGATCCAAATGACAATAACAATTCCGAAAAAGCAGCGAAAAAAGGCAACACATATACAATTTCAGATGATGTACTAAAAGAGGTTGAAGCTGGCGGAACACTTATTGTAGAGGTTACAGAAAAAGGTGCTGTAAAAATAGAGTTAACCGAAGATCAAGTGAAAATGATGAAACAAAGCAACATTGAATTAAAGATAACAAAAGATGACGTTGAACTTGTCATTCCATCAGTAAATTTACCGGATAATCAAAAGGTTAGAATCCTGGTTAAACCTTTGAAGCAGAAGGGGAAATCGGGGTATACGATTTTATAAGATTAGCTGATGAATAGCTTATAAAGAATAAGGTGTTTAAAAAACATAATAGATAGAAATAGGTTTGAAGATAATAAGAAAGGGAACTGTCCTTAATGGTTTTATAAACCAGGCAGGAAGTTTCCTTTTTATTATTCATTAAGGTCTTTTCAAAAGATTGTTGTCTTTTAATAAGTTCATTGAACTAAAACTGATTAAGTTGATTGGTAAGGATATGCTAGAGTTCTGTGGGAGAAGTGGAGTAGCAGGTGCAGGGCATCAGCTTCTTTTTTATGCTTGCATCAATGGCCTAATAGAAATATGTAATGATAGGCTTAGCGAAACCGGTTTACAAAAATATCTGACTTTTATGAATAAAATGATTGATTTATCAAAAACCGCGTTATATAATAACCGTTGAAAACGGTTTCCATAAAAAAAGAAACCCTTTGTTGGAAACCGGTTTCTAAAAGAATTAAATTATTTATAAAAACAAAGATATAGGGGGAAAGAAAATGAAAAACAAGAAAAAATGGTTAGCTGCAGGATTATCTTTAGTTCTAGCATTTTCATTGGCTGCTTGCGGCGGTGGCGATAAAAATGATTCTACTTCAGGCGGTAATGAAAAAGTAGAATTGAATTTCTGGGCTTTTGGAGCAACAGGCTATGAAGATTTAGTTAAAGAATATGAAGAGCAAAATCCGAACGTAACAATTAAGTTTAAGTCTTCTGAAACTGCTGAACACCACGATGCATTATTTACAGCTTTATCTGCTGGTAGCGGTGCTCCTGACATTGCCATGCTAGAGGTGGATCAGCTTGACCGT
This sequence comes from Metabacillus sp. RB-C-LZQ-3-1, assembly GCF_058315175.1. Classification (NCBI taxonomy): domain Bacteria; kingdom Bacillati; phylum Bacillota; class Bacilli; order Caryophanales; family Bacillaceae; genus Metabacillus; species Metabacillus sp. RB-C-LZQ-3-1. The sequence goes on along the minus strand of NZ_JBZFLI010000008.1, from coordinate 88,272 downwards.
TTTAAAGCAGCGCAAGATCGCTTCAATAATTTATACGACCTTGGTGCAAAAGATGTACAAGATCAATACCTTGAATGGAAGTGGAATGCTGGTGAAAACACAGAAGGTGATTTCTTAATCGGTCTTCCAACTGATATTGGTCCTAAAGCATTATATTATCGTACCGATGTTTTTGAAGAAGCTGGTTTACCAACTGAACCTGCAGAAGTTGAAAAATTAATTTCTTCTCCAGAAGCTTTTAAAGAAGCTGGTTTACAAGTAAAGGAAAAAACGGGCAAACCTTTTGTTGATAGTATGGAAATGGCTTACAGAGCACTTTTAGATCCTTCAGTTGAAACTTATTTAAATCCTGATGGAGAGCTAATTATGGATCAAGAAGGAAGCGCTGTAAAAGAGGCCTTTGATTATGCAGTTGAGTTAAATGAAGCTGGAATCGTTGGTAAGTTTACAATGTGGACACCAGAATGGGCAAGTGCAATAAATACAGGGGACTTTGCTGCTGAATTAGGTGCAGGATGGTTGAAAGGATATATCGAGGGTAATGCTCCTGAAGCAGAAGGGAAATTTAAGGTTGCAACATTACCAACTGAATTTGCAGCAAACTGGGGCGGATCATATATTTCAATTCCAAGTGAGACTGAGCATGCCCAAGAAGCTTATGATTTCGTTGAATGGTTAGTATCACCTGAAAATCAATTAAAATCATTCCAAACACACGGTTTATTTCCATCAGCACCATCTGTATATGAAATGGAAGAATTCACTGCAAATGCAGATGCATTCTTTGGTGGTCAAGTAACAGCTGAGGTGTTTGCTCAAGCAGCTCAGGATATTGAAGGGGCAGTATATAAAGGTGAAAAATATTTCCCAATTCACCAACGTGTGCTTGATGCATTACACAATGTTCAAGATGGCGGAGATCCAGGAAAAGAATGGGCAGCTGCTGTAAAAGATGCAAAAGATCTAATAAATCGCTAAATTAACTATAAAAACTAGGATGACTAGAACAGGGACCATACCAATCATCGTTTGGATGGCGGGACAGGTCCCTTTTATTCATCTTTTTTTACAAGGAAACGGGGAGTGAAAATGACATCTGTAACTGAGAATACTCTCAAAAAGAAAAGAAATTTATCTGAAGAAAAGAAAGACATGATTTCAGGTTATTTATATATAGCCCCTTTCTTTATCATCTTTGCTGTCATTGGTCTATATCCTGCATTATTTAGTATTTATTTAGCTTTCCAAAAATGGAATGGATTAGGTGAAATGGAGTTTGTAGGTTTACGGAATTTCACCGTCGTTTTACAAGATCCATTATTCTGGAAATCCTTATATAATACGATCGTAATCGGACTAATGGGTACAGCGCCGCAGTTAATCGTAGGAATCATTCTAGCGTTCTTATTGAACTTAACGTTTCTCCGCTTTAAAAATTTCTTTCGAGTAACGATTTTCATGCCATATATTACATCGATGGTTGCAGTAGCACTTATTTTTAGTGTGTTATTCAGTAATCATGAATCTTCTCTAGCCAATTATGTATTAGGTTTATTTGGAGTTGATCCTGTAAACTGGGCTACATCTGAATGGGGCACGAAGATTGCAATCTCGATCATGGTATTCTGGAGATGGGTTGGATATAATACCATCATTTATCTAGCGGGGCTTCAAAGTATTTCAAATGATTTATATGAAGCTGCAACAATAGATGGAGCTAATAAGTTTCAACAGCTTCTATATATTACGATGCCTATGTTAAAACCGTTTATCATTTTAACCGTGTTCTTCTCAACTGTCGGGGCATTACAGCTTTTTGCGGAACCAACGGTTTTCTTAGGAACTTCGGCTTTTACTAGAGATGAGGCTATGACGGTTGTTATGTACTTATACCGTGATGCATTTAGATTACAATCATTTGGAACTGCATCTGCAACAGCTGTTATCCTATTAATTATAATAATAGTATTTTCTGCCATTAACACACTGCTAACATCCGGATTTGGTAGAAAGAAAGGAGCTAACTGATGAGTAAAGTTGCTGGAACAAAAAAGTTTTCATTAGGCAGAATTTTAATCTATACGTTTCTATCAATTACATCGTTGCTCTCTTTATTCCCATTTTACTGGATGTTTGTAATGGCTACGCGTCCAAGTGCTGCTTATAACTCAATTCCTCCAACAATTACACCAGGAAATATGTTGGTTGAAAATTTTCAAAAAGTACTTGGCCAAATTGATTTTTTTAAAGCAATGGTAAATACGATTATTCTGTGTACATCTGTTACACTGATTGTGTTAATCATTAGTTCTTTAGCAGGGTTTGCATTTGCTAAATTTAAATTTCCTGGAAAAAATGTATTTTTTATAGCAATTTTATTAACGATGGTGATACCGCCGCAATTAGGATTGATTCCACAATTCTATTTAATTTCTAAGGCTGGTTTATTAGATACACTTCAAGGTGTAGGAATCCTATTCCTTTTGAACCCTTTAGGTATTTTCTTAATGAGACAATATGTAAATGGATCTGTTCCAGATGAACTTATAGAAGCTGCCAAGCTTGATGGCTGTTCAAACTTTAGGATTTATCGAAGTATTGTATTACCAATTATCTTACCTGCTTTTGCAACATTAGGAATCATCGTTTTTACAGCAGTGTGGGGTGAATTCTTGTGGCAGTTTACAATTTTGAGAGACCCTGAAATGTATACCATTCAAGTTGCGCTTGCAACATTAAGTAATACATTTAAGGTAGACTTTGGGATGATTTTATCAGGAGTATTTTGGGCAACAGTACCTTTATTAATAATCTTTTTATTCTTTAATAGATTATTTATATCTAGTATCACTGATGGTGCAGTTAAATAGGGGAAATAATAATGATCCTACTAATCCTGACAGCTTAGATGAAATTGAATTATGCCTAAAATAATAGTAATCTTACATTAATTAGAAAATCCATTATAAAGGCGAAGGACAATAGAGGGACTGCTATGAATTTAACCATAAAAGATATTGCAAAAATGGCAGGAGTTTCTCCTGGAACCGTATCTAAAATTATAAACAATTATGGTGGGATTAGTGAGAAAACAAAGAAAAAGGTATTAGATGTTATTAAAGAAACCGGTTATCAACCAACTTTTTCAGCGAAATCTCTTGCTACTAAAAAGTCAAATCTAATTGGATTGATTTATGCTGGAAAAATAAATGTTGATTTTACTCATCCATATTTTAATGAGGTTGTAACCTCTTTCAAGAAGACAATAGGGGTACTTGGTTACGATATTATCATGTTTTCAAACGAGCAATTTTATAAAGACAATGGCAGTTATTTAGCTAGGTGTAGACATTTTCATGTAGATGGCTGTGTGGTAATTGCTGGTGAGGAAATTGAGGATGCTATTTATGAACTAGTGAGAGAGGGAATTCCTTGTATGGGGATTGACTTGGAATTAAGTGGACCAAAGGCAAGCTTTGTGATGAGTGATAATATTAATCTTTCAAGAAAAGTCATTCAACATTTTTATTTACATGGTATACGCGATATTGGCTTTATTGGGGGAAAAGTAGACTCAGTTATAACAATAGCCCGTGAAAAGGGCTTTAGAGAGACTATGAGCCAACTAGGTCTTGAGATTAACCTTAACTGGATTCAATATGGAAACTACCACGAGGAGAGTGGGTATCATGCCATGAAAAGAATCCTAGAGTCAAACTCATATCCTCGTGCAATATTTGCAGCCTCAGATATGATGGCATTTGGTGCAATTGAAGCAATTAAGGAAAAAGGCTTAAATGTACCAAATGATATATCTGTTATTGGTTGTGACGATATTGATGCGTGTCGTCATAGCAGCCCGAAATTATCAACAGTCAAACAGGATAAAGATCGCTTAGGGAAATTAGCTGCCAATATGTTAAATGATTTAATAAATGGAAAATCTCAATTGAAGCCTATTTTTATAGATTCTGAGCTGGTTATTAGAGAATCGTAAGGCATTAGTAAGAGAGATAAATTCGGAGGTAAAGAATGGCAATTATAGAATTTTCTAAAGAAATGCGTTGGGGAGCAGCTACGGCTGCCTATCAAATCGAAGGTGCAGCAGATATGGATGGAAGAGGCCCTTCAATTTGGGATACTTTCTCTAAAACTCCCGGGAAAGTATTAAATGGAGATAACGGTGATGTAGCTTGTGATAGCTACCATCGCTATGAGGAAGATATTCAATTAATGAAAGAACTTGGCATTGACATCTATCGCTTTTCTGTTTCCTGGCCGCGTATTTTCCCTAGTGGAACTGGTGAGGTAAATGAAAAGGGACTTCAATACTATCATGATTTTGTCGATGCACTAGTAGAGAATGGGATTGAACCAATGTGCACATTATATCATTGGGATCTTCCACAAGCCCTTCAAGACAAAGGCGGCTGGGATAATCGTGAAACAATCGATGCTTTTGCAGACTATGCAGAATTTATGTTTAAAGAATTTAACGGTAAAATAAAAAAGTGGATTACAATTAATGAACCATGGTGTGTTTCCTTCTTATCTAACTATATTGGTTTACATGCACCAGGATTTACAAGTCTTCAACTTGCGGCAAATGTAGCACACCACTTACTATTAGCACATGGTGAGGCTGTATTAAGATTTAGAAATTCCAGCTTTGAGGGTGAAATTGGTTATGCTCCTAACACTGAGTGGAACGAGCCTTTTAGTAATAAGCAAGAAGATATTGATGCATGTCGCAGGGCAACAGGATGGTTTGTTGAATGGTTCTTTGACCCGGTATTCAAGGGTAGTTACCCAAAGTTTATGGTGGATTGGTTTGAACAGAAGGGTGTTACCGTACCAATACTAGACGGTGACATGGATATTATCAATCAACCAATTGATTTTGTAGGAATTAACTACTATACAGGCAGTGTTGCTAGATACAAGGAAAATCATGATCTTCTTGATGTGGAAAAGGTTGATATAGGCTATGAGAAGACTGACTTTGACTGGAATATCTATCCTGAAGGATTTTATAAAGTTCTAACAAAAATAAAAGATCAATACGGTGACGTTCCGATTTACATTACGGAAAATGGTGCTTGCTATAACGACGGTGTTGAAAATGGCCGAGTAAAGGATCAAAGGCGTATTGATTACTTAAAGCAACACTTAACATCTCTAAAGCGTGCTATTGATAATGGTGTAAATATTAAAGGTTATCTAACATGGTCTTTACTTGATAATTTTGAGTGGGCAGAAGGCTATGATAAGCGTTTTGGAATTATACATGTTGACTTTAACACGTTAAAAAGAACAAAGAAGGATAGCTATTATTGGTATAAACAAACGATCAGTAATGGTTGGTTCGATATGGTACATAAGTAAGTTATAAGATAAGCTCTTCCCTTTCCGGAAACCGATTTCCTTAGAATGGTACTTATAGGTGGATTAGTTTAGTTCGTAGCTGTATTAACCTTTTTCTATTATAGAAAAGCTGGTATAGAGTAATAGGAACTAATACAACAATAAACAAAGCAAAGAGTAGAGGTTTAATGTCTCTACTCTTTTATCTATCTTTTATTCATCATACGGGTCAATCGTCTGTATCGTACCATCCTCATTATAATGAAGTTCTGTATATTTTACACTGCGTTTATGGTTCACTCCATCTGATAAAGAGCAATCATGATAGAACAAATACCACTTATCCTCGAACTGAACGATTGAATGATGGGTTGTCCAACCAATGACAGGAGTGAGGATTTTCCCTTTATAGACAAATGGCCCCTGTGGATTTTTACTCATGGCGTACACAATATAATGAGTCGTTCCTGTAGAGTAGGAAAGATAGTAATAGCCATTATATTTATGGACCCATGCCCCTTCAAAAAATCTTCTATCTTCATCACCTGCAAGAATAGGATTTCCATTTTCATCAACGATTGAGATTTCTTGCGGTTTTCCTTTGAATGAAAGCATATCATCTGATAACTCAGCTACAATTGGACCTAGTGCAGGCTGGTCTGCAGCAGGTTCTTTTCCGTTTGGATCAAATGTACCTGTTTGCCACTTTTCTAGCTGGCCTCCCCAAAGACCGCCAAAATAAACATAGGCTTTATCATTGTCATCTACTAAAACAGCAGGATCAATACTAAAGCTGCCAGGTATGTAGTTTTCTTGAGGTGTAAATGGACCTGCAGGATTAGAGCTTGTTGCTACACCGATCCTAAAGATGTCATCATGATCTCGTGCCGGAAAAAATAAATAATAGGTGTTGTTTTTATAAGCTGCATCAGGTGCCCAAAGCTGTTTTTTTGCCCATGGAATATCTCTTAGGTGAAGAACCTCACCATGATCGATACATGGAGAATCGAAATTTTCCATCGAAAGAACATGATAATCCTCCATAGCATATTGGTCCCCGTTGTCATTGGAGGGTCCATCATGGTCAAGGTCATGGGATGGATAAATATAAAGCTTCCCCTCAAATACATGTGCAGACGGATCTGCTGTGAAAATATGTTCTACAATTGGTTTATTAGGCTTTGTTTTTGTTCCCATTTGATCATTACCCCTTATTCAGAAAAATTAGTAAGCGCTTAAATTCTATTATACCAGTGTCTTTACAGCAGGTTTAGAGATAAAACTATTATTTTATTAATTTTTTCATAAAAAAAGGGGACAGTGTGTAGACAATGTAAAATTGCTAGCCCTTCAGACTGATTGCTAACGCTTGCCTTTCGAGGCACGAAGCCTTGTGAGGAGCGGAGTTACCAGAGTCGGTAATGAGTACCGCAGCAAGGTGAGTAACGAAGAAAGCGAGCGTTTGTCAATAGTCTGAGGGGACAGTGTCCCCTGAATCCATCATAAAGCTTCCTTAATCACCTTTTTATCGTATGTGATAGATAGAATAGCAAAGATTGAATATAATGCTGTGTAAAGACCCATAACAATTAACATTGGTGTCCAAACCTCTGTTCCGAATAAGAACCAGCCAGATTGAACAGCAAAGTAGCTGTGCAAAAGTCCAATTGATAGCGGAATACCGAAATTATAGATTTGCTTCACCTGAATTCCCTTAAGTAAATCTGTTTGAGTAAAGCCAAGCTTTCTTAAGATTGTATAATTCGGTTTTTCTTCTTCGCTTTCGTCCATTTGTTTGAAGTAAAGGATACATCCAGATGTAATGAGGAAGGTTAGGCCTAAGAAACCGACAATGAACATGACAAGGCCCATTGAATTTTTCTGACTGTTGCCCATTACAAGCTGGGAATCATGGAATGGACTCTCATGGAACCCTAATTCTTTGAAAAGGTCATTTGCCTCTTGAATATCCTCTTCATTTGTTAAACTAATACCAATATATAAGCTTGACTCTTTCTGAATGTCTTGAACAAGGTCCTTTTCCAGACGTTGAAACGTAGACTGATCAACTATGGCAATCGGTATTCCGCCGCTTGTGAAGTATCCAGAAATAGGATAGTGCTTCTCTAAGCCTAAGTATTGTTGTGCAATCGTCTCTTTGTTTCCAATAAATTCCACTTCGCCCAAGTCTTTAAACCCCATAAATTTTTGAAGGAGATCATTATAGCCCGTAAAAATCGTTTCATCAGATGATACATCAATGCCATCAATATTTTCATCACTAACAACAGGTACTTGCATTGAGCTCGGGTCTGTATTTACTCCTTCCAGTCTAGTAGTCATGACTTTTTCAACATTAACATTCGCCTGAAGAACGGGAATGGTTATTTCTTCATAAGCCATATCCTTAGCTGTTAATTTTTGTTTAAACAGCTCTGCGTCTTCTGCAATTGTAAAGGAAAAATCATCAGGAACATGATTACTAGCTAGCTTCTCTGCTGAATAATACGAGATATAACTTAACGACAACAGTCCAATCGCAAGGGCTGAAACGGTCGTAATAATTGTTAATAATAATGCATTTGATTTCATGCGAAACATGATAGAGGAGAGAGATAATACCTCATGAATATTAAGGTAGCCCCCCTTGTTCTTTCGTATCATATTGGCAATAAAACGAACAGAGCCTTTGTAAAATAAATACGTTCCTAAAATAACGGAACCAAGGATAAACACCATAGCTAAAAATAATGCATTCATCGTTGTAAAATCCCCGCCAAATAACTTCGAGGAAACGTAATAGCCTGTAATAATGAGTGCTAATCCAAGAATACCAATAAGGACCTCTAAAATTGAGATCTTCTTCACTTTCGCTTCCGATGATGAGGTCACTTTAAATAAAGATAAGATGCTTTGTTTCTTGATAAATAGGAAGTTCATTCCCATTATGAAGAGGTAAATGACCGTAAAAACAATCACTGTTTGAATAAAGGCCTTTGTTGAAAAGTGAAGGCTAGCGACAGCTTCTACTGCAGTGATTTTAAATAATATCATTGTAATCAATTTGGAAAAAGAAAACCCAACAAAAATGCCAACGACTAATGAGCTAAAATACAAAATAATATTTTCGATACTTAAAATTCGAAAAATCTCTTGCTTTGTCATCCCAATTAACTGAAATAAGCCAATTTCTTTGCTGCGCCTTTTAATAAAGATGGTATTGGCATAAAACAGAAAAACACCCACAATCGCAACAAGTAAAATAGAAGCTGTTCTAATGGCTGCAGCACCTTTAATAGATCCTTTTGCTTCATCCATGGCTGGATCATACTGTAACGTAACAAAAGCAAAATAAAGAGCAACCGTAAAGATCAACGCAAAGGCATAAAGATAATAGTTTTTTACGTTTTTCCTTAAGTTCCGTACAATCAGCTGATTAGTGTTCATAGTGCACACCACCTAGAACACCCTGGGTTTTAATAATGTCTTTAAAAAACTCTTGTCTTTCCTGGGCTCCTTTATGCAATTGTGTGTAAATTTGGCCGTCTTTTATAAAAATGACTCGACTGCAAAAGCTTGCCGCGGTAGGATCATGTGTAACCATAATGATCGTTGCTTTAAGCTTATGATTTAATTCACTAAGCTTTTGTAATAGATCTGAGGCTGACTTAGAATCTAGTGCACCTGTAGGCTCGTCAGCAAAAATAATACTAGGCTGGTGAATAAATGCCCGTGCAGCAGAGGTCCTTTGTTTTTGCCCGCCGGAAATTTCATTTGGATACTTGTTTTGCAGCTCATAAATTCCCAGTTGTGTAGCTAAAGCTTCAAATTTTTCATCCGCCTCTTTTTTAGGTGTTTTCGTAATGGATAGAGGTAATAGAATGTTTTCCTTAACAGTTAAAGTATCTAATAAATTATATTCCTGAAAAATAAACCCAAGGTGGTGCTTTCGAAATTGCGCTAATTGCTTCTCCTTCATCTTTGTCATTTCTTTCCCTTGTATTAAGATATTGCCGTCGCTAACACGATCAATAGAGGAAAGAACGTTAAGTAAGGTTGTTTTTCCAGAGCCTGAAGCTCCCATAATGCTAACAAACTCTCCTTCTTCGATACTGATATCGATCCCCTTTAATACTTCTTGCTTATTAAATTTATTGCCAAAGCTTTTATGAATTTTTGTGGCTTCTAATACTTTCATTGTGAAAACTCCTTATCTGAAATTTGATAGTTTCATTATAAAAAAGGGAGAGTGATCTTTTCCTTCGATTAAGGTAACAAAATAAAAAAGCATGTGACAATGTTGTCACATGCCCATAACATTTACAAACTCATTCCTTTTTGAAAAGGTCAGTGTAAAGGTTGTCCCAACATGTAATGTCGATTCTGCCTCTATTTGGATTTGTAACGGTTGAGCCACCTTTTTAGCCAAGTATAAGCCCATGCCTGTGGAGGATTGATCCGAATGATTGGTTGTGGAAGTAAACCCTTTATCAAAAATTCGGGGAAGATCTTTTGGATCAATCCCTCGTCCAGCATCCGTTATTTGTAAAATGGCTTGATCGTTTACAAGGAAGCTTTTCACAATAATATCAGAAGCTTCGCTATACTTTACGGCATTTGTTAAAAGCTGTCTTAGTATAAAGGCGAGCCACTTTGGATCTGTTAACACTTCCGTTATGCGTAATTGCAGATCAAAACCTATCCCTTTTTGTATACACCATGATTGTAAAGTTTTGATTTCGTCAAACAGCAACTGTTCTATATCTGTTTTTTCAATATGTAAATCATTTTCAATAAAACTTATTCTTTTTTGATGAAGCATTTGATCTAGAAGTAGATGAATTCGCAACCATTCATAAGTTAAGTCCGACTTCAGTGTTTGATCCTCAATTCGTTCAAGCATTAGGTGCATAGCTGTTAAAGGAGTTTTTACTTCATGAATCCATGAGAGGAGCTCATCCTTTTCCTGCTCAAGAATGGTTTTGTTTTGGGAGGCTAATTGCTTTAACATTTCTGTTTGTTCTGTACTGCTTGTAGCTATAATCTCCTCAAATGGACTTTCTGGATGGCTTAAATCAGTTGAATCAAAGTTATTGTCTCGTTCTTTTAGCATTTTATAAAATTTCGTTTCCTTGTTGTATCGAAAAATAAGGAAGATCATAAAAAGCAACATGAATATAAAAACGATATAAAGGATTGGTTTAAGAGCTAGTAACGGATCCAGGTAGGCAACAAAAACGATGAGAAACTGCATACTCAATATGAACAAGATCCAGCTAAGCCTTTCTAATAAAAACTCTTTAATCATACACGGCCTCTTCAATTGCACGATATCCTTGTCCGACTTTTGTTTCGATATACTTACCTAATCCGATCTCATCAAGCCTTTTTCTAAGCCGATTCACATTAACAGTTAGCGTGTTATCACTTACAAAACGTTTATCATCCCATAAACTGTTAATGATGTGTTCGCGACTGACAATATTGTTTTTGTGCTGAATAAGGAGCTTTAAAATAAACATTTCATTTTTGGTCAATTCAATCGTTCCTGCATCATTAAATACCGTGTTTTTCTCAAAATCAACGGTTGCATCACACCACGTCTTTACGTTTGGTTGCTCTGTATTGTAGTCATACACACGACGTAAAATTGCCTGGATTTTGGCGATTAGGACATCAAAGTGAAAAGGTTTTTGAACAAAATCATCTGCACCTAACTGCATTGACATCACCATATCAGTTGGATGATCTCGTGATGATAAAAAGATAATAGGAACCTTTGAAACATTTCGAATCAATCGACACCAATGAAATCCATCGAACTTAGGCAACTGAATATCAATAATGACAAGATCAGGCTTTTTCTCGGTGAATTCCTGCATGACTTTATTAAAATCACTGATACCTTCCACATCATATGACCACCCAGCCAGACGCTCTTTGACCTCATTAAATAATGATCGATCATCCTCAATCAACAATAGTTTAAACAATGATTTCACCACACTTACCTAAATTTATCCCACTCTTAACGGGCAGTAAGACCCTCGCCTCAAGCTTCTGAGTTTACAAAGATGGTAGTTGGGGGATAACGCCCGTAATGGTCCGATTGGTTCAACTAACCATCAGTGGGGATGGAGAAAACCCTCACTGATGGAAGTTTCACTTTATCTATTAGTTAAAGTTTATAGCAAAAAATTCCTTTTTTCTATCATATTATATTACGTAGTGGTTTTACTATATTCTCATTTTGGAGATGGGTAATGGTGAGATAAGAGCATACAGGTTGGGAAGATGTGAAGAAGCAGTCTGTTTTATTAGTGAAAGGTCTTCATAAGAGTTGATGAAGGCCAAACCGGTCAACAATCGGGAGAGAAAAGGTGTTCATAAAGGTGATGAAGACCAAACCGTCAGCCAATCCAAAATAAAAAGTCCTTCATAATGATGAAGGACAAAATCCACGAGAAAGGTACGTAATGTCACTTCCTCAAACAAGATTAAATCTCAATATCTACCCCAATACTATCAAGTCTACCAGATTCACGAATAAACGCGGCAACTGCTTGATGGTCTTCGTTAGCTGTATAGGCATCTAGTGCAGCCTGATCCTCGAAACGAACCATTAAAATGACTTGATATTCCTTACTTTTCTCAGCTAAATTTAGTCCTGCTTGGATCTCAACAATCCCAGTTAATACGTTTTCTAATGCTTTAAAGCGTTTGATAACTTCCTGAAGCTGTTCTTGAGTTGTTGTTTCACTAAATTTTAATAGAACCGTACGTTGAATCATGTTTTTCTCTCCATTCTATTGAGCTTGTCCTTATTCATTTTACAGACTAATAAGTGGTATAGCAATGATACAAAACCTAGTATATGTTGATCATTTTATAGTAATCTAGGTATTCTACCGTTGCTATTAACACCTTCTTTCATATATTGACATTAAAATATATGGAGGTGAATGAGATGTTTGGTTATTCGATGGTTCAAATGGTTCGAACACATGCTAATAAGATGGACCGTCCGCTAAGGGAGAAGATCCTAAACCTTTACCAGCCATTTAAATATACACCTTGTGTTTTTCACAATGCCATAGAAAAAAGGATTAAAAAGACGAAGAAAGTACCGGTTATTATTGAATTTGAACGGGGTTTTTATGATAAGGGCTGTGAGGAAATGGAAGGAACTATTCAAAAATGCCCTAAAAGTAAAGTTAGACAATATTTCCCTAGGGTATCTTGCAGTAGTGTCGATCTTACTCCTAATACGTTAGAGGAATTACTCACAACTTGTCATTGTATTAAAAGAGTCCACTTTAATAGTGAAGTTCACGCTCTATTAGATGTGGCAGTAGAATCGGCAAATGCAAATAATGTTGTGAGAAATAATACTATATTAACAGGTCAAGGTACCAAAATTGCCATTATTGACACAGGAATCTATCCACATCAGGATCTTGAAGGAAGAATTACCGACTTTGTCGATTTTATTAATGGTCGAACAGATCCGTATGATGACAATGGTCATGGGACGCATTGTGCAGGTGCTGCAGCAGGAAATGGAGCTGCTTCATCGCAAAGATATAAGGGGTCAGCTCCTGAAGCTAATATCGTTGGTGTGAAAGTGTTAAATAACATGGGGGCAGGCTCTCTCGAATCGATTATGCAAGGGGTTGAATGGTGTATTCGCTACAATGAAGAAAACCCTTCGGACAAAATCGATATCATTAGTATGTCTTTAGGTGCCACACCTCAGCCTTATGATCATGAAAATAGAGACCCAATGGTTCAAATGGTTGAAGCAGCATGGGAAGCTGGTATTGTTGTTTGTGCGGCAGCCGGCAATGAAGGTCCAGAAAGCCGTACGATTGCTAGTCCTGGAATAAGTGATCTAATTATCACAGTTGGCGCCTTAGATGATCGAAACACACCAGAAACAAAAACTGATGATGTGATTGCTAGTTTTTCAAGTAGAGGCCCAACTATTTATGGGGTAATAAAGCCAGATATTGTGGCTCCAGGTGTGAATATAGTGTCCTTACGATCACCGAATTCCTATTTGGATAAATATCAAAAGTCAAATCGAGTAGGAAATGCTTATTTTTCAATGTCTGGAACATCAATGGCTACACCTATTTGTGCAGGGGTAGTTGCCTTAATGCTCCAGCACAATCCAAACTTACAGCCATCAGAAATTAAACAATTATTAAAAGACGGAGCAGATGTTTGGAAAGGAAGAGATCCAAATATATATGGAGCAGGGTATATTAATGCAGAAAGGTCTATTCCTACAACATAAAGATATTTCCTAAGAAATGAAAAGGGCAGTCCACCGTATTAGAAGGGGACTGCTTTGCTATTTTTGAAGAAATTATAAATTGCATTAATTGCAATTGCGGCTAGCGCTTCGACATCCAGCTCCAGCGTTTAGCCCCTCGAGGTCATAAGTCGTAAATGAATTGAACACAAAGAATGTCTTCTATTCATTTGCGACTTATTTGCCCTGGGCTGTTCAAGGCGCTTGCGCTTTGGATATTCTATTTTTTCAGTAATAAATAAACAAAATAGGGAGCGCCAATCAAGGCTACCATAATCCCTGCTGGCAACCCGTCCGGTTCAATTAAATTACGGCCAATGGTATCGGCAAGCAATAATAGAAATCCGCCAACCAGGATTGCAATAGGGATAAATAATTGATTTCGTGGTCCAACTAAGGCTCTGGCGATATGAGGAGCCATCAAGCCAATAAAGGAAATACCGCCTGTTACAGATACAGCAGAAGCCGCTAGTGCAACAGCAGTTAATAATAAAACAATCCGTTCTTTTTCAATAGATAGACCAACGCCGATCGACACTGGTTCACTTAGACCAAGAATATTTAAACGATTTGCTTTGTAAAGTGTAAATGGTATCAGGATTAATAGCCAAGGAAGAAGGGCGAAAATAAATGGCCAATCAGTTCCCCATATATTTCCTGCCAGCCATTTAGCAATAAAATCAACCTTTACTCGGTCAGCAGATGAGATGAGAACAATCATAAGTCCTGATAGAGCAAGGGAAAACCCTACCCCGATTAAAACTAATCTAATCGGTTGTAAACCTACTTTTCGATCATAAGAAAACACATAGATTAAGACGGCTGTAATTAGTGCCCCTAGAAACGCAACGATAGGTAGCACATAGATAAATGAGCCTGAATCAATTGGAAAAAACAAATAAAATAGCGCAATAGCTGCCCCTGCACCAGAGTTTATCCCGATAATGCCAGGTTCAGCTAATTCATTCCTCGTAATGCCTTGAAGGATTGCCCCAGATAAAGCAAGCGCCATCCCAGCTAATAACGTAATAATAATGCGCGGCAAACGAATAGAAAATAGGATAAATTCGTCCTTAAATGTTCCTTGGCCAAGCAGTGTAGGAATAATTCGGTCATATGAGACTGAAGAAGAGCCAAGCCCTAATCCAATCACAATCGTTAGTAAAATAAGTCCAATAAACATGATGATAAACATGCGTTGCTTTTTGACTAATGCTGATTGAATCATGAGAATGCTCTGCCTCCTTTCTTGACAATCATTAAGAAGAAGGGAATACCCATAACAGCTACAATTGCTACAACAGGTGTTTCAAATGGAGCGTTGATCGTTCGACCAAGGGTATCGGCAAGAAGCATAAAGGCTGCACCAACGATTGCTGACATTGGAATAATAAAACGATAATCAGTACCTACAATTGCCCTTGCTATGTGCGGAATCATGAGACCGATAAAGGCCATATTTCCAACAAGTGCTACTGAAGCACCAGCAAGCAGGATGATCATAATAAAAAGAATCACTTTAATTTGCAGTGTTTTTTGACCAAGTCCAACGGCAACTTCTTCACTTAAACTAAGAATCGTTAATTGCTTTGAGAAAAATAAAGTAATCAAGATCCCTATGATAATGACAGGAACGATTATTTGCAACTGGCTCCATGATGTACCAACTAATCCTCCAGATGTCCACATAGAAACATCTTTAGAAACTTTAGAATAAAGGCCAACTCCTTCGGCGATTGCATAAAGAAAGGCTGAGATAGCAGAACCAGCTAATACGATACGAATAGGGGAGAATCCGCCTTTTTTCATTGCTCCTATTCCAAATACTAATAAAGCCCCAACTGCAGCACCAATAAAACAGGAAATCATAACCCAAAAATAGTTAGCTGATGGTAGAAAAGCAATCACGATTGCAAGTGCAGCATTAGCGCCCGCGGTCAATCCAAGTAACCCCGGGTCTGCAAGTGGATTCCTTGTCATCCCTTGCATTATTGCGCCAGAAGTGGCGAGGGCTGCACCAACGACTATAGCAGCGACCTCACGAGGTAATCGAATCTCTCTAATAATTGTAATTTCATCATTCGTTACGTTTGACATAAGAGACAGCCATACATCTTTAATTGAAATATCAGCAGCTCCAAAAATCATAGAAACGATAAACATACAAATAAACACAAGGATCGCTGCAAAAAATTTAAATAAAAATGGAACGAATAGTTGAGTATCTTTTTTCATTTCTCTCATCTTTTCTTTGAAAATTTTAAAAGGAGGGTAACGTTTACATAACGAGATAGAATCCTATAAAATACTTTATCAAAAAATAGAGAGGAATTCTTTTAAAGAATTCCTCTTGACCCGGACAACAGCTTCGAAGTACAGGACGTGCAAGTGCAGTCGTTGCAACATGATGTTGCGATTTTAGACTGTCAGCGCCTGCGCTGTTGGTGTTATTACTCACCTAAAAATGATTCTTTAAAGAAGGCTAATTGCTTTTCTAGTGTAATTGGATCACTGAAAGATGCTCCGTTTCCTTCCATTTCAAATACACGGTTGTTTTTAACAGCCGGAATGTTTTTATAGGTGTCTGTTTCTTGGAAAGAGGTGTCTGCATCTGAGTATTTACTTAGAACGATGTAATCACCTGCGTATTCCGGTAGAACTTCAGCTGAGAGTGTATAGTAGCCTGATTCTAATGCAACTTCTTTTACTTTTTCAGGCATTTTTAAGCCCATTCCTTGATAAAGGATTTCTGTTCCTCTTGCCCAGTTATCACCGAATACATATAAATCTTTTCCATAGCTTTCGATAACAGATACTGTTGCGTCTTCACCGATTTTTGCTTTAATTTCTTCACCAGTTGCTTCAACACGAGCTTTGAAATCTTCTACCCATGCTCTAGCTTCTTCTTCTTTGTTTAGAAGCTTACCAATTTCAATATGCTGTGTTAGGTAATCTACTTTACCCCATGTAAAAGTTACAGTCGGAGCAATTTCATTTAATTTATCGACGTTTTTAATAGTTGAAAGTCCAATAATTAAATCTGGCTCTAATTCAATAATTTTTTCTAAGTTTTCATCTGTTACTTCTTCGGCATCTTTTAATTCTTCTTTGAGAGCCGGGCTATTTAATGACCATGATTCAGCACCAACTACATTTACACCTAAATCAAGAACATTACCAGCAAAACCGGAAAGTAGAACAACACGTTGTGGATCTGCAGGGACTTCAACAGGTCCATTTTCAGACTCGTAAGTAATTGTTTCAGGTTGTTTATCTTCAGGAGGAGTACTTCCGCTTCCTTCATTTTCTGATGTAGAATCATTATTACCGCAAGCACTAATAACTAGCAACAGCAGCAGTGTGAATGGAATTAATAGTTTCTTCATTGTCTTCTTCTCCCTTGAGTAAATTATATGTGATGCACATCGGCTTGTTTGTACGGGGATCCGTTCCAATTTCAGCGTCGATATGAAAAACTTTCTTTAATACTTCGTGTGTGATAACTTCTTCACAATCTCCAGCTTTTATAACCTCACCATCTTTTAAAGCGATGATATAGTCAGCAAAGCGAGCAGCTTGATTTAAATCATGCAATACCATGACGATGGTGCGCTCTTGTTCTTTGTTAAGCTTTTGAAGAAGTTCTAGTACTTCAAGCTGATGGGCCATATCTAAATAGGTTGTTGGCTCATCCAAAAAGATGATATCTGTTTCCTGGGCTAGGGCCATCGCGATCCAAACCCTTTGACGTTGACCTCCTGATAAAGCATCAACCGGACGGAATTTAAAGTCCTTTGTACCCGTTACTTCAAGTGCCCAATCAATCACTTCATAGTCTTTTTTCGTTAGACGTCCAAAGCCTTTTTGATAAGGGAAGCGTCCATAAGAAACTAATTCGCCTACGGTTAACCCACTTGCACTTTCAGGTGTTTGGGGAAGGATTGCCATTTTCTTAGCGAGGATTTTCGTGTTTTCCTTGGAAATATCTCCACCATCTAAAATGACATTTCCTGATTGATGTGGAATGATCCGGGTAATGGCTTTTAATAATGTAGATTTCCCACACCCGTTAGATCCAATAATCGTTGTGATTTTCTTGTCTGGAATCTCAACACTAAGATCTTTTACAATCAACCGTTCACCATATCCGATTTTTAAATTGTTAGTATATAGGCGAACCATCTATGTAACCTCCATTTATTGATAATATTTTAATTTCTTACCCCAGTATATACGGAAGAAAAAGCGGGCTTTCTTAATGAAAATGATTATCATTACCGAATAATTAAATTCTATAATTCCATTTTACCATTGTCAATACATATTTTATGTATTGTAAAAGTTGGGAAAGCGTTGTATAGTAAATGAGAATGATAATCAATTGGATTCAAGCTAAGGAGTGAAAGGAATGGACTCACAAGAAATATATGATGTAACAATCATTGGGGGAGGACCAGCAGGACTTTACTCAGCTTTTTATAGTGGACTTAGAGAAATGAAAACGAAGTTAATCGAATATCAACCACACCTAGGTGGCAAGATTCATGTATATCCTGAAAAAATGATATGGGATGTTGGGGGACAAACACCAATTCTCGGAGAAAAATTAATTGATCAATTAGTTCAGCAAGCATTAACTTTTGATCCTACTGTTGTATTAGGTGAGAAAATTGAATCGATTTCGCGTGATGAGAATGGAATGTTCACCTTGTTAGCCGCTTCTGGACGCAAGCATTTTTCAAAAACAGTCATTATTGCGGTTGGCGGAGGAATATTAAATCCTCAAAAGCTTGAAATTGAAGGAGCAGAGAGGTTTGAGGTGTCTAATCTTCATTATACGGTAAAATCTCTAAAACGATTTAAAGGTCGTACAGTTATGATCTCAGGCGGTGGCAATTCAGCTATTGATTGGGCAAATGAATTGGAGCCAATTGCGAAGAAGGTGTACCTTGTACATAGAAAACCCAACTTAACCGGTCACGAAGCACAAATTACACAGTTAATGACAAGCTCAGCAACGTGTTTATTCCAAACATCGATTACAAAGCTAATCGCCAGTGAAAATCACGAAAACATTGAAAAGGTAGAATTAACGAATCTTGAAACAGGAGACGTTTCCTATTTATCAGTAGATGATGTCATTATTAATCATGGATTTGAACGTGATGCGTCACTGCTTAAAAATAGTCAGTTGGATGTTTCCCTGATTGATCAATATTTTGTTGAGGGCACTTCCTGTAGCGAATCTTCTATTAAAGGAATGTATGCAGCAGGTGATATCTTGAAGCATGAAGGAAAACTTAATTTGATAGCTGGAGCATTTCAAGATGCTGCAAATGCTGTAAACAAAGCAAAGCAATATATTCAACCAGATGCTAGTAAAGTTGGTATGGTTTCCTCACATAATGAGTTATTTAAAAAGCGAAATAGAGAGCTTGTGAAGCAGATGATGAAATAAGTCCCGTTGTATGGGGGCTTTTTTTATTGTTAGTGTGTAAGATTAATGTAGCAGACCATAGTGGATATAGATGTAGGGGGGTATATATGGAAAAACAACTTGCTGTTGTAACTGGTGCATCTAGCGGATTTGGATTATTAATATCTTTAGAATTAGCGAAAAAAGGTTTTTACGTTGTTGCAACAATGAGAGATCTAAAGAAGCGAATGTATCTTATAAATGAGGCTGATCGATATGGAGTGAAAGAGTACATAGAAGTATATCCATTAGATGTAACATCGAGGGAATCTATTAATCAATGGAGAGGTTTTATAGAAGGAAAAGGTCGAATAGATATCCTCGTTAACAATGCAGGCTTTGCCGGAGCAGGATTTGCTGAGGAGGTTTCAGTTGAGGAGTATCGGCAACAGTTTGAGACGAATTTTTTTGGTGTCATTGGAGTTACCCAGGCAATTTTGCCGCTAATGAGACAGCAGGGGAGGGGGAAGATCATAAATATGAGCAGTATTAGTGGTCGAGTTGGGTTTCCGGGATTATCACCATATGTGTCTTCTAAATATGCCTTGGAAGGATGGAGTGAGTCGTTAAGATTAGAGCTCAAGCCTTTTGGGGTAGATGTGATCTTAATTGAACCGGGCTCCTATCAAACAAATATTTGGAGCAGTGGAAAGCAAGTGACAGAAAAATCCTTAAAGAGAGAGTCACCATACTATGAAGTAATGGCAAAGATAGAGCGATATATAGAAAAAGGAGCAGATTCTTTTGGTGATCCTGCAGATGTAGCCAAACTTACTGCGTCAATTGCAACGAAAGAGGGAGCTTCATTGCGATACCCGATAGGGAAGGGAGTAAAATCTTCCATTCTATTAAAAACCATTTTACCGTGGTCGTTTTTGGAGAAATATCTTTTGAAAAAGTTAATGAAATAGGGGACTGCTCCTGAGCAAGTCCCTATTAATTAGAAACATTTTCACTCATATCTATTGTTTTTTTTTTCTATAAAAAATAGGTAGTAGGGAAATGAACGAAGTTAAAAGAAGGTTTTTTTTAGGTTGAATAGCAACGAATTTTCAATGTATACAAAGATGTTTGCGTGTATACAAAATGTATTCTTGGTGTATACAATTACGTGTACATGTATACAAACATGAATACATGACGGGTTGATAGGATGTGTACAAATCTGTTGCAAATGTATACAATTTTGAACGCTTGTATTCATATTGAACACAATGAAGGTGTGATTGACTCTATTTCTCCCTCCCCTTCCCTTAGAAGTAATAGAATTAAGTTCATTTTGAGAAGGGCAATAACGGTTCTATAATAAATGTTGGATTTTATCGCAATTGAAGAAAAAGAGCACGATATCATCCATTCTTTTATACTTGAGTTGCCGAGAAACAAGTAGTACTTTCCCTCTTTTGAATCTTCCTTAGTACTCATCGAGCGCGATAGTCTTTGGTAAATATTTCAATTCCTTTTTTGGTGGTACTTTCAGTTAACTCATCAAAACGACGTACAACCGTAGAAGCAGAGGTTCTATAAATCGCAGCTGTTTCTCTACATGTTTTCCCCTTAATACTACAAATCTTGATTGCTTGATGATATTCAATAGATAAACGTTGATAAAGCAATGATAGAGTTATTTTCTGCAACCCCCCTTTTCCAAAAACAGAAGCGTTACAGAGTGTATCTCCAGTTTATGATTGCAGATGCGATTACAAGAAAACCTATTGACATATTATCAAATCGATATAAAAAGACGATTAAGCACTAATGAAACAAATATGGTGCCATTGTAGCATTTGTAGTAATGGATATGAGTTCATCCTTTAAGGCTGCTGTTTAACAAGCGTTAGGAAAACCTGCAATTATCACAGGTCGATTTCATTTGGTTCGATATATTTAGTTGGTGCTAGATAGTGTTAAACAAAGAATACAATCTTTGCTGGCATGATTAAAATTGTAAAAAGTATAAGAAAATGAGTTATGTATTCTATATACGCTCGGAAAAATTATCAGAAAATCAGTGGTAGTTAATATGATAGCTTTACAGAGGAATCAAAGTTAGCTTATGAACCTAAAGAAGCTTTTTCTTTCTGCTAAGGAATTTGTGAAATTCCTTGTACTGGGGATAAGCTCGTGACATCCAGCCCCAACTCCTGCTCTCAGGTCACGCAGGACATCGCGTTGGTAACTGACTCTAGGGTCTAGCCACAAATGAATTGAAGGCATATTTGCTGTGACTGATCAAGGTGCTTGCACTTTTGTACCTGGTTTATTTAAGCAAAAGGAAATGGGTAGTGAATATCCTCAAGCAAAAGAATTATTATATGATTTTTACTGTAAGAGTAGCATATTCCAGAGTTTAAAAAACAACCCTCCAAATTGGCAAATAGAAATAGTTTTTACCTATAACTTTTTAACAGTTTAAGAGGGGAATTAATAACTTAACGAAGGTAATAAATAGAAACACCTTTGGCTACAAAACTTCAAGCGTTTTAGAGCAAAGATATGATTAACACATAGGTCAGAAAAGTGGATGTTTTTCTTGGATAAGAGCGAAGGGAGATTTGCTTCACCAAATATTTGACGTTGAACGATTTTTTCAGAAATTTTTTTCACCAAAATCTATCATTTTCTTCTATGAAAAGACAACTAGCAGGGGAAAGAACTAAGTCAAAAGAAGGGGTTTTTTAGGTCGAATAGTAACGAATTTTGTAAGTAAACAAGGTTGTTTGCATGTGTACAAAATGTATTCGCTATGTATACAATGATGTGTGCTTGTAAACAAACTTGATTGCATAGCGGTTTGATAGGATGTGTACAAGTTTGTTGCAAATGTAGACAAATTCGTGTGCTTGTATTCACATTGAACACAACGAAAGTATGATTGACGCTATTTCTCCCTCCCCTTACCCTAGAAGTAATAGAATTAAATTCATTTTGGAGAGGGATGGTTTTATGAGTAAAACGAGAATAACAGCAGTTGATGTTGGTAATGATTGTGTGAAGGCTCTTTTTGGAAAAGGAGATTTTAATTTATATATTCCTAATGTTATTGCGAGAGACACAGAAGATCGCCCTGTTATAGGTATAGAAGAGTTAAATAATAAAAATCCATTAGATGGAATTCATGTAAGAGTACACTCCCCTGCTCTTAAAGAAAACAATGTCATTTATCGTGTAGGAAACTTAGCAACAAAAAGTGATAATCCAAGTGAGTTAGATCCAGGTAGCAGTAAATCTGAGGAAGACCAAACTCTTGTTATGCTTTTTACTTCATTAGCATTGGATGCTGTGCGTGAGGAAAACGCTAATCTTTTCAAAAAGACTAATAATGTCATTGATGCAAATTATACCCTTGGGACAGGCTTGCCACTTCGCGAAGTCAAGGAAGGAAAAGATGTAGGCTACCGTTCACAATTATTAGGATCTGTTCATCAGGTTGAGTTCCTAGTGACTCCTAAATATCAGGGCTTGAAGGTTAACATCAAGTTTGATGAAGTAAAGGTATATCCTGAAGGTTTTGCTGCTTATATTAATCTAGTAATGGACAAGGATTTAAAAATCATCAATCGTGATTTAATCGATAAACAGATTTTGATTCAAGATATTGGCGGCTTATCAACAGATATCGCTGTAATTAAGAACCGAAATGTTGATGATGATAAGGCACAGGGCTTTAATTTAGGTGTTTCTGAATCATTAGAAGCAATAAGAGAAGAGATTCGAACAAAACATGGAGTAGAGCTTGATAGCCGCCGGGATGTTGTTGACATTATTACAAGAAAAAATGATCGTCACCATATTATGGTAAAAGGAAGCCGGACAAACGTCCACGACATCACTGATCGTATTCTTCTTGAACTAGCAAAGAAACAATATCGTCATCTCCGCAATGTTTGGCAAAAAAATTCTCAGACTGAGATCTGCTATTTTGTTGGTGGAGGAGCTATCGTTCTAAAAGAGTATATTAAGATGTTAAATAATAGCTTAGATGGCTATAATATCGAGTTCTTTGAGGATGAAAAAGAAAGCATTTGGATGATGGCGAACGCTTACTATAAATTAATCTCTGATTTTGCTAGAAAAAATAGTGAGCCTCAGCCTCAAAAGAAGAATGAAAAGCAAACAGTCTAAAACAAAATAAGGTGGTTACATGACTAAAAAGGGTGCACCAACTATAAAAAGGGGACAAGCTATTACATTCCGCCTTCCATCTGATACACCTGATCATCTTATCAAACAGTTGGAAAAGCTTAAGCAAACTGAAAAACGGAACTTTTCAAGTAAAATCGCTGAATTTGTTTTAGAAGGTGTAGGGAGCTCATTAGCAAAGGATAGAGAAATGGTAAGTCTTCCAATGCCCAAGCACTTATCGAAAGATCAGCGCAATTGGCTGAAACACTCACACTCAGAAGCTTTATTGGGAAGTATCGTCTATCAGCTATTATCAGACCCTGTTAGAGCAACTTCGATTTTAGCATCGTTAACAAGTAATGCGTTAGATATTGATGAGGCATTGTATTTACAGGAAATGAATTTAGATGGAAAAGAAGAACTTGAGCATATAGAAACAGTCGATACCACAACAGATGAAGGTGATTGGATTCCTGATCATGATGAGGATGAAGATATACTGGATTTTGAATTTGACAGAACAGAGAAAGAACTGGCGTCTGCTAAAGAGGAAGTCCATGAGGAAGCGGAAGACATGGAGGATCTGTTGGGCGACTTCTTAGCGAAAATGAATAAATAAATCCTAACTGAAAATAATTTTTGGAAAATCCATTGACAGAGGGATTGGGAAAATAATACAATAAATCAGAATCAAACTTAAAGTGAATTGGAGGGTTACAAAATGAAAAATGTAATGTTTAATAACCATTTAAAAATTTCATATGATAAAGTGACCCGCCAAAATCAATCTTAAATTCTTTTAATTTTTTATCTATTACAGCATATCTCAAGCGCAGGTCACGACTATTGTGATGTGCGCTTTTTTATGCTATCTGTTTAGGCATTATGCACGTTCGCATAATGCCTTTTTGTCTTGAAGAAAATTGTAAATTCGTAAGAACTGCGGGTAAGCGCACGACATCCAGCTCCAGCACCTAGCCCCTCTAGGGTCTAGCCACAAATGAATTGAAGACAAAGAACGTCTTCTATTCATTTGCGTCTTATTTGCCCAAGGCAGCTCAAGGCGCCTACGCTTTTGTTTTCAAATTCCGAGCATGTTTAGCTCGTTTATATAGATTCATCTTATATTAAGAAGGGAGTTTTACCGATGGTGAAGCATTTGATTGTTCGTATTGATTTAGATTGGATGAAAGGTGGCTAATTTGGTTTGATATTTATTCATAACAAAGGGGAGGGACACGAATGTTTTCAGTACTTGGAAAATTAAGTTGGTTCTTTAAACAGCATTGGAAGCGGTATACGGTTGCCGTTACATTGTTAATTATCGTTAGTATCCTAGATGTTATTCCGCCAAAAATTATTGGGGTTGCAATCGATGATATCCAGTTCGGACAAATGACAGGGGAGCGACTGCGGGAGCTGTTATTTTTCTTCATTGCTCTTATTGTTGTCAGTTACGGTATTACCTATATTTGGATGTACCAATTATTTGGTGGAGCCCATTTAATCGAACGTATCCTAAGATATCGATTTATGAGGCATTTGCTAACAATGACACCGAGTTTTTATGAGAAAAACCGGACAGGAGATTTAATGGCCAGAGCGACAAATGATTTAAAGGCCATTTCGCTAACAGCCGGGTTTGGTATTCTTACTTTAGTTGATTCAACGATTTTTATGATCATTATCATTTTTGTCATGGGATTCACTATTAGCTGGCAGCTCACATTGGCGGCGCTGATTCCGTTACCCCTCATGGCAGTAGCGATTAATTATTTTGGTAAGCTTATTCATAAACGTTTTACCGTTGCACAAAATGCCTTTGGTGATTTGAATGACAATGTGCTTGAATCTATAGCAGGGGTTCGGGTAATCAGGGCATATGTTCAGGAAAAGGCAGATGAACAACGGTTTCAGGATATGACAGAGGATGTTTATGAGAAAAATATTGCTGTTGCAAAAGTTGATGCTCTTTTTGAACCAACGATTAAGATATTAGTAGGGTTAAGTTATGTTATTGGTTTAGGGTATGGCGCCTATCTTGTTTTTCACCAAATTATTACGTTAGGTGAGCTTGTAAGCTTCAATATTTACCTGGGAATGCTCATATGGCCAATGTTCGCGGTTGGAGAGCTGATTAACATCCTCCAGCGTGGAAACGCTTCATTAGACCGTGTCAATGATATCCTTGCTTATGAAGAGGATGTGAAGGATGTAAAAGAGCCTGTTCAATTGGATATTCCCGAGGAAATTGTGTTTTCAAATGTGACATTTCGATATCCAACGTCAACCATTGATAATCTTCAAAACATAAATTTGAAGGTGAAAAGAGGGCAAACAATCGGTATTGTTGGAAAAACTGGCTCGGGGAAAACAACATTGCTCAAGCAGCTTTTACGAGAATATCCAGTAGGTACTGGTGGCATTCTCATTTCAGGACAGCCGATTGAATCAATTTTGATTGATACATTGCATTCCTGGATGGGGTATGTTCCACAAGAACAAATCTTATTTTCCAGAACAATTCGTGAAAATTTACAGTTTGGAAAAGACCAGGTGACAGAGGAAGAGATTGAGGAAGCACTAAGATTAGCGGCTTTTGAAAATGATCTTTCTGTTCTTCCTAAAGGGTTAGAAACATTAGTTGGTGAAAAGGGAGTTGCTCTTTCAGGCGGGCAAAAGCAAAGGATTTCAATTGCCCGCGCTCTTATAAAGGATCCTGAAATTCTCTTGCTAGATGATGCCATGTCAGCGGTTGATGGAAAAACAGAAGCCAAAATTATCGAAAATATCCGCAAGGAGCGCACAGGCAAAACAACGTTTATTTCTGCCCATCGTTTATCGGCTGTTCAGCATGCAGATTGGATTATTGTGATGGATGACGGAAAGATCGTTGAAGAAGGGACACATGAAGAGCTTATCAAGTTAGGGAAATGGT
Organism: Metabacillus sp. RB-C-LZQ-3-1; assembly: GCF_058315175.1. Taxonomy (NCBI): domain Bacteria; kingdom Bacillati; phylum Bacillota; class Bacilli; order Caryophanales; family Bacillaceae; genus Metabacillus; species Metabacillus sp. RB-C-LZQ-3-1. The sequence continues at coordinate 62,052 of NZ_JBZFLI010000008.1, read as the reverse complement.
ATAAAACACAATATGATCGTCAACAGGCTGATTCGTATGGAGAGGTGAGTTAAATGGAGAAACGCTCAACAGGAAAACGACTCTTTCACTATGCACTTCTCTATAAGCGTACGATTTTGATTGCTTTAGCTATGTTAACCTTTGCTGTCGGTGCAGAGCTAACAGGACCGTTTATCGCAAAGAGAGTGATTGATCATCATATGATGGGGATTGAAAAACCTTGGGTAGAAGTGCAGGAAAAAGATGATCAAACCGTTGTTTATCATGATCGGCTTTTCAAAAAGAATGTCAATGTCACAGAAGTTGATTCTGTAGGAAATAATGAACTTCAAATTGTGCAGGTTGGCCGTTCATTTTATGCAGTTGATGAGCATCTGCCGTTTGATGGAGAACGTTCGATAACGGATAATACATTAGTCATTCATAATGGATCACAGGAAGCGAGTTATGAAGTAGAGAAGCTAACGAATCAAGAGCTATTAACCTTTTATCAGCCAGAGATTAGACCGATTGTTATTCTCCTTAGCTTTTATGTAGGGTTGTTGTTCATTGCAGCTATTTTTCAGTATGGGAAATCACTATTGCTGCAAAAAGCGGCAAATCGCATTATACAAAAAATGAGGACGGACGTCTTTGAGCATATTCAGAGAGTGCCGATTCAATATTTTGATAATCGTCCAGCAGGTAAGATTGTATCACGTGTAACGAACGATACAGAGGCGATCCGGGAGCTATATGTAAAAGTACTCGCTAGCTTCTTTACAAGTGGAATTTATATGACAGGCATCTTTGTAGCCTTGTTTTTCTTAGATGTAAGGCTTGCACTCATTACCTTGCTGTTAGTACCAGTCCTTTTTATTTGGACGGTTCTTTATCGAAAAATTGCTTCCAAATATAATCATTTAATCCGGACTAGAGTCAGTGATATTAATGGGATGGTAAATGAATCCATTCAAGGAATGACGATCATTCGAGCATTCCGTAGAAAAAAACAAACGATCAAGGAGTTTGAAGTATTAAATAAAGAGCATTTTACCTATCAAAATAAACTTCTCAGTCTAAATGCGATGACTTCACATAACCTTGTCAATGTTCTACGAAACGTTGCCTTTGTTGTACTGATTTGGTATTTTGGGGGGCAATCACTCACAGCAGCTGGTATGATCTCAATCGGTGTTCTCTATGCCTTTGTTGACTATTTAAACCGATTGTTCCAGCCGGTAACAGATATCGTCAATCAGCTTGCACAACTAGAACAGGCGCGAGTTGCTTCTGAGCGGGTATTTGAATTATTAGATGAAAAAGGGGAAGAGGTCAACGAAGAGCAACTTCCTCGATTTGAAGGAAATGTAGAGTTTAAAGATGTTTCGTTTTCTTACGATGGAGAAAATGATGTGTTAAAAAATATCTCCTTTACTGCGAAAAAAGGCGAAACAGTGGCATTGGTCGGGCATACAGGTTCAGGAAAGAGCTCCATTATCAATCTTCTATTTCGGTACTATGATATTAATAGAGGGATGATCACGATTGACGGCATGGATACAAGTCAAATTCCTCGTCAGCAGCTCCGAAAACATATGGGGATTGTTTTACAGGATCCGTTTCTTTTTACCGGTACCATTGAAACGAATGTTAGCTTGGACAATAGTGATATTTCCAAGGAAACGATTAGAAAAGCATTGAGAAATGTAGGGGCGGAAAGGTTTATTAAGCAGCTTCCTAAGCAATTTGAAGAACCTGTGCTTGAGAAGGGAAGCACTTTATCAGCAGGTGAAAGACAACTAATATCATTCGCGCGAGCACTCGCCTATGACCCGGCGATTTTGATTTTAGATGAGGCAACCGCGAATATTGATACAGAAACAGAAGCAATTATTCAGCAAGCATTAAATGTTGTGAAAGAAGGGAGAACAACATTTGTCATTGCCCACCGGCTTTCTACGATTCGAAATGCAGATCAAATTCTCGTATTAGACCACGGAGAAATCGTTGAAAGAGGAAACCATGAAGATTTGCTTGAAAAAAAAGGGAAATATTATAAAATGCATCAATTGCAACTAGGAAAAGAAATGGTTAATGCAGGATAATAGCCCGTTAAAAGTGGAATAAAAAAGATAGGTTTCATTTATCTCATACAAGGGAAGGGTACTAGTAGTAGGAGGTAATTGTTCATGAAAATGGTAAAAAAACTACTAAAATGGGCGCCAATTATCTACCCAATCGTTAAGAAAATCCTTCACAAACGCAAGACAAATCATATGAAATCGAGAATATAAGAAAAGAGAGGGCTGACTAAAATAATGGTCAGCCCTTCTATATGGCAACTTATTATGCTTTAGGTTCAGGAACCTTCATAAGAATGATAAAACCAATAATAAAGAGAATAACCAGGCTGAAAACACCGCTGCTAGAGTTACCAGTTAGCTGTGCGGTCATGCCTACAAGTAAAGGACCCATAATGGACGCGAATTTCCCGAAGATATTATAAAAGCCGAAAAACTCATTTGCTTTTTCTTTTGGAATAAGCTTGGCGTAATATGATCTGCTAAGGGCTTGAATGCCTCCTTGTGATGTCGCAACAAGCATGGCCAATATCCAAAAATCCAGGGTGGTTTTAAGGAAATATGCGTAAATACATACAATCATATAGATGATAATGCCAACATATAGCATCCTTTTACCTGTAAATTTTTCTGAGAGTTTTCCGTAAAGAATGGAAAAAGGAGCTGCTACTACCTGTGTGACAAATAGAACAATGAGAAGGCTAGTTGAGCTAATTCCTAAATCCGTTCCATATGCAGTGGACATGGTGATAATGGTCCCGACTCCATCAATATAGAAAAAATAAGCTAAAAGAAATAAAAACAAGGCACGATGCTTTCGAATTTCAGTTAAGGTATGCCAAAGTCTTTTGAAGCTATTCATGACAGGATTTGGCTCACGTTGAATAAAATAACGTTGTTGAACATGTTTAAACAATGGAATCGTAAAGATCCCCCACCACACAGCTGTGATGATAAAGGCAATTTTACTTGCTGCAACAGTTGAAATAGGCAGAATTCCATTTTGCGATAAAACGATAATCATAATGCTTATGATAAAAGGAATTGTACTTCCAATATATCCTAAGCCATACCCGCGGGTAGACACGCGATTCATTCTGCTTTCAGATGTAACATCCACTAAAAATGCATCATAAAAAATATTGGCTCCAGAAAATCCGATGGTTGCAAGAGTATAGCAAACTAGTAAAAGTACCCATTGCTCTGCCGGAATAAATGCAAGAAGCCCGGTAAACCCAATTCCTAATACGAAAAAAAAGGAAAAGAAACGTTTTTTGTACCCTTGATAATCAGCAATTGTACCTAAAATGGGACCTAACATAGCCAAAATAAAGGTTGCGATCGCAATAGTGTATCCTAAATACGCTGTCGAATCAGCTGAGCTTACCCCCGCATTTGTTGCTGCGCTTTTATAAAAAATGGGAAACACAGCAGTTGAAATGATAATGGAATAGGCCGAGCTGCCCCAATCATAGAAAATCCAACTATTTTCTTCCTTTGAAAAACGCCTCATAAGCATGGCCTCCCTAGTAGATGTACATTCATATTTTACAAGATTTTCAAGGCGGAAATAGGAAATTACCAAAATTTAATATTGAGTTAATAAAGGATTAACACTTTACTGGTAAACGCTTACAAATATGTATATTCCAAAGCAGAACAAAATAATCCAACCCTATAAGAGTTAGATTTTGAGCTCCATTACGGAAGAAATATCAGTAAACCCTAGTTTCTCATATAACCGCTTTGCTGGATTACCAGAATAAACATTGAGCTGAACCTTTTGAAATCCTTCATTTCTTAATTGTTGAATAGCGGTTTTCATTAGCTGTTCTCCAAGTCCAGTCTTTCTGTATATAGGGAAGACATAGAGCGAGGTAATTGTCCCTGTTTTTTGTACATTAATAGGATTATAATCAGGGCCAATTAAGATCCACCCTGCGATTTGGTTTTGCTGGTCTACAGCTATAAGATAATAGGATCCGCTATTCAATAATGGAACAAACATATTCATTCCAACTTGAATATCATTATGAACCAGGCCCATGGTGCTTTCAGACATCGCATTGATCGTCATATAGAGGAGAGTGTTTGTTTCACTTTGATTTGCTTTCCTAATAATCATCAGAAGTACCTCACAAGAATTTTTAATAATTTAGTATATGAAAAGAAACCGCTTTAGGTACCTTAAGAATGACATAGTCTTTTTGAGGTGCTAAAAAATTTTAAGAGTTTTTATTTTGTTAACATATTAAGGTTATCGATTATTTTATAAACTTAGTTTATAAAGTTATAGGCTGCTAAAGGGAAATTATAGCTGTGTTGTTATAACAGTATACTAAAATCTTAATTTAAATTTTGAATATTAAAAAAATTGCAAAAATAATATTGCGTTTATTTATTGATGAATATAAAATGAAGGAGTGATTAACCCATCATAGATTGAGCTTGGATCATTGTTAAAGGGGGAATACCAATTATTTTTGAATAGTGTATATGTTGTGTATAGTACATGAACATGCTTTTGAAGAGGGGAAAAGTGATGTATTTTCGCTGCAAAAAGGATAAATGAAAATAGCAATTCATAGCTTTATAACTAAGTTTACCCAAAATACAAGTTTAATAAATTACCTTTTGTAAGCGTATACATAACTAATCGATTGCTTATTAGTGGTAAAGGGGATAAGCTGCTGCACTTAGGGGATTGGTGAGATGAATTCAAACAATAGGGGGAAAACGTATGAAAAAGGGTTTATTAGCTAGTTTGGCGATTTCATTAACTTTATCATCATTTTTAATGGCTTGTTCAAATGAAGAAGCGAGTAAAGAAGCTCAGAAAAGCGACGGTACAGGACCTTTAGAGGTTAGTCTAGCCCTAATGGGAGGGCCAAAGACTCCGAATGCATGGGTTGAAACAGCATTAGAAGAAGATTTGACGAGTCATATTGGTAGAGATGTGAATATTGAAAACGTTTTTTTACCTGGATGGGAAGAAGCAAAAACAAAGATTAATTTATTAATGAGCGACACTAGTCAGATGCCTGATGTCATGTGGCACTGGGATATGAATAAGGAGTTTCAAAGTTGGGTAAAAGCAGGTGCGGTTCAGGACATGACCCCTTATTTACAGGAAAACGGGAAAAATATTATTAATTATTACTCAAAAGAAACAATGTTTTATCATTGGGATCCAAGCGGCAAAATCTTTAGAATACCTGGAGATGTTTCCGAACCGGGTACGATGACTACTATTATTCGTAAAGACTGGTTGGAGAATTTAGGGTTGGAAGTTCCAACAACTGTAGAAGAGTATATCGATGTTTTAAAAGCATTTACACATGATGACCCTGATGGAAATGGAAAAGATGATACGTACGGACTTTCCGGGGAAAATCTATACCGAGCATTTGCTCCTTTCTTTTTAGCATACGGAGTTGACCCAGATCAATTTATGATTACAGAAGACGGTACCGTAAAATATGGTTCTACACTTCCACAGGTAAAAGAAGTATTGAAGATTTTACAAAATTTATATAAAGATGGTGTGATAGATCCTCGTATGCTATCACCAATTGAACAGGCAAAAGTAGATGAAATTATGGCTAATGGTAAAATCGGCTCGATATATCGTTGGGTAGCATTCTTTAATCCTGATTTCAATCACCATATGTCATTTAAGGCTATCAATCCAGACGGAGAGTATATGCCGATTGAGCCAATTAAAGGGCCGGATGGATTCGCTTCTGACCTGCCGGCAGATGAAATTGGCTGGTCATACTTATCTGTGACAGCTGCAGCGAAGGAACCAGGAGAAGTGGTGAAAGTTATTGATCGTATCGCATCACCTGAAACGTATAAACTTGTGACGTATGGTAAAGAAGGAGAACACTATGAAATCAAGGATGGTCAATATAAAAGCTTAGTTAATCCAGATGAAATGAACAAACTAGGATTAGGTAACTATAACTGGTATGTTCAAAGAAAAGATGAAGCAAATATCCAAAATACACCGGAAGTTATTGAATTGTTTAATAAACGAGCAGAAACTTCAATGCCGATTAGAGAGAAAACAGTATTCTTTAAAGCCATCTCTCGACCTGCTTGGACTGAATATGGAACAGATATTAATACATTAAGGGATGAAACGTTCTGGGGAATTATTTCCGGAAACTTAGATATTAGTGCATTTGATGAGTTTGTAGCGAAGTATCCTGAGCTTGGTGGAACTGAAGTAGATAAAGAAGCAAATAAGCTTTATAAAGACCAAGAGAAGGAATTTGAAGAGTTCAGCAAATGGTATGACGAAAACATTGAGACTTATAAATAAGAGATTCCGAGAGTTAAATACAACGTATCGATGAAAGGTCTAACGGCTGGCTCAGGTATCCATCATTTGAGTCAGCTGTTATCGTCTGCAAGTAAATAGTCAGGATGATGAACAGATCGGAGTGAAATACGTGGAACTTCAAAAAGAACGAAATGTCAGCACTAAAGTTGTAATGAAAACAAAAAGGGGTTTATGGAAGGACTTAAGTCGTGATAAGTATTTGTATCTTTTACTACTTCCAGGTCTTATCTACTTATTAGTGTTCAAATACTTGCCGATGTACGGGATTGTCATTGCCTTTAAAGACTATAACATTATTACAGGGATCATGAATAGCCCTTGGGTAGGATTTGAACAATTTGAAAGATTATTTCGAACGCCGGATTTTTCCCAGATCTTTTTTAATACACTCATCATCAGTGGATTAAAACTATTGATAGGCTTTCCGGCACCAATCATTTTAGCCCTATTATTAAATGAAATGCGCCATATGGTATTTAAGCGATTTACTCAATCGATCATTTATTTACCTCATTTTGTTTCTTGGGTTATCTTCGCTGGAATCATAATGACTTTTTTAAATCCAGTAGATGGATTTGTCAATCATATCATCAAAGCATTTGGTGGAGATCCTGTTAGCTTCTTAACAAGCAAAGAACATTTTCGCTCGATCTTAGTCATATCGGATGTGTATAAGGAAATGGGTTGGGGAACGATTATTTATTTAGCGGCAATGACGGGGGTGAATCCTGACCTCTATGAGGCATCACGTATGGATGGGGCCAATAAGTTTAAGCAAATGTGGCATGTCACACTTCCGTCTATACGACCTGTTATATTGATCATGCTTATATTGAGTCTCGGCAATATCCTTGAAGCAGGCTTCCTGCAAATCTATTTATTGTATAGCCCTCTTGTTTATGATGTGGCAGATGTTATTGATACATATGTTTATAGAAGAGGGATACAAGAAGCAAATTACAGTTTAGCTACAGCTGCTGGTTTATTTAAATCACTTATTGCTTTAGTGCTCATTGTTACCGCAAATAAAATTGTGAAGAAATCTGGGCAAGAAGGACTCTGGTAGGAGGTAAAAACAATGGTTGGAATGACAAGGGGAGAACGGATTTTTCTTATATGTAACTATATTTTTATGTCATTGCTAATAGTGATTATGGTCTTTCCATTTTGGTATCTTATTATGGGGTCGTTAAGTGATGCAAAGCTGGCTGCTGGAGGGGGATTGTTTCTATTACCGGCAGGGTTTTCACTAGATTCTTATACAGCCATTTTGCAAAATAACTCTTTTTTAAGTGGATTCAAAACGACTGTAATTACAACAGTGGCTGGAACGTTTTTTGGAACTTTTTTCACAGCCACAACTGCTTATGCTATATCTAAAAAGAGGCTGCGAGGAGCAAAGTTATTTTCATTTCTTATTCTTTTTACGATGTTATTTAATGGAGGGCTTATCCCGAATTATTTACTAGTAAAAGAGCTGGGGATGATGAACACATTGTGGGCGTTAATTTTGCCAAATGCGATTAGTGCCTTTAATATCTTTGTGATGACAAGCTTTTTTAGAGGGATTCCAGATACGTTAGAGGAAGTGGCGAAAATTGATGGTGCCAATGATTTAACGATTTTCTTTCGTATTGTACTGCCGTTATCAAAACCTGTGTTAGCAACAATTGGTTTGTTTATTGCTGTGTTCTACTGGAATGATTTTTTCTCAACCGTCCTTTATATTACCGACAAGGAAAATTGGCAATTGCAGGCTGTTCTAAGGGATTTAATTAGCAATACATCTCAAGTACTTCAAAGCTCAGGAACTACAATAGGATTCCAGAAAAACATCTCTGAATCGACGGTACGTATGGCAGCGATTATTGTTTCGACAATACCAATTCTTATTGTATACCCTTTCCTTCAAAAACACTTTGCTAAAGGGGCCATGATTGGGTCGATAAAAGGATAAAAGAGGCAATTTTTTTGCCTCTTTGGTAAGTTTTTTTAGACTTATTGAGAACAATAAGCTATTCAAACGTGCCTTTGACCAGCGCTACACCGTCTTTCACCATGTGCCTGCCCTTTGCCCATACTGATTGGATGTTGAGATCAGAATCTAGTAACACGACATCAGCATCCTTACCAGGCTTTAGTTCTCCTTTTTGATGAAGCTTTAAGATTTTCGCGGGATTGCTTGTTATGACGTTTAGTGCCATTTCTAAAGGAATATGTTCTTTTTGAACGGCTTCCTTAACCGCTTTAAAAAGCGTATCTACTTTGCCGAGCTTTAAGCCGACCATTTCACCCTCAGCATTAAAATCAGGAAGCCTTGCTTGTCCATCAGATGTGAAGGTAATTTGATTAATTGGGACACCAGCCTCTAGCATTCTTTTCAATCCGCGGCTGCTGGCCACTTCTCCTTCAGCAAGAAATTTAGGGATGGTACTAGTCGTAAAATCAACCCATCCTCCTTTTTTAGCATAGTCAATGCCTGCCTCGAAAAGATGTGGATTCCGGTTGATATGGGTTGGATAAAACTGCTTAATGGGCAAATCAGTAGAAGAGACCACGTCTAAAATAAGGTTCAGATGCTGACGGCTGTCCCCAACGTGGACATTGACGATTCCGGCTTTACCAGACAGCATCCCGCCAATTCTTGCAGCAGATGCAAGCTTCGCCAATTCTTCAACGGTAGGTTGTGAGGATCTGTGATCACTTATCGCGATTTCTCCAACGCCAATGATCTTATCAATTAAGATAAGATCATCTTCTATTTTGCCTGTTAGTGTTTTAACAGGAACTTGATAAGAGCCCGTATGTACATAACAAGTAATGCCTTCTTCCTCAAGTGCACGTGATTTAGCGATTAAATTTGTCATTGTACGAGTTGTTCCGTCTGTCCCAATGACCCCTACTAATGTCGTAATACCTGATAAGGTTGCATCTGTTAATTGAAGCTCAGGTGTTCTTGTTTTGTAGCTTCCTTCTCCGCCTCCGCCTGTAATGTGAACATGAGAATCGATAAATCCGGGAACAACCTTCATTTCCGATGCATCAAAAACAGTGATATCAACAAAATTTGTTGGTACGTCAATTTTATCTTTTATAAAGCCGATTTTATCGTGAACAAGAAGAATGTCCTTTTTTCCTACATAATCAGGAGCATATACGTCTCCATTTTGTATAAGTGTTAATATATGACATGCTCCTTTCTACTAGGACCTTTTTTCTAATAGCTTACAAATTTCCACAATGGTATTTGTTGCTTTTACCATATTATCCACGGAAATAAATTCAAATTTTCCATGGAAGTTTTCACCGCCTGTGAAAACATTTGGAGTTGGTAAGCCCATATAAGAAAGCTGTGAGCCATCAGTTCCACCTCGAATTGGTTCCACAATAGGTGTTATACCTAAGCTCTCCATTGCTTGATAAGCGATGTCTACTATGTATTTAACAGGTTCAATTTTGTCTTTCATATTATAATATTGGTCTTTCATTTCAAACACAATCGCTTCTTCTCCATAGACCTGCTTGAATTCATTAACAAGGTTGGTTATTGTTTGTTTTCTGGATTCAAAAATTTCCTTATCATGGTCACGGATGATGTAATGGACATTGGTTTGTTCTACATCCCCAGTGAAGGAGATAAGATGATAAAATCCCTCATAGCCTTCTGTAAATTCAGGTGATTCCATCGCTGGTAGCTTTGATTGGAAAGCCATGGCCATTTTTGCTGAATTCACCATTTTACCTTTTGCTGTCCCAGGATGAACATTATTTCCTTTAAATGTAATTTTTGCAGCAGCGGCATTAAAGCTTTCATATTGAAGCTCTCCAAGTGGACCGCCATCAATCGTGTAGGCAAAGTCTGCTCCAAATGTTTCAACATCAAACTTATGAGGACCTCTTCCAATTTCTTCGTCAGGAGTGAAGGCTACTCTGATTTTTCCATGTTTAATGTCGGGATTGGCAATAAGATAGTGCATAGCTGTCATGATTTCTGCAATCCCTGCTTTATTATCAGCCCCTAACAGAGTTTTACCATCTGTTGTAATGAGAGTATGGCCGTGATAATTTTCTAGGTTAGGAAATTGGTTCGGAGAAAGGGTGACGCCAAGCTCTTTATTAAGTGTAATGTCCCCGCCGGCATAGGAATCAATAATTTGAGGGTTTACATTTTTACCTGTAAAATCAGTTGCTGTGTCAAGATGAGCTAAAAAACCGACGGTAGGGATTTTTTTGTCTGTATTAGCAGGTAAAGTGGCCATCACATAGCCGTTCTCATCCATTGTCACATCTTCCATACCAATGCTCTTGAGTTCGTCAACTAAAAGCTCTCCTAATGTGAGTTGACCAGGTGTTGATGGACAAGTGTCATTGTTTTCATTTGATTGGGTATCGATGACAGCATAGCTTGTAAATCGCTCTATGATTTCTTTTTTCATATACAATTCCTTCCTTATTTCAGAGTTACTTTTATACTATCATGCTAGAAAGTATTCTTGCCAACTTGGAGTAAGAGTAAAATAAAAATAAGCATCGAGCAAAAAATGCCCAATGCTTGTTAAACACCGCGTCTTGCAAAGTCGATAAATTGAAATTTATCAAGGCGATGTCGTGATTCAGTATATTGAAACAAACTGGTGTTTTCTAAGTACACATAGTTTTTAACAACAACAATATGAGAGAAGCCTTCTAAATCAAGATGCTTTCTATCTTCATCTGTACAATTCTCTACAACAATTTCCTTTTTGGCAAAGCTGATATTTAAATGCAGCTGCTTTTCAAGGTACTCATAAATAGAACCTTCACAAATTTCCTTTGTAAGAGTAGGGACATATTTTTTCAAAAAATAATCCTTGTCCAAAATGATTTTTTCTCCATTTATTTCACGTGAACGAGTAACCTTCCATACCTCGTCCTTACTTGAAGCATCTAATTGTTGTTTCAAAAAATCATCAGGCTTAATAAGTCCAAAATCATGAACCGTTGTCACGACAGATTGCATTTGAAGGTTTTGGGATACTTCCTTAAAGCTCACTAGCCCTGAGATTGGAAAGTTCAACTTTTGAACATCAATCACAACAGATCCTTTACCTTTAATTTTTTGGATAAAGCCATTTTGAGATAAAAGGTTAAGAGCCTTCCGGATGGTTTCCCTGCTTGTATTATATTGAATGGTCAGATCATTTTCGGAAGGTAAAACATCACCGGGCTTTACCTCTCCGGATTTGATCTGCTTTGTTAATTCTTTATATATTGTAAGGTATTTATTTTGTCTCAAATTCATCACCATCCTTATCTTACCATGAACGCTTGAAGGATGCAGTGCATGTTAAAAGAGATCCCAGGTTGTGAAGTTCTATTTCGTTAAATGGTAAACAACAGATTCATAAGGGCGTAATGACATGTTTTCAAATGACAATTCAGTATCTTTGTAATTTGATAGCAAAATGTTTTTCTTATACCCGCTTATGTCTACATGTTGAGGTAAGACAAACGTTGCTGGCTTGTCATAAAAATTATTTATCACTAAAAGCTTCTCTGTTTCCGTAGTTCGTAAATAGGCAAAAATGGATGGATCATTTTCTAGTAACAGCTCATAATCACCAGATGTGATGATATCATACTCTTTACGTAAAGAGATTAGCTTTTGGTAATGATAAAAAATTGAATTTTCTTCAGCAACTGCTTTTTCTGCATTAATTTGTTGGTAATTATTTGCTACATCGATCCATGGAGTGCCCATAGTGAAGCCAGCGTGTTTTGAATCATTCCATTGTACAGGTGTTCTGGAATTATCACGTGATTTATGTCTCAGAATTTCAAGAATTTCTTCCTCTGACATGCCTTTTTCTTGTAAAATCTTGTACATGTTTAATGATTCAACATCACGATATTCGTCTATAGAGGTGAACTTAGGATCAGTCATCCCGAATTCCTCACCTTGATAAATATAAGGAGTCCCCTGCATCATATGAATGGTTGTAGCAAGCATCTTAGCTGATTCGTTATGAAATTCTTCATCATTTCCATAGCGGGACACTACTCTTGGTTGGTCATGGTTGCACCAGAATAAAGCGTTCCAGCCTCCACCAGCATGCATTTCTGTTTGCCAGGTTGAAAGAATTTTTTTCAACGCAAGGAAATCCATATCCCCGATTGCCCATTTCTCGCCATTCGGGTAATCAACCTTTAAGTGATGAAAATTAAAGGTCATGCTTAATTCTTCACGCTCAGGATTGGAGTATTGGATACAGTGATCAATCGTTGTTGACGACATTTCACCAACAGTCATGCTGTCATGCTTTGAAAAGACTTCACTGTTCATTTCGTGAATAAATTCATGAACGCGGGGACCGTCTGTATAGAATCTTCTTCCGTCACCAGGAGGGATTGAACCATCATCATCCGGGAAGCTTTGATCTTTTGAAATTAAGTTAATAACATCAAGTCGGAAGCCATCGACCCCTTTTTTAAACCAGAAGCTCATCATGTTGAAAACTTCTTTTCGAAGCTCCTCATTTTCCCAATTAAGATCAGCCTGTGTCACATCGAAGAGATGGAGGTAGTACTGTTCTGTTTCTTCATCATACTCCCATGCAGGACCGCCGAATTTTGATACCCAGTTTGTTGGTTCAGATCCATCTTCTCTTGGATCCTTCCAAATATAATAATCACGATAGGGACTTGTTTTGGACTTTTTAGCTTCTTTAAACCACTTGTGTTCTGTTGATGTATGGTTTACGACGATATCCATAATGACCTTAATGCCAAGCTGATGAGCTTTTTCCAGTAATTCATCAAAGTCATTCATTGTACCGTATTCCTCATGGATTGAGTAATAATCACTAATATCATAGCCATTATCTTTTTGAGGTGAAGCATAGATAGGAGTTAACCAGATAACATCAACACCAAGATTTTTTAAGTAGGTTAGCTTGCTAATAATTCCTTGCAGATCACCTACACCATTTCCGGTTGTATCACAAAAGCTTTTTGGGTAAATTTGATAAACAACTGACTTTTTCCACCAAGGATTATTCAATATAAGCACCACCGATGTATTTTTTTCTGAGTTTTTTCAATTGTTTAAATGGACATGAAAGAAAAGGGACAAAGTTGCTCATCCCTTTTTCCTAATCTTTTTTCATCTTCGCAAGAATATATGTCAAAACAAATGGTACGACGAGGACAATTCCCATTCCGATAAAGAATGAACCCCAGAATTGTGAGTCGATAGATAAGAATCCGGGTACTCCGCCAACTCCAATAGAAAATGCCTTAACACCATTAATCGAGATAAATAATCCAGCGATACCAGAGCCAATTAATGCTGCAATGAATGGGTAACGGTAACGAAGGTTAACACCAAACATCGCAGGTTCTGTAATACCAAGCCATGCTGAAATACCTGATGTTAGCGCCAAGCCCTTTTGTTTTTCTTCTTTTAAAATCAGCATCATCGCAAAAGCAGCTGAACCTTGTGCAATATTTGATAGAGCAAGCATTGGCCAGAGGAATGTACCTCCCGCATTTGCTAATTGAATATCAACTGCCAGGAACGTATGATGCATACCTGTTACAACTAATAAGGCATATAAACCACCATAGATAAGACCGCCAAGTGCAGCAAAATTGTCAAAAATCGCGATAACTCCATTTGTTAACACATTTCCCACTGCAAATGTCACAGGTCCAATCACGATGAATGAAGCAAAGCCAGTGATTAAAAGTGTTAATGGAGGAACGATTAATAATTGAAGCCCATCTGGAACACGTTTGCGTAAAAAGATTTCTACTTTGGCTAATAAGAATGATGCTACTAAAATCGGTAAAACTTGACCTTGATAGCCAATTTTTTCAACTTCTAATCCGAATAAGTTCCATGTAGGAATTTCTTCAGCTGAACCATATCCCCAAGCATTTAACAAATCAGGATGAACTAACATTAAACCAAGAACAATCCCTAGTAACGGACTTCCTCCAAAACGATTAACAGCTGACCATCCGATGAGACCAGGTAAAAAGACGAAGGCTGTATTCGCAATCAAGTTAATGATGCTGGCTAAATCTGCCCACTGCGGATGAACATCAATGAGGGATTGCTCATCATAGAAAATGCCTGGTCCTGTTAAGATGTTGTTAATTCCCATTAATAAACCAGCAGTTACAATGGCCGGGAGGATTGGAATGAAGATGTCAGCTAATGTTTTGATCGCACGCTGTATTGGATTTAAATGTTTCTCAGAAGCTTTCTTAACATCTTCCTTCGACGCCTCTCCTGCTCCAGTTTGTTGAACGAGCTCTTTATAAACTTTATCAACGGTTCCTTGACCGATAACAACTTGATATTGACCATTTGTTGAAAAAGATCCTTTTACTAGCGGAATTTCTTCTAGTGCATCTTTATTTACTTTTCCTTCATCAACCAACGCGAAGCGTAAACGAGTTACACAGTGTGTGGCTGCGGAAATATTTTCTTTTCCACCAATGGCATCAATGATTTGACTTACTTGTTTTTGATCGACACTCATTGTTTTCCCTCCTATAAGAATCATTTGACTCGGAAATAGCGTTTTCATTTCGGAGCCAATCCTCAAAATCTGTATATACAAATACCTTAACATCATAAACTTGTATATACATGTTGTCAATAAAAAATAAATCGTTTCCACCAGTTAAATTGAAATACCTCTTCATTACATGATAAAACTGAGAGAGGATCTTTGATTGAGGAAAGGAATACAAAAAAATGCTGAATTATGAAAATAGAATTAACCAATATTTACTAAAAGATGACTGTTTTCTTCAAGAGTTTATTGCTCAAACTCTTCATGACTATCCAAATAAAAAGCGTGAATGGATAAGAGTACTATTTCAAGAAGCAATACAAAACCCTGAAAAAACATCTTTACTTATGTATCTGAAAGTAGATCCCGAAGATGAAGAATTAGCCCAAATGATAATAGATGGATTGGATCTGGTCCATGATAGTATTCACCATCTATTTGTCCAATTATTACTGGAGTTTACCCCTGAAATCATCTTGAAAAACCAAAAGGTATTAGCCGGTTTTATCAATGATCAAGACTGGAACATTTATCGAGTGTTAAGAGATGGTTCCGAAGATGAGGTTTGGAGGGAGTATATGAATATCCTTACCAGACTTGAAAACGAAGACAGCTTTGATATGAACGCTTATCTTTTAGCTAAGAAGATCGCATATACATTAGTAAAAAAGAAATACATATCCAAGGATCAACTGTTGATGATGTTTGAAGCAAATAGAAAGGAAGAGTGGTTTCAATTTGACGGATATTTAGCCGTGTATATGATGGGGCTAATGGGGATGAAGGAGTCCATCGCTCAGCTTGCTTCTTTATTAACAAGGGATGATGATTTGCTGCTGGAGGAAATAGCCGAAGCGTTTATTACTTTTCAATCAGATGAAGTTGTTGATGCGGTAAAAGTGTATTTAAAAGACGAGGAAGCCAATATTTTTGCTGCCTCAATTATCGAGAATATAAAATCAGAGCATGCTATAAACGAATTGAGAAAGGCATATCATCAGGTGGAAGAAGATTTGCAGGGAAATATTTTTGAAGCTATGGTTCATCAATTATCACAAACAGCTGAACCGGAAATTAGGGATTATCTAAATAAAACTCAAGAATCACCATTAATTGATATCGACCTTCTAGCATATAGCTACTTCAAAATTCTCGAAATGGTCCATCCAAAATTAGAGATTTGGAAAGAGGCTTTATATAAGAGGTAGAGTTTGGAGTAGTGGATTAGATGTGAAGAACACCTAGGGGACTAAGATATTTAATGCTAAGGAAACTAAAAGATGATTGAACTATGGTTATGTGCTTTGACATCCAGCTCCAGCGCCTAGCCCCTCGAGGTCATAAGCCAATTTAGAATTGAAGGCAAAGAGCGCCTTCTATTCTAAATCGTCTTATGCTTGTCGGGGCTGATCAAGGCGCTTCCGCTTTTGTTAAAAAAAACACCGATATGCTTGAAATCCTTCACTTGAAAAAGCCCAAGGTCTGTAAGCTTAAGTTCAGGTATAACAGGCAGAGCCAAGAAAGACATGGTTAAAAAAGGATTAAAGTTTTTAGAAAAACCGATCTCATATAGAGCCTTGTCGATTTGCTTTAAGTTTTCATTGATTTGGATAAATGGCGTAGTTGTCATTAATCCTGATATTTCAAGTGGTAAGGAAGCAATCACTTCTCGCTCATTTACAACAACTAACCCGCCGCCCATAGCTTTTAAAGCGTCTACGGCTTTCAAAAGATCCTGATCATTTGTAGCAAGAGCAATCATGTTATGAGAGTCATGTGCGACTGTTGATGCAATCGCTCCAGATGCCAGTCCAAATCCTTTTACAATACCTAAACCGATGTTTCCGGTGGAGGTGTGCCGTTCGATCACAGCCATTTTGAGCTGATCATTTGGAATGGATGGCTGAAAATAACCATCAATTGAATCAACTTTCTCCACTACATGCTTTGTGATAATTTTATTCGGAATGATTTCAATAATATTGGCTGATGCTTCCTTTGGACATGGTATCTGGATATCATTCAGACCAATTTCTTTAATATGAATCGTATTTAGTAGGGCTGAAGGAATCATTTCCTCTTTGTAGGAAGTTTGAACACAATGGCCATTTTCAGCAATTAGTTCTCCTTTAATAAACACTTCATTAACTTTAACGGCCTCAAGGTCATCTAAAAAAACGAAATCTGCATCATATCCAGGTGCAATCGCTCCTTTTGTAACCAATCCAAAGCATTCAGCTGCATGAAGAGTTGCCATTTGGTAGGCTGTAATGGGGTCCAATCCATTCTCAATCGATAGCGAAATGTTATAGTCGATACTTCCCTCTGCTATTAAATCATCTATGTGCTTATCATCTGTAACAAACAGGCAGCGTCTAGCATTTCTTTTTGTGATAACAGGCAACAGTGCTTTTACATCCCGTGCAGCAGACCCCTCTCGCAGCATCAGATACATTCCTCTTTTTAGCCTCTCATAAGCTTCGGCAGGTGTGACACACTCATGATCAGTTTTAATCCCAGCTGTTGCGTACACATTTAAATCATCCCCTGAAATACCGGCTGCATGACCATCGATTTTTTTCCCGAGCCTATTTGCATCAGAAAGCTTCTCCATCATCATTTGCTCTTGATGAAAAACAGATGGAAAATCCATGACTTCTGCAAGACCAAGTACACTTTGTTCATGATAAAATGATTGTAAATCCTGAGCTGATAATGTCGCGCCTGCATTTTCGAATGGTGTAGCAGGTACACAGGATGGGAGCATAAAGAAAATATTTAATGGAAGATTTTTAGCAGAATCGATCATAAATTGAATGCCTGCTGAACCACTTACGTTAGCAATTTCATGCGGGTCTGTAATGACTGTTGTAACACCGTGTGGGACGACAACTTTTGAAAACTGTTGCGGAGTGACCATGGCGGATTCAATGTGAACATGACCGTCGATAAAACCGGGAGAAATATACTTTCCCTTAGCATCGATGATGTTCTCACCTTCGTATTGACCTATTCCGATGATGACTCCATCTTGGATTGCGATGTCTTCTTCGATTAACTCGCCATTGAATACATCAATGATTTTTCCGTTTTTTACAACTATATCAGCTTTTGTTTTTTTAGCCGAAGCTGCTAGTTTACTAGCAAAAGATTGATTCATTAGGATAAAACCCCTTCCAGTTGAGATTAGTACGTTTACACTTACAAGAATCTAAATGAGGGTAATAAAAAACCGCAAGAAAAAGGCGTGTGTAACTTTCTCTTTGCGGGAAATGACGGGTCTTTTATTCAGGTTTTGTATGTTTTTTATAGTTTAGAATAAATTTTAAAACATGTAACATGACGTGTCAATATAAGTTACATGAAATATTTATGATGTAAGATTTGCTTAAATAACGATTCTTCATTAAACTCATTACTAGATATTTTACAATGGGATGGTGGAGACGGTGAACAATGACCACAACCAAACCTTTGATGTGATCGAAGTGTGTTTGTTAGCTGGCAAGATTATGCTGAGGAGTGGAGCAGAAACGTATCGGGTGGAAGATACAATGATGAGAATTGCAGCAGCGTTTGGGATCGAAAATTCCCATAGCTATGTCACACCAACAGGGATTATTTTTTCAGTAAGCAGTAAAACACCGACACAGCTAGTAAGAATTGTTGATCGTTCAACAGATTTGCAAAAAGTAGCTAAGGTCAATGGAGTTTCAAGGAAAATTAGTAATGGAGAACTTTCGGTGAAAGAAGCTTATGAGCAGCTTAAGGAAATTGAGCTTGATGCCCATGCTTATCCGATTTGGTTACAGATTGGAGCTGCGTCCATTGCAAGCGGATGTTTTCTTATTATGTTTCAAGGTACTTGGTCAGATTTCCTTCCAGCAGTTATTGCAGGAGGAATCGGATTTTCAAGCTTAATTTACATACATCAGCTAGTCGAAATTAAATTTTTCGCGGAATTTTTAGCTTCTTTGCTTATTGGTTTATTATCTGTCCTTTTTGTGTTTCTCAATATTGGTACAGAGCTTGATAAAATTATTATTGGTTCTGTTATGCCGCTAGTTCCAGGATTATTGATCACGAATGCTGTAAGAGATTTAATGGCAGGCCATTTAGTATCAGGGATATCAAAGGGTGCAGAGGCGTTTTTAACTGCTTTTGCAATAGGAGCAGGTGTTGCGGTTGTGTTTTCGTTTTATTGATTCCTTTAATAGGAAAGCTTTGTGCTGCGCAAAAGTTGCTGAACGGCCGCTTCCGCATTTCAAAGGAGCTACGAGGTATAAGATTTTACGTAATATGGTGTCTAGCTTCGAAGCACAGGACGTGCAAGTGCAGTCGTTGCGACAGGACGTCGCGAAATTAGACTGCCAGCGGCCAGCGACTAGTGAACTTCACACTCTTCCTTACGATAAGTCAACATCGAATCGCTAACGCTCTTCGTGTTTCCTTTATCTCATACGGAGTGCTCCAGTTCATACGTCGCTGAACGGCCGCTTCCGCATTTCGAAGGAGGGTTGAGCTTGATTGAACAGGTTATGACAAGCTTTGTAGCATCGGCTGCATTTGGTATTATTTTCAATGCTCCCGTAAAAGCTTTATTTCGAGCCGGACTGGTTGGCATGATTGGCTGGATGATTTATACTGGCCTTTATGAATATTCGGATGATAGTGTATTTTCCTCCTTGATTGCCTCGTTTTTTATCGCTATTATTAGTCAATTTTATGCAAAGAGGCATAAAACACCCGTTATCATTTTTAATGTATCAGGAATTATCCCGTTAGTGCCGGGCGGGTTAGCTTATGATGCGATGCGGCAGGTCGTCGAAAATAATTACAATGAAGCAATCGCCCTTGCTGCTAAGGCTTTTATGATTTCCGGTTCGATAGCAATAGGATTGGTTTTATCAGAGGTGATGAATCAGATCATTCGGAAGATAAAAGTAAAGGAAAGAAACCATCTATCAGATCGTGAAGGATAAATTAGATCTTAAATATTTGGAGAGTATAATGTATAATGTTTTAATTACGAATAGAGAGGTATTTTACAGATGAATGCATTTATAAAAAATCAAATTCAACAATTTCAGGACAATAATCAAAATCGAGGTCGTTTATTAGTTAGTTGCCCGGACCAACCTGGAATTGTATCTACGATATCTAAATTTTTATTTTCACATAACGCGAATATTATTGAATCAAGTCAATATTCAACAAATCCGGAAGGCGGTACATTCTTTATCCGTATCGAGTTTGAATGTCCAAACCTGAAGGAAAAAGCTTCAGATATGGAAAATCAATTTAGCGAAATCGCGAAAGAATTTTCAATGGAATGGAAATTAACACATGTATACAATGTGAAGAAAGTAGCAATTTTCGTTTCAAAAGAGCTTCATTGCTTATTAGAGCTTTTATGGGAATGGCAAAGCGGCGATTTAATGGCAGATATCGCACTTGTGATTAGTAATCATGAGGAAGCGAGAGAAGTAGTTGAATCACTCAACATTCCGTTCTATCATATCCCGGCAAATAAAGATATTCGTGAGCAAGTAGAGGAAAAACAGCTAGGGCTATTAAAAGAATATAATATTGATTTAATTATTTTGGCTCGCTATATGCAAATTTTAACGCCTAAATTTGTTTCAGCAAATCCAAATCGAATTATCAATATCCATCATTCCTTCTTACCTGCGTTTATTGGAGCAAGACCATATGAGCGTGCATATGGACGCGGAGTAAAATTAATTGGTGCAACTTCACATTACGTCACAAATGACTTAGATGAAGGCCCGATCATTGAACAAGACATCAGCCGTGTTGATCACCGTGATGATGTTGATCGATTAAAAAAAATTGGACGATCTGTTGAACGAAGTGTATTAGCTAGAGCGGTAAAATGGCATCTGGAAGATCGGATTCTTGTTCATGAAAATAAAACAATTGTCTTCTAATTAATGAAAGAGGTTCGAACGTTTTTCGAACCTCTTTTGTGTATAGTGAAATAATTTAAGTTGCAAAAATGCAGACAAATTTTGCAAGGAAAATTAAATATTTGCAAAAAAGTGATTAGTTGCAAAAAATGTTTAATTTTACAAAATTACTGGTTCTTTTTGAACGGCTGTTTTCGTAAAGATTGTTGCTTTGAATTCTATTTTAAAAAGTTAGTGGAATGGAGCGGAAGACACTTGACTCCTGCGGGAGAAGAGGAAAGGACGAGACCCCACAGGTGAAGCCGAGGAGGCTCGGCTTCCTCCCCGGGGAATCTTGTGTCTGCAGTGCAATGGAACGAACCAGTTCTAACGTTTAAATGCTTTAATAAACAACAAAGTATACGAAAACAGCCTTTTGAATAAAAGAGAACAAGAAGCTCCCGAACCTGGAGTAAAAACCCAAGAGCCTTCATTTTACATAACGAACTTTTCAAAAAAGTGATACAATATTGGCAATAAGTTTAAGCGGAGGGACGTTATGAAGCGACTAAATGGCAAAACGATCGCCCTTGTAGGTCAGCGTAAATCTGAGGAATTAAGTAAATTAGTAGAAAACTTAGGTGGAGTGGCGTTAATACGCCCAGCGCAAGGAACTGTTTTTTTAGATGATACAAACGTTGAAAAAGAAATACATGCTCTCATTGAAGGTGACTTTGACTGGCTGATCTTTACAACAGGACTTGGAACAGACAAGCTCTATCAAACAGCTGTTGGTATAGGACTTGGTGAACAGTTCTTAGAGGCCTTAACAAAAGCAAAAATTGCAGCTAGAGGTTATAAAACAGTCAATGTCCTTAAAAAACTAGGGGTAAAACCAGATGTAAGAGATGATGATGGCAGTACGGCAGGATTGGTAAGAGAACTTAGCAAGCATTCTCTTAAAGGTTGTCGAGTGGCCTTGCAGCTCCACGGCGATCCAGCCCCTCTTCTCATTGACTGGCTGAAAGAACAAGAAGCAGACTACCGAGAAATTCTTCCATATAAGCACATTCCGCCAAAACCAGAAGTGATGGAACAGCTTGTTCGTGAAATTTTAGATGGAAAAATAGATGCCGTTAATTTTACAAGTACCCCTCAAGCTAGATTTTTAATGTCTTATGCAAAAGAACATGGTGTAGAAAAAGAACTACTAAATGCATTTTCTACAAATGTAATGGCGGTTTCTGTTGGGAAAGTGACAGCACAAGCGCTAAGAGAAGTTGGTATTACAAGAATAGTCGTTCCTGAGGAGGAACGAATGGGAAGTGCCATTATTGCTTTGGTGAATTATTATAAAAGCCTTGAAGAGGCAACAAATTAAAAAATGCCTGACATCGTAATTGGTGTCAGGCATTTTTTGTTTGCTAATAGATAATTTCTATCTAGTATTGGTGTCTAGCTCAGCGCCTAGCCCCGAAGTACAGGAAGTCGCATTTTTAGACTGCCTCTAGGGTCTAGCCACAAACGAAATGAAGACAAAGAACGTCTTCTATTCATTTGCGTCTTATTTACCCGAGGCTGACCAAGGCGCTTGGGCTGTTTTTATTAGGAACGATTCACAAAGAACGGCAAGGATTGAATTCCGAGCAAGCGGGCATATGTGAATAATTGACCCTTATGGTGAATTTCATGGTCTTTCGCGCTATCTAGTAGAATTAAACCAGGCATTTTCATTCCGGCAAATTCAACGATTGCTTCCAATTGATCGTTTGTTAATGCTTCTAATTTGGTTTTTGTTTCATTTGTTTGCGCTTCAACTAGACCTTTTAGTTCGCTAACTGTTTCAATATTGTTAGAAGGTCCAGATGGAGGAGTAAACACTCCGTTTTTTACTGTGTCTGTAAACATTTCCATTGCACCTGAGATATGTAAGACAAGCTCAGAAAGTGACATAGCTTCTTCCCACGGTTTGTAGCTTAAGTGTTGATCTTCAAAGGTATCCAGTAGTTCATGTAATACTTTGCGGTGTCTCATCCAACCTGATACGAACTCATTTATTCCTGCCATGCTTTTCATCTCCTCTAGAAAAGTAGTTTCTTCACAATTATATCCTACCAAGAGGAAATTGACCGGTAATATGCTCCATATCTTCATACATTATTGGTTGAAAAATAAAATTATTTCAGGAAAATACCTTGCATTATTTTCATTTTTCTTTAAAATAAGAAATAATTTAATTTTGCGACAAATTTAGACAAAAAGCTCTTCCTTACCAAAGGTAGAGCTTTTTGTCTAAATACGAACATTTAATTAAAAAATACAAAAAATGTTTGTGTATTATATTTATTTAAGTGAAAAACTAGTGTATATTTGTCATTAGATGAAAAAAACACGAAAAAAGAGGTGGGTATTACGTGAAAAAGTTATTTGTCTTTATTGCATTATTCACATTTCTGCTTGCTGGTTGTGGAGCGAATGAATCGACAAAGTCAGCAAGTGATCAAACAGAAAAAGCCAAGAAAATTGCCCTTGTTCTTCCAGAAAAAATTGGAGTGAACCCATTCTTCCAGCAAATGGATGATGGAGCAAAAAAGGCTGCTGAGGAATTTGGCTTTGAGTTAAAAACGATTGAATCGACAGACCATTCAGCGATTGAAGAAAATATACGTGTAGCAGTGGCGGAAGGCTATGATTTAATTATTACTTCTTCCTTTGAATCAGAGGATGCGTTAAAGAAGGTTGCAGGGGAAAATCCTGACCAACAATTTGCAATAATCGATACGACTGTTGATTTACCGAATGTACGCAGTGTGAACTTTAGAGAACATGAAGCAGCATATCTTTTAGGTGCAGCAGCAGGATTATCAACAAAAACAAACAAAGTTGGCATGGTAGCTGCAATGGATATTCCACTATTGAAAAAATGGACTGTTGCTTTTGAAGAAGGCTTAAAGTCAACAAATCCTAATGCAGAATACCTTGTGAACTATGTAGGAAGCTTTGATGACCCAGCGAAAGCGAAAGAGCTTGCTTTATTACAAGCATCAAAAGGTGCGGACTTTATTGCAGGTGCAGCAGCTGTTGGTGATCTAGGGGTTTTTGAAGCAGCAAAGGAAAAGGGATTCTATACAGCTGGACAAGATATTGATCGTACAGAGCTGGATCCAGAACATATCGTACTTTCCCAGTTAAAAGGAACTGATGCAGTAGCTTACGAAACAATCAAGGCTTTTGCTGAAGGTACGTATGAGCCAGGTGTTGTTGCGTATGGATTAAAAGAAGAGGGTGTTGGCTTAACCTACGTCACACATGAGAGTGAAACGCCATTACATGACTTTGTCGGACAAGAAGTCATTGATCAAGTAACAGCGATAAAAGAAGAGATTGTAAGTGGCAAGCTTGAAGTTAAAAATCCTTTAGAGAACTAAACAGAATAGACCATCAGAAACCGACTACAAGCTTTTTTGCAGTCGGTTTCCCATGCTTATCGGGGGGGAGGCTTTAAAAATGACGACGCGGTTAGAAATGAAAAATATGACAAAGATGTACGGAAACTTTATAGCGAATGATTCGATTTCACTTTCGCTTAAAGCAGGTGAGGTCCATGCTGTCGTTGGTGAAAACGGGGCAGGTAAAACAACCTTAATGAGAATGCTTTATGGAATGGAGCAGCCAACCTCAGGTGAAATTTTTATTGATGGCAAGCGTGTGAATTTTGCAAATCCAAACGATGCCATTAAAAATCGAATTGGTATGGTGCATCAGCATTTTATGTTGTTTCCTGATTTTACTGCTGCTGAAAACATTGTCATCGGTCATGAACCAAGGCAGGCTGGATTTTTTAATCGCAAACAAGCGACAAAACTAGTACAGGAACTAGTAGAAAAATATCAAATACCGGTAAGGCCAAACGCTAAAACGGCAGATTGTTCTGTTGGAGAACAGCAGCGTATTGAAATATTAAAGGTGCTTTATCAAGGAGCAGATATCATCATATTAGACGAGCCTTCTGCTGTGCTAACTCCAATTGAAGTCAAGGGCCTGCTGAAAACAATTCGCCAGCTAGCTGATCAAGGGAAAAGCATTATCCTCATCACACATAAGCTTCGTGAGGTAATGGAAGTAGCGGATCATATGACGGTGCTTCGAAATGGAAAAGTGACTGGAACGGTTTCAAAAGAGCAAACATCCGTTGATGAGCTAGCAAAGCTAATGGTAGGGCGTGAACTCCATGACTTGACTGAACGTGTACAAATGAATGGAGATGCGATTCTTGAAATAAAAAATGTTACAGTGCAGGAAAAGGGTAACAAGCCTCTATTAGATGATATTTCTCTAACGGTGAATCGCGGTGAAATTGTTGGGATTGCAGGTGTTTCAGGAAACGGCCAATCAGAGCTTCTTCAAGTAATATCCGGGTTGCGTTCAGTGAAAAAGGGAACCATTCATGTAGATGGAAAAGATATGACAAACCAATCTGTCCTTTCCATCCGACAAGCGGGTTTATCTCATATTCCTGAGGATCGTTATTTGTGGGGTGCTGCAAAACAAGCGACTGTTGAAGAAACTGCTCTAATGGGATATCACAAGAAACCACAATATCGTTCCTACTCTTTTTTAAGAAAAGCCCCATTCCGAAAGCTGGTTAATGGCTGGATTGAAAAATTTGAAATCAAAGCAGGCTCCCTTGAAGAAAAGGCTGGCAATTTATCAGGTGGAAATTTGCAAAAGCTTATTGTAGCAAGAGAGCTTGGTCAGGAAATGCCAATTTTGATTGCGGCAGAACCTACTCGCGGAGTCGATATCGGGGCAATGGAGTATATACATGAAGCACTTATTGAAAAGCGAAATAAAGGAGAAGCAGTTTTGCTTGTATCTTCTGAGTTAAGTGAAATTATGTCTTTATCTGATCGGATTCTGGTCATGTATGAGGGGAAAATTGTTGGAGAGGTTAATCGTCAAAACGCAACAGAGGAAGCAATTAGTGTTTTAATGGCAGGAGGAAATCACCATGAAAGTAAAAAATAGTATCGTTCAATTACTTCGCCCATTACTTCAGCCATTTATTGCAATTCTTATAGGATTAATAACAGGTGCAGTCGCCATTAGTATCGTTGGTGAGCCAGTGCTTGCCTCATATAAAGAAATGTGGAATGGTGCCTTTGGGAATTTCTATTTTTTCACCTCAACATTAGCGAGAGCAACTCCAATTATGTTGGTTGGACTAGGTGTAGCCCTAGCATTTCGTGCAGGGGTTTTTAATCTTGGTGCAGAGGGTCAAATGGTTCTTGGTGCCGTCAGTGCTGCCCTTGCAGGTGTTTATTTGCCTGGCAGTGGGAGCGGAAAAATACTCCTCGTCTTACTCGTTGGCATCATCGCTGGAGGGCTATGGTCGTTGCTAGCGGGATGGCTAGAAGCGAAGTTTAAAGTGCAATTATTAATTTCTACCTTACTTTTAAACTATATAGCTGTATTATTTGCAAGCTATTTGGTTTCAGACCCTTTTCAAGACAAAACAGGTTCGGCAGCTCTAGCACAAACCGTTATGCTTGATCAAAGTGTATGGTTGCCGAAGCTGTTTCAAGGAATGAGTGTCCACTGGGGCTTTGTAATTGCTGTTGCAGCAGCTCTGATCATGTATGTCGTGTTTCGGGCAACCTCTGCTGGATATGAGGTGAAAATGCTGGGATTTAATCCGTTTTTTGCTTCATATGGCGGTGTAGATAAGATGAAGGTGATGTTAACGAGTATGTTTATTAGTGGAGCATTATCTGGACTTGCCGGTACAGTGGAAGTGCTTGGAACTCAATATCGTTTTGTTGACGGAGCATTGACAGGACCAGGGTTAGCTTGGACAGGTTTAATGGCGACGCTTCTAGCAAACTCCCATCCTATTGGTACAGCTATTACATCCATCTTTTTAGCTGCTATTGAAACAGGAGCAATGGGAATGGAGCGAAATACGCAAGTTCCACTTGAGGTTTCTAGTATTATTCAATCGGTTCTAATCTTATTTATCTCAGCAAAAATCACGTTTAAGTGGTGGAAACGAAATTCGAAAGCGGGTGGCTCACATGGAACTTTTTGATTTAACACTATTAAGCTCAACCATTCGCATGGTAACACCGATACTCCTTGCTGCATTAGGTGGAGCATTATGTGCACGTGTAGGACTTTTTAATGTTGGATTAGAAGGGTTAGTTTTAATCGGAGCCTTCTCTGCGATCGTAGGAAATCATTTAACAGGAAGTGTGTTCCTTGGTGTTGTTTTTGCAGCAGCAATGTCATTGTTATTTTCTCTTGTTTTTGCCTTTATGACCATCCAGCTGAAATCAAATGATATCGTTGTTGGTGTTGCGATAAACTTCTTAGCTCTTGGCTTAACAACATTTGCTCTTCGGACCATATTTGATGTAAAAGGTGCTTATTATGATAAAGATATGCAGGGACTTCCTAAATGGGATATTCCCGTCATTGAAGATATACCGGTTATAGGGTCGCTTTTATCAGGCCATTCTCCGCTTGTTTATTTATCGTTTTTGGCCGCTATATTGTTATATATTTTTCTATATCGAACTGTAACAGGTTTCCGAGTGTTATCAGTAGGGATGAATCCTGTAGCAGCAAAAAGCTTAGGATTAAATGTCGGAGCACTTCAATACTTAGCGATTTCATTATCAGGCATTTTATGTGGACTGGCAGGCGCGCAGCTTTCACTCGGACAGGTGACAATGTTTACAGAAGGAATGACTGCAGGACGAGGATTTATTGCATTAGTAGCGATGATGCTTGGACAATCACACCCGATAGGCATCATCGGCTCTAGTCTTTTATTTGGCTTTATGGATGCTATGAGTATAAGACTTCAAGGCTTTTCATTGCCAACTCAATTCACGCAAATGCTCCCGTATGTCATTACAATTATTGCTATGTTCCTATTAAGAGATCGCGGCATGGGATCCCAGCAAGGTAACCAGCAGAGCGGAAGATAAAGTGAAACTTCCATCAGCGGGGGTCTTACTGCAAGTTAAGAAGGGATAAACGAGAAAGGATGGGGAAAATGAAAAAAGCAGATCGAATTAAACGGATGAAAGTACCGGCAGTTGACCCAAAGCTAGCGAAGCGATTGCCGCCTGGTCAGGTGCTAACTGAGCGTTTCCCAATTTTACACGAGGGTGATGTCCCGACATATGACATGGAAAAATGGACACTCCGAATCTTTGGAGCTGTTAATAAAGAAGTCACACTTTCTTATGACGACATCATGAACATGAAGCAATCGTCTGTGACGTGTGACATCCACTGTGTTACAAGATGGTCTCGATTTGATAACACTTTTACAGGTGTGAAATTTCAAGATTTCATGAAGGAACTAGGCCTTGAAGCAAAAGGAAAGTATGTCATGCTACATGCGGATCCTGATTATACGGCAAACTTGGCTTTATCAGACTTAGATCGAGAAGATGTATTACTCGCACATTCCTTCGAAAATGAGCCCTTAACAGATAAACATGGCTGGCCATTGCGTCTCGTTGTTCCTCATCTATATTTTTGGAAAAGTGTGAAATGGATTAGAGGAATTGAATTTATCGACGAAAACAAGGCAGGATTTTGGGAGCAAAATGGCTTCCATATAAACGGGGATCCATTTAAAGAAGAGAGATTCTCTGGTGAGGATTTGCCTATTCCAGAAGATGAATGGGAGAGAAAAGACTATGACTGATAGACTTCCTAACTTAAAAATAAATCCAGAGGAATTACCGAAGAGAATCATTGTTTGTGGTGACCCAGGTCGCGCTGAACAAATCGCTCAATGTTTAGATGGCGGACAGTTATTAGCAAAAAATAGAGAATATCATAGCTACAAAGGCAGTTGGAAAGGTGTTGAGGTGGCCGTTGTTAGTCATGGTGTCGGTTCACCTGGAGCGGCAGTCTGCTTTGAAGAGTTAATTAAAGGTGGAGCTGAAGTTCTCATTCGAGTTGGAACAGCTGGATCTTACCAAAAAGACATTCAGCCGGGACATCTTGTTATTAGTCATTCAGCGGTTAGAATGGATGGCTTAACACGCCAGCTTGTTCCTGAAGGATTCCCTGCGGTCGCAAATCGTAAAGTCGTGGACCAACTTGTACAATCTGCGTCAATGAGGCAGCAACAAGCCCATGAGGGAATCACGTTAACATTAGATGTGTTTTACACAGGTGTCGTCGAGTTCCCGCATGAGTTATACAAAAAAGCTGGAGTATTAGCGGTAGAAATGGAAAACTCAAGCCTATTTACGATTGGAGCCATTCGCGGGTTCAAGACAGGAGCAATTTTAGCCATCGACGGGTTTGCAGATGCTGATTTAAGCAATGAATATAACCCCCATACGGATGTAGTAGCAAAGGCAATTGAACAGGAAGCCCTTATTGCGTTAGATGCATTGGTGCTTGGATAGTTAGGCAGAGTGTGAGCGGATGTTCATGCTCTTTTTTCTTATTGAAAAGCAAATCAATTTTGTTAGCGCTTCATTTGTACTATAATAAAGATTGTCTAAAAATAATGGAAAACGATTTCTCAAAAGGGATGGTGGAGAAAAATGAAATATCGTCAACTTGGTGACACAGATCTTAAAATTAGTGAGTTAAGCTTTGGAACATGGGCGATTGGAGGATCATGGGGCAAGTCAGATGACACAGAGGCATTAAAAGGCCTTGAGCGTGCCATGGATGCCGGTGTAAATTTCTTTGACACAGCAGATGTTTATGGTGATGGCCATAGTGAAGAATTACTTGCAAAGGCAACAAAAGGCAAGGAAGATAAAATCTTTATTGCAACAAAATTTTGCCGTGCGGGTGACATTTTTGATCCAGAGACCTACTCTGAAAAAGCTGTGACGGCTTATTGTGAAGCAAGCTTAAAAAGACTTCAGCGCGAGGCTATCGATCTGTACCAAATTCATTGTCCGCCGATGGAGATCCTTAAAAATGGACAAGTTTTTGAAGTGCTGGACAAGCTGCAGCAACAAGGGAAAATTCGCCATTATGGTGTAAGTGTTGAGACAGTGGAGGAAGGTCTGTTTTGTTTAGACCAATCCAATGTGAAGGCACTGCAAGTTATTTTTAATATTTTCCGCCAAAAGGCCATTCCTGAATTGCTTCCACAGGCTAAGGCAAAAGGTGTTGGCTTATTAGCGCGTGTTCCATTAGCAAGTGGCTTGCTAACAGGAAAATTTACGACAAACGCTACCTTTGAGGCTGATGATCACCGTAACTTTAATAAAGATGGTGAGGCTTTTAATGTTGGAGAAACATTTGCAGGTATTGAATTTTCAAAAGGTGTTGAGTTAAGTCAGAAGCTTAACTGGATCGCTGAAGGACGCGGAAATATGGCTCGAGCAGCACTTCGCTGGATCTTAGATCATGAGGAAATTACAACGGTTATTCCTGGTTTTAAAACAGTGAAGCAAGTTGAGGATAACCTGCAAGCGACAGAAGTTCCTTCATTTAGTGAAGCGGAACTAAAAAAATTAACTGATTTTTATGCAGAAGAGATACATCCGAATATTCGCGGGGTTTACTAAACTAAAAGGATAGAATCTTCTATCCTTTTTTGATAATGTCTGGGGGAAATTGTCTAATGCTAGTGTTGCTGGAAAATTTGCAAAAAATAGAAAAACTGCAAAATTAACAAAATAACTGCAAAATTATCTCCAAAAGTTGCAAAAATAGGCCATGATCGAAGTAAGATATATCCAGTTAAAATAAAAAGCTGCTTACCAATACCGGTAAGCAGCATTTCCATCTACCTTATAAGCTTGATTCCTTTATCTCCACAGCAGAAGCAGATATTTTTTTTCGATTTTGCACGAATTTATACATAAATAAAGCGATTATTAAAAATAACCCAGCTAGAAGATAAAGAGTTTCATAGCCTAATTGAGCAGCAACGATTCCGAGCACAAAGGACCCGGCAGCGATACCTGAATCAAAAAGAGTAAAGAATGTTGCGGTTGCATGCGCACTTCTGTTGTGTTCAGTCGATTGAACCGCCAAGGTTTGGAAGCAAGGGACGATGGTTCCATAACCTAATCCGATGAAAGCACCTGCTAAAAGAAACATGAAAGTAGTGCTTGTAATACTTAATAATAAAAGTCCGACCATAAAAAAGCCTAGCGCGGGATAAATAACAATATTTGGCCCTTTTGTATCAAATAATCTGCCGCTAAAAGGTCTAGATACGATCATGACAACCGCAAAGACAACGAAAAAGTAGCTCGCCGCATCTAATAACTTCAATTCATTGGCGTACATTGAAATAAAGGATAATACACTTGAATACGTAAATGCGACTAAGCTTCCTACCAATGCAATCGGCAGTGCTTTTCCGTCTAATAAATCCTGTAACTGAAGTCGTTTCTTTTCGACCGGAGCCGTTCTAGTTACTTCTTTTACTTTACAAAACGCTGTAAACAATACACCAATTGTAATAAAGGATGCAAAAATGAAGAAAAGGGTTGTAAACGATGTATATTGTAAAAGGGTAAGTGCGAGAAAAGGTCCGCAAACAACAGCGAAGTTCGTTGACATGACAAAATAACCAAGTCCTTCCCCGCGTCTTTTCATCGGTACAATATCAGCAGCAATTGCACCAGTAGCGGTTGTAGCAATGCTGAACCATATCCCATGAACAAAACGTAATACAAGAAGCAATGCATAATTGTCGATCCATAAATACATAAATGAGCAGATGGTGAATAAGATCATGCTAATCATTAACATTCGTTTTTTTCCAAAATCCTGAAGAAGTTTACCGGAAAAAGGACGAACGAAAATAGCAGATAATAAGAAAATCGTGACAATTAGTCCGCCATCAACACTCGATCGGCCTAAATCATTAACAACATAAATGGGTAATGAAGTGAGTAATCCATAAAAGGCAAGAAATATAAAGAAGTTGCTTAGAAAGATACTGATAAATCCTTGTGTCCATATCGGTTGTTTTTCTGTTTGATTCATATAAAGTAATTCCTCCTTACTTTCATTTAGTTTGGCCCAAGCTTTTTCAAAAGGTTATATAAAAGTTCTTGTTCTTCATTTGTTAAGCTGGCGACCATGTCTTGTTCAAAATCCCTCACATCTTGTTCAACCAAAGGAAGAAGCTCAATTGCTTTTTCTGTAAGGGAGACAAGTCTTTCACGCTTGTCGCTTCCAGGTGTACGTTTTACTAAGTCTCTTTCCTCTAATTTAAGGAGTGTTCTTGTAACTGTTGGTGCTTCAACATTTAGATATCGCCAAATTTCACTTTGTGTCATAGGACCGTGTGACTTTAAACAGTAAAGAATAGACCACTGTGAGCTGTATAGTTCATGCTTTTGTAAGTATTCATTAACTTCCTTTGTCATATGTCGGGTTTTTTGATACAGCATATGAAATAGCTTATTTGTATTGATCAATGTCATCACCTCAATTTGTTTACCTAAGTAATGATTAATTATTTACCTAGGTAAATAACCGCTTATACTAAGATACCAGAAATTTTCATTTTGTAAAGAGACAAGTTTTTGCCTTCTAATAGAGAAAACCCGCCGATTGGCGAGCTTGTAATGGTGAAGTGTGATGTTTAGTTCCCCTTATACTTTAAACGTTAAATTGGCTGCTACGCCGAATAATCTTCCACACTGACAATTTAATGTAAAATAAAAACCCTAGCCACAATGTGACTAGAGCAAGAAGAAACAACGATTAAATTTTCACTGCATCTCCCTTTACTTTCCAAGACTTCTTCCAAGAATGACTTACATAAAGTAAGATCGAAAATGCAACTAATGCAACGATTGAAAACGTGATGAATCCAGAAGCATATGAGCCTGTCATTTCTTTCAGCGTCCCTAAGATATTTGGTAAGAAGAATCCGCCGATCCCGCCAGCAGCTCCGACAATACCTGTGATCATCCCGATTTCCTTTTGGAAACGTTGTGGAACTAATTGGAATACAGCGCCATTTCCCATTCCTAAGCACATCATTCCAATGAAAAGTAATACGGTGATAGCAAATAGTGGAGGCAATTGACTAACTCCAAACATACAAATGGCAACACCAATAAATAAGAAGGATAATACTTTTACTCCGCCAACTTTATCAGAAATAAATCCTCCAACTGGTCTGAAGAAGCTTCCTGCCGCAACACATAATGTGACGAAATCTCCGGCTTGGACAGAAGATAACTTGTATTCATCAACAAAGAACATACTTAAAAAGCTTGATAAGCCGACAAATCCACCGAAGGTTACACTATATAAAATACAGAAAAACCAAGTATCTTTATGTGCAAATACTTTAAAGTAGTTTCTGAGCGGTTGAGGTGCAGGCTGTGATGGTGCATCTTTCGCTAAAAAGATGAAGATAAGAAACGTTATGAATAATGGAATAAGAGCAAATCCCATTGTAATATGCCATCCGAAATGTTCGGCTAAACGCGGACCAAATAATGTGGCAAAAAGTGTACCGCTATTTCCGGCACCTGCGATTCCCATTGCTAGACCTTGTAAATGGGGTGGATACCATCTGCTGGCCATTGGGAGAGCAACGGCAAAGCTTGCGCCAGATACCCCTAATAAAATCCCGATCATATACAATTCAGGCAATGTATTTCCAGCAAATAATCCCCATAGTAATGGGATAGCCGTTAATGTCATCCCCAAGATAGCTGTTCGTTTTGGACCAAAGCGATCAGTTAAGATTCCTAAAATGATACGGAAGAACGAACCGGCAAGAATCGGGATGGCAACAATTAACCCCTTTTGAGCTGGGGATAAGCCGAACTCTTCGGTAATAAATACTCCTAGGGCCCCAAGTATAACCCAGATCATAAAACTGACATCAAAATACAAGAAAGAGGAAAATAGTGTCTTTGGATGACCACTAGTTTTCAAATCAGATATTTTCATTGTAAATCTCCTTTCAATTGCTATTCGATTTGTTTTCATATTCTGTCTCGTTGTATGTCGCTTATTATAGAGGGCAAAAAAGTAGTAGAAAAGATACTTGTAAGCAAATGTGACGTGGAAAAATAAAATTAATTAACATGATTTAAGTGAGAAAAAGTATATAAGTAGAAACTAAGAATTCTTGTTAGGAAATCTAACAAGAATAATTTTCTGTGAAGAAATATATGAAATAATGGATTTATTCAAAAAAGGTCTGACGATTTAGGAATGATACAATTTTGTACTTAGTTCAGGTGTCTAGCCCCAGCGCCTAGCCTCTCGAGTTATAAGTTATTTTGGAATTGAAGGCAAAAAACACCTTCTGTTTCAATTCTTCTTATGCTAGTCGGGGGCTGATCAAGGTGCTTGAGCTTTTCCTAAGGGAGGTTAACATGAAGCAGAGATTGGTAGTAATCGGTAATGGAATGGCGGGAGTCCGATGTATAGAAGAAATATTAAAACAAGATACAGATCTATACGATATAACAATCGTTGGAAGTGAACCTCACGCCAATTATAATCGCATCCTATTATCATCCGTTCTACAAGGTGAGACGACATTTCCTGAGATTACAATTAATGACATAGAATGGTATAAAAAACACCAGATTACA
Organism: Metabacillus sp. RB-C-LZQ-3-1; assembly: GCF_058315175.1. Lineage (NCBI taxonomy): Bacteria > Bacillati > Bacillota > Bacilli > Caryophanales > Bacillaceae > Metabacillus > Metabacillus sp. RB-C-LZQ-3-1. The sequence goes on along the minus strand of NZ_JBZFLI010000008.1, from coordinate 27,585 downwards.
TTATATTCTGGTGAAACTGCCACAATAATTGATTCAAAGCTAAAAGTGATTACGACAGATAAAAATCGATTCATTCCTTTTGATAAATTAATTTTAGCCACAGGATCATCTCCTTTTGTTCTTCCTCTTCCTGGAGTAGAAAAGCCGGGAGTTGTCACATTCCGGACCATTGAGGACTGTAAAGGAATACTTGAGGCATCTAAACAGTTCAAAAAGGCAATTGTGATCGGGGGAGGAGTATTAGGTCTAGAAGCGGCAAGGGGTTTGTTAAATTTAGGGTTAAATGTAACAGTTGTTCACAATACAGATTATTTGATGCAACGTCAGCTGGATGCTAAGGCATCTCGTATGCTTCAAAAACAACTTGAACAGCAAGGTATTCGGTGTCTTTTAGGAAAAGTAACGAAAGAAATTTGTGGAACAGACAGAGTGGAGGAAGTGGAATTTACAGATGGTACGAAGATAAAAGCGGAGCTTGTTGTGATGTCTGTTGGGGTTGTTCCGAATATTAGCTTGGCTAAGGAATCTGGTATTCTCACAAATAGAGGGATTGTCGTAAATGACTTTATGGAAACGAGTATCCCGGATATTTACGCGGTTGGTGAATGTGTTGAGCATAATGGAGTTGTCTACGGTCTTGTAAAACCACTTTATGAGCAAGGGAAAGTGCTGGCTAAGTCTATTTGTGGAAAACCAGTAGATGGCTACAAAGGTTCTGTTTTATCTACGAGTTTAAAAGTACCGGGAATTGATCTATTTTCGGTCGGTGAATTTGAAGAAGATGAATCGACCAAAACATTAACGATGTTAAATGAAGTAGAAGATATCTATAAAAAACTTGTTCTTCAAGGAGATATTATTGTCGGTGCGGTCCTTTATGGGGAAACAAGAGAGCAATCAAAAGTGCTGGACATGATTGTGAAAAGAAAGCATGTGAGTGACGAGGATAAACGCAGTCTTCTGCACTCGATAGACAATGGAGCTTCATCGGTCAAATCAATGAAGCTATCGGAAATGATTTGTAACTGCAATGGAGTAACAAAAGGGGCCATTATGGAAGCTGTTCAGCAGCAAGGGTTAACAACCGTGAAAGAAGTCAAGCAGTGTACGAAGGCGTCGAGCTCATGCGGAGGGTGTAAGTTACTTTTAACTGACTTAGTAAACTATATTCATAGTGATGAATGTGATGAAATTATTGAGCATAAGTCGCTATGCTCATGTACAACACTCACAGAGGATGAGGTTGTTTTACAAATTCAACAACGAAATCTTACATCATTGCAGGAGGTTTTTGGTGAACTTGCTTGGCGCACAATGGAAGGGTGCTCTAGCTGTGTACCGGCCATTCGTTATTATCTATCTATGATTTATCCGGAGCGTGACGGAATAGATCAATCTATGAATTCACTTGAAGAAATGAGGGTGAAAAAGCTAAGGGATGGTACTTACGCAATCATACCGCAGCTTTTTGGAGGCAAAATGACCTCTGAAGATTTGAAAAAACTAGCAAATGTGATGGAGAGATATCACATTGGAGACGTTGGGATCACGCCTGAACAGCGGATTCAATTAAAAGGGGTTAAACAGGAAAACATTCATGCTGTTTCCTCTGAATTAAGATTAAGTCCTGTGACAGCCAATACGGTTCGCCATATTAACACATATTTTAGTGAAAAAGACTGTCAATGCGAGACAAATGATCGATCTCTTACGCTCTCGATCGAATTAGAAAAAGAGTTGGAGTTTTTATTAACACCTCATAAGCTTGTGATCAGTGTGTCTGGATGCAAGCATAAAGAAGTTGATATGAGAACAAAGGATATCTGTATAGTAGGTGCTGACAGAGGCTGGGAAATCTTTGTGGGAGGAAGTTTATCTCCTTCTTTGAAACAGGGAGAGCTTTTCACGGTAGCAGCCCATGAAGAAAGGGCAAAGCAAATGATTTGCGGGCTTATCCAATATTACAGAGAAACAGCCAATTATTTAGAACAACTAGGAGATTGGGTTGAGCGAGTGGGGATGATTCATATTCGCGAGGTTCTCTTTGAGGATTCATTATGTGAGCAGCTTGTTCAGCGGTTGGAAGCAGAGCTGCATTCTTATACTGAGAAATCGTTATAAAAATAAAAGATTAATAGGATAAGAGGTGATGTACCTTGACCGATCTGTTATTAAAATATTTCCGAACGAAGCAACAAGAGGTTCAATCCGAGAAAGTGTATGATACGCAATGTCCATTTTGCAGTATGCAATGCAAAATGCAGTTAATCGAACAGTCTGTCGTTTCGAGAAAAACCTACAAAACGATAGGGAAAGATAACCCGACGACACAGGGGCGGCTTTGTATTAAAGGGATGAATGCCCACCAGCATCCATTCCATCAAGATCGTGTTCTCCATCCATTACGAAAAGTGAATGGAGAGTTCGTACGTATCTCGTGGGAAGATGCGCTTTTGCATATAAAGAAACAGGTCGAGGAAATACAAGCAGTTGATGGTCATGAAGCGTTATCTATTTACGGGAGTGCTTCGATTACAAATGAAGAAGCTTATATACTAGGGAAGTTTGCTAGAGTTGGATTAAAGACTCCGTATATTGATTATAATGGGCGTCTGTGTATGTCAGCTGCAGCAACGGCGGCTAATCAAACATTTGGCTTGGATCGTGGGTTGACGAACTCTTTAAAAGAAGTTCCCTTTACAAGAGTAATCATATTGGCGGGAACAAATATTGCTGAATGTCAGCCGACGATTATGCCTTACTTTGAAAAAGCGAAGGAAAATGGTGCTTATATTATTGCGATCGATCCGAGAGAAACCCCGACAACACAATTGGCTGATTTGCATCTTAAGGTAAAACCCGGGATGGATGCAGCGTTGGCGAATGGATTTTTGAAGGTCATCGTAGAGGAAAACCTAGTAGATGAAGCCTTTGTAAAAGAACGTGCAAATGGATTTGAAGAGGTAAGAGACTATGTTCATTCATTGTCGTTAGATGAGATTTCAGATCTGACGGGTGTTCCGCTTGACCAAATCAAAACAGCAGCAACGAAATTTGCCTCTGAAGAATCTGGAATGCTTTTCACAGCAAGAGGGGTTGAGCAGCAAATAGACGGAACTGCTGCGGTGAGGAATCTCTTGAACTTTGTTATCGCAACAGGAAAAATTGGAAAGCCGTATTCTGGCTATGGGGCGATAACAGGACAAGGGAACGGACAAGGAGCAAGGGAGCACGGGCAGAAGGCCGATCAATTACCTGGATACCGATTAATTGAAAATGAAGACCATCGTGCACATGTTGCGAAAGTGTGGGGAATTGACAAAGATGAGTTGCCGAGAAAAGGTGTTTCAGCATACGAGATGTTTCAGAAAATGAATGATGGAGAGATCACGGGGATGTTTCTTGTATGTTCTAACCCTGTTGTTTCTAATCCGAATGCAACCTTTGTCAAGCAAGCTCTGAAGAAATTAAAATTTTTAGTAGCAGTTGATATGTTTATATCTGAAACAGCTAAGTTTGCGGACTTAATTTTGCCAGCATCCTCTTATTTAGAAGACGAAGGAACAATGACAAATGTTGAGGGGCGGGTCACACTGCGTGAAGCAAGTCGCCCGTGTCCTGGTGAGGCAAAGAATGATTGGCAAATCATTTGTGAAATTGCAAAAGTTTTAGGGAAAGAAACATACTTCCCTTACAAAAAAGCAGAAGATATCTTTAATGAATTAAGAGAAGCAAGCAGAGGAGGTATTGCTGACTACTATGGAATTACCTATGACCGCATACGAAAAGAGCAGGGAATTTTATGGCCGTGTCCTGAATTAAATCATCAAGGTACAGAACGGCTTTTTGAACATTCATTTGCAACACCTGATGGAAAGGCGAACTTAATCCCTGTGTCAAACACATCTGAAATACCGAAAGGAAAGCCCTGTGATGATTATCCATTGTACTTAACAACTGGCAGAATCATGTCACATTACTTAACGGGAGTACAAACGCGTAAAAGTGCAGCGCTGGCGGCGAGGAATTTTGAGTCTTATCTTGAAATACATCCTGAAACAGCTAGAAAATATGAAATTGAACCAGATAGTCTTGTAGCTGTATCCTCAAAACGGGGGAAAATTAAAGTAAGAAGTAAAATATCTGAAAAAATTAGACAAGACACAGTGTTTGTCCCGTTTCATTGGGCAGAAGATCAAAATGTGAATATGCTTGTTGGAGAGGACTTAGATCCATCGTGTAAAATGCCTGGGTTTAAGGTCAGCACGGTAAATGTTAAACAAATATAAGAACGATAGGGAAATCGGTTAGTAGCCGGTTTCTCTTTTTTTATCGCTTGGAAATTATAAATTAGCAACTGTGGATGAGTGTTTCGGCACCAACTCAGAAGTACAGGATGTAAAAGTGCAGTCGTGAAGATCGATGTCACGACTTTTAGACTGCCCTATGCTTATTGAGGCTAATCAAGGCGCTTGCGCTTTTATTCTAATGTGAAAATTATAAACAAAACCATGTTAGAAAAGCTAACATATATATAAAATATTTCATTTAACCGTGATATAGTGAAAGAAACTTTCCAAGGGGAGGCAATTTACTTGAATAAAAAGAAGCTTGTGTTAGTAGGAAACGGAATGGCTGGAGTTAGAGCAATTGAAGAAATTTTAAAAATATCTAAGGATGCGTTCGAAATCACGATTTTCGGAACGGAACCACATCCGAATTACAATAGAATCCTATTATCGAAGGTTTTACAAGGTGATACAGAAGTAAAAGATATCACGCTAAATGACTGGAATTGGTATGAAGAGAATAATATCACCCTTTATACTGGTGAAACGGTAACGAAGATCGATTCAGATATGAAGGTTGTTCGTTCTGACAAAGGAAGAATTGTACCATATGACGAGGTTATTATTGCCACAGGCTCTGTTCCATTTATCCTTCCTCTTCCTGGTGCGGATAAAGAAGGGGTAACAGCGTTTCGTGATATTAAGGATACAGACATTATGCTTGAAGCTTCTAAAAAGTATAAGAAGGCAGCCGTAATTGGCGGAGGATTATTAGGATTGGAGGCAGCCCGCGGACTTCTAAACTTAGGGATGGATGTTTCTGTTATCCACATTGCTCCAACCCTTATGGAGCGTCAATTAGATGAAACAGCGGGTAAGCTTCTTCAAAAAGAGCTGGAAAAGCAAGGGATGAAATTTTTATTAGAAGCTAATACAGCTGAGATTTACGGGGAAGATCGTGTAGAAGGATTAAAGTTTAAGGATGGAAGTCAACTTGAGGCAGATTTAGTCGTCATGGCGGTTGGGATTAAACCAAATATTTCACTAGCGGTAGAAAGCGGTCTTGATGTCAATAGAGGGATTGTCGTAAATGACTTTTTACAAACGAATATTCCTAACGTATATGCTGTCGGTGAATGTGCAGAGCATAATGGGATTCCATACGGTTTAGTAGCCCCATTATATGAACAAGGAAAGGTATTAGCTAAGCATATCTGTGGAGAAGAAACAGAAGGGTATAAGGGTTCTGTTTTATCGACTCAATTAAAGGTATCTGGTGTAGAGGTATTTTCAGCAGGTGACTTTATGGATGGAGATGACAAGAAGTCTCTAAAAATATTCGATGAACAAGATGGCATCTACAAAAAGATCGTGTTGAAAGGAAATAAAATTGTTGGAGCAGTTTTATTTGGTGATAGCAAGGAAGGTAGCCGCCTATTCTCGATGATTAAGAAGGAAGCGGATATTTCTGATACTGAAAAAATCAGCATTCTTCAGCCAATTGGAGAAGAAGCAGGTGAAAGCTTAGTTGCCTCAATGCCTGATGATGAAATTATTTGCGGATGTAACGGTGTTTCTAAAGGAACGATTGTTGAGGCGATCAAAGAAAAAGGATGTACAACAGTTGATGCTATTAAGGGCTGTACAAGTGCTTCCCGTTCTTGTGGGGGATGTAAGCCGTTAGTTGCTGATGTTCTTCAATATACACTTGGCTCTGATTTTGATGCATCTGCTCAAAAAGAAGCGATCTGTGGTTGTACAACATTATCACGTGATGAAGTGGTAGAAGAAATTCGTGCAAAAGGATTAAAACATATTAAGGAAGTCATGAATGTACTTGGATGGGAAACAGAGGGCTGCTCAAAATGTCGTCCGGCTCTTAACTATTACTTGGGAATGGTGAACCCAACAGGATATGAAGATGAAAGAGAATCCCGCTTTGTAAATGAGAGAATGCATGCGAATATTCAAAAGGATGGAACGTACTCAGTTGTCCCTAGAATGTATGGCGGTATAACAAATGCTAGTGAATTACGCCGTATTGCAGACGTTGTCGAGAAGTATGAAATTCCATTAGTCAAAGTAACAGGCGGACAGCGTATTGACCTTTTCGGCGTGAAAAAGGATGATCTGCCGAAAGTATGGCAGGATTTAGATATGAATTCTGGTTATGCCTACGGAAAATCATTACGTACTGTAAAAACATGTGTTGGTGAAACATTCTGTCGTTTTGGAACACAGGATTCAATGGGCTTAGGTGTTCGTCTTGAAAAGAAATTTGAAGGCTTGCAAACACCTCATAAAGTAAAAATGGCTGTCTCCGCTTGTCCGAGAAGCTGTGCAGAATCTGGCTTTAAGGATATTGGATTCATTGGAATCGATGGAGGATGGGAAATCTACGTCGGCGGTAATGGCGGTACACATGTACGTGGCGGAGATTTATTATACAAAGTAAAAACAGATGACGAGGCAATGGAAATCACAGGTGCATATCTACAATATTACCGTGAAACAGCTAACTACTTAGAGCGTACATCTGCATGGATTGAACGCGTAGGCTTAGCTCATGTCCAATCGGTACTAGATGATAAACAGAAGCGTATCGAGTTAAACGAACGCATGGACGAAACACTATCTGTTTATAAAGATCCTTGGAAAGAGATTATTGAAGATAAGAAAACAACGAAAGAATTATTTGAGACAGTGGGGATGTCATAAGCTGAATTTAATTTTCTTTTTAACCAAAGGCTGTTTTCTAAATGATTGTTGTTTTTGAATAGTTTCTTTGCAAAAAGACTGTTTAGGTTGATTTCTGCGGAAGGTGCGAGACTCCTGTATGGAAATGCGGAAGCGCCTGTTTAGCCCCGACAAGCATAAGACGCTCTTGAATAGAAGACGTTCTTTGTCTTCAATTCAAGAGTGGCTTATGACTCGAGGGGCTAGGCGCTGGAGCAAGACACTGGAGTAGCGGGACAGGTGAGACCCCGCAGACGCTGTGCGTCGAGGAGGCTCACCGCCCGACCCACGGAAAGCGAGCAACCTGTAGCGGAAATCAACCATCACCAACACTAGTTAAAAAACAACTAAGTTTGCGTAAACAACCATTTATCGAAATATTCCGTCAAGGAGGAAAAGGACATGAAGGAATTAACAAAAACAAAGGTATATGTAGGAGCATTAACTGATTTGCCTGAACGAGTAGGAAAAACGGTTATACTAGAAAAGGATAAGGAAGTAGCAGTCTTTAAGCTTTCAAACGGCCATGTAAAAGCTGTGGAAAATAAATGTCCCCACAAAGGCGGAGTGCTAAGCGAAGGAATCGTGAGTGGCGAACATGTATTTTGCCCCATGCATGACTGGAAAATCTGCCTTGAAGATGGAAAAGTGCAAGAACCAGATTTTGGCTGTGTGAAAACATATGAAACAGTTATTGATGATGGTGAGGTATTTCTGTTAGTTTAATGTAAGAAGGATAAAACGAAAGTAAGAGAACAATCTTCCCTTACTTAAATATCGAATAAAGTTAAGGGAGGACGAGGGAATGAGTGTAGGAAAAGTATATCTGGTTGGAGCGGGCCCTGGAGACCGTGAATTAATCACTGTTAAAGGAAGGGAAGCTATTAAAAAGGCGGATGTTATTCTCTATGACCGACTAGTGAATTTTTCCCTTCTTGATGACGCTCCACCACATTGTGAACTAATTTATTGCGGAAAGCTTCCGACTCGACATTTTATGAGACAACATGAGATTAATGCGACCTTAGTTAGAAAGGCAATCGCAGGTCACACAGTTGTGAGGCTTAAGGGTGGAGATCCGAGTGTTTTCGGCAGAGTGGGTGAGGAAGCGGAAGAATTAGCTTTACATCAGATTCCATATGAAATTGTTCCAGGAATAACTTCAGGAATAGCTGCACCTTTATATGCTGGGATTCCTGTGACACATCGTGATTATGCAGGATCATTTGCTGTCGTCACAGCCCATGACAAATCAAAAAATGGCAAACCGGATATTGATTGGGAAGGTCTAGCCAGAGGTGTCCAAACAATTGCGTTTTATATGGGCGTTTCAAACTTAGAGCATATTTGTGAAAATCTTATTCAATACGGTAAATCGCCTGATACGCCTGTCATCATTATTCGATGGGGAACATGGAGCCGCCAACAAAGCGTAGTCGGAACACTTTCTACAATTGTAGAGAAGGTTCGTGAAGCAAAGATAGAAAATCCGGCCATTACATTAGTGGGAGATATTGTTTCAACAAGAGATAAGGTAAAATGGTTTGAAAACCGCCCATTATTTGGCAAGCAAATTCTCTATGTTCGAGGAAAAGCTGAGGATGAAAATCGTGTAAGAGAAATGATGAGTCAAGGGGCAGATGTGATTGAATTTCCGAGATGGATCGTGAAAGAAAAAAATCTCGCTCCATCTGTCATCAATCAACTTACATCATATGAACGCATGGTATTTTTATCAAAAGAAAGTGTGGAGGCCTTTTTCCATCAGGTAAAAGAAAATAAAATAGACATACGCCACATTCAGGCAAAGCTTTATGGGCAGAACATCTTAGCGGTCGCAAAGCTTGAAGAAAAAGGATTATACGCAGAGCATGTTGATCAAATGGATCATCAAGGCAGTCTTTTGGTTATCGGTTCTGAAGAACAGAAGAAGGAAAGTATCGCAGACTTTGCCGCTGTATATGAAGCCGTCATCGATGAGAGATATGAAACCATTATAAGCAGATCATTAGAAGATGCAAACATAACAACGATTGTGTTTTCTTCAAAGGAAGCTGTAGAGCTATTTATGGAAAAAGGTTCCCAGTATGGGATTTCCCCGAAAGCATTAGAGAATTCGGTGGAAATGATGTGTGAAACCGCAGAAGCACGTGAGGCATTAGAAAAGTATGGTTTTTCAAAAGTGAAGTCTGAGGGAGAAATCCTTATATAATTAGTTAGCAGTCCAATTTGCAGCGCAATTGGGCTGCTTTTTTTGCGTTTTTAGGGAAAATTGGACAAGTAAGTGGAAGTGAAACGGGGTCATAGGGTTTATGAAGGACAAAATATGGGAAAGAAAAGCGAGAAAAGATCTTTATATGGGGACAAAATAGGAGAGAGAAAAATGAGAAAAGTCCTTCATAAATGGTATGAAGGACGAAAATAGCTAAATCATAGAGTGAACTGTTCTCTTTAAAAACATTATGAAGGACAAAACTTATAAATCAATGAACTTCAGGAATGAAAATATTAATACTCGATTTCTTCATAATCCTTTGGTTGTGGTAGAGGTTGATCTGGAAGGGTAATGTTATATTCTGAAAGGGCTTCAGACTTTCTTTGATAAACTTTTCCTTTGTAGGATTGTGGTTGGTTCTTTTCATTATGTTCTCTTTTCATGCTGAGTCATCTCCTTATCATGATGTTGTTTTTAGCTTATCCATTATGAAGGGGAACATGAAGGTTATGAGTATTTTTTTATTGTTAAAAATTCACACATAATGTGTGGAAACATTTTGTGTGAGGGGAAAAATTTCTCAAATTCTTACATCTGATTAGGGTACTTTGGTACATACTAGAAACGAATTCGTTTGATCGATGGAGGGAATAAAAAAATGAAAGAGCTTCACACTTTTGCATGGTATGCAGCACGAATAGCTCCTAAATTACCAAAAAAAGCATTCAAGCCTGTTCCGGGACGCCTTTGGGGAGGGTTAGCTTACTTATTGATTGTTGTTGCCGGGTTTTTAACGATTGGACTATTTCAGCTAAACCTATTTGTTCAATTAGCAATTGCTTTTGTTTTAGGCACAAGCTTTGCAGCGATGGGTTTTCTTGGCCATGAAATTCTACATGGTACAGTAGTGCGAAAGCCGTGGCTTCGTGATTTCTTAGGTGCAATTGCCTTCTGGCCACTAAGTACTGGACCAAGGCTGTGGAGAAAATGGCATAATCTCACACACCATGTCCATACACAACATGAGGAGCATGATCCGGATTCATGGCCGACGCTAGAAAGGCTTTCTAGAACTAAATTTTTACGATGGGTTTATCGATTGCCACACGGTGTCCGAGCATTTGCTAGCTTTAGCTCATTAACGATCATGTTTTCATTGCACTCAGCTAAAATGTTCTTTGCCTACTTAAAGGAATTTAATCCAAAACATCGCCGCTTAGTGTGGATACAGATGGTATTGCCTTGGGTATTTTGGATCTCCCTTCTATTTATTATGGGACCCTATAAATGGTTATTTGCTTTTTTCCTCCCGTTGTTAATTGCAAATGCGATTGTCATGGGTTATATCTCGACCAATCATCGTTTAAATCCGATCACAGATGTGAATGATCCTCTGGAAAATAGCTTAACCGTAACTGTTCCAAAGTGGGTAGATATTTTACACTTTAATTTTTCATACCATACAGAACATCACCTTTTTCCGGGTATGAGCTCAAAGTATTATCCACTTGTAAAAGAGCATATAAAAAGTATGTGGCCGGAACGCTATCATGAAATGCCGCTAAGTAAAGCGTTAGTTGCACTCTGGAAAACACCGCGAGTTTATTTCGAGGGAAATAAATTAATTGATCCTAAACGAGGACATGTATATGACACGCTAGGACATGGATTAGATATCTCGAATATTACTTATCGAAAAATCAGTACAGAGAATACGCTAGTTCGAATTATAAAACGTTCAAATGTAAAGTTTGAAAAATGAATGCAGAATAGGGACATTTCCAGGCGAGAATGGATATGTCCCTATTTTTGATTGGTTATCATTTCTGTTTTTATATGCAAGCAAACAAAAAAGCCAGAATCTCTGGCTTATTTTTTACATATCCACTCTCTTCAAAGGCTTTTTGGCAGGACCTTCTAATACGTCACCTGTTACCGAATATCTCGATCCATGGCAAGGGCAATCCCAAGAACGGTCACCACTATTCCATTCTACTTCACAGCCCATATGCGTACAGGTTGTGTCAACAAGGTTAATATTTCCGTCCTTATCTTTATAGCAGCCGGCTCTTTTGCCATTCACAACTACGACTGAGCCTTCATCATTGCCAACATCTTCAATGCGCTTATCAGCAATATCGATTTTCCCTTCAATTAGATGGCCGGCCACATCGAGGTTTTGCATAAGGAATTTTTTAATGCTTGGATCCGCATAAAAGCGTGATGGGCTATAAAGCTCTTGGTATGGATTGTCTTGTTCTAATACAAGGTCTGCAAGCAGTTTGGCAGCAGCTGTTGAGTTAGACATACCCCATTTTCGGTATCCTGTTGCAACAAGAATGTTTGGCTTATTTGAAGTAATTGCTCCAACATAAGGTACTTTATCTAGTGTATACAAATCTTGTGCAGACCATCTATATTTGATTTCTTCGATACCTAACACGTTTTCTGCAAATTGCTCAAGGGCTTTGTAGTGCTTGTAAGTCGATGTCCCTTGACCAGTTTTATGGCCGTCCCCACTAACTAATATTAATTTTTCCCCGTTCATTGGCGTATATCTCAAAGAACGAGTTGGAGAATCAGCACTATAATACATACCGCCCGGGAAATCTTGTTTTGCAAGAATACCTAATACATAGGAACGTTCTGCATGTAAACGCGAAAAGTAAAATCCTTTTCCGTCAAAGAAAGGAAAGTGAGAGCAGGAAATCGCGTATTTACAGGTAACTCGCCGTCCTTCACGTGTAATGACCATCGGCTTTGGTGTTGTTTCATCTATGTTGATAGCAGTCGTTTGCTCATAGATCTCTCCGCCGGACTTTACGATTTCATCAACGAGCACTTTTAGGTATTTTAGAGGGTGGAACTGCCCTTGTGACTTCATGACGACAGCACCTTTCACATCAATTGAGAAAGGGATGCTCTCAACATATTCACTATGTATACCAAGTTTTTGGTAAGCCTCGTACTCTTTTATTACTTTTCGGGCATATTGATCACTAACTGCATAAATATAGGCATCTTCTTCCGTTAGATCACATTCAATTTGATGTTCCTTCACGATTTGTCGAACAAATTCAAGTGCATCAGTATTCGCCTGGTAATATTGCTTCGCTTTTTCTTCTCCCATATGCTGAATAAACTCATCATAAATCAAACCATGCTGGGCTGTGATTTTAGCGGTCGTATGTCCCGTCGTACCATTTAGAATTTGATCAGCTTCCAAAATAGCGACTTTCATCCCTTGTTTTGAAAGCAGGTATGCGGTCGTTATTCCTGTTATCCCTCCTCCGACGATTGCAACATCCACTTCTGTATCAATCGTTAAAGGAGAAAAAGTATGAACCTGGGTAGACTCTCTCCAAAATGGCTCTGGTTCATAAGGCATCTTTCCTTGTGGAAATTCTTCTGTCATCGAATGACCTCCTCTGATTCACATTACTGCATTCTTATTCATTTTTTCCCATTTAAGGTAAAAACATGTATACAGTTGGTCCAAATCATTAGAGCCTGATGCTCCCTACATCTCAAGCCTTAGATGAAAATAAAGCTGCGGCTCGTTTTGAGGAATTGGAAATGTAGATAAGATAAAGACATAGAAACTGTTAGAAAAAGAAAAGGAGGAAAAAAGATGAAGAAGTTTGGTTATGTATTACTTGGTGGAGTGGCAGTTATGGTGTTGCTATCAAATCTTGCACCAATGATTGCTTTAGGTATAAGCCTCCTCATCATGTATTATGCGTACAAAGGCTTTTTAAAGACTAATTCAACGTTTACAAAGGTCATTTGTGCAATCGTTGGAGTCATTGCATTGTTTGCCTCAGCTTCCAACCTGCCAGCCATTTTAGGGTTTGTTGCAATCTACGTATTATATGTAGTTTATAAAAACTGGAACAAATCATCTAAAAAGATAGAAGAAAAAAATGACGATCCATTCACTAATTTTGAAAAAGAATGGAATGAACTAAAAGGTCATTTATAAAAAAACAAAACCGATAAGGAGAGATTTACTATGGCAAATATTTTTACAAGATTAAAGGAAACCATTGCAGCAGATTTACATGAGGCATTAGATCAAAAAGAACAAAAAAATCCAATTGCAGTCTTAAATCATTATTTAAGACAATGTGAAAATGAAACAGAAAAAGTACGTAAGCTTGTTGAAAGACAATATCTATTAAAAGATGAATTCAATCGTGAATTCAATGAGGCGGTTCATTTAGCAGAAAAGCGTAAACATCAGGCTGAGATTGCTCTTAAAGCAGGGGAAACAGAGCTTTATGAATTTGCGTTAAAAGAACAAACTCATTATGAAGAAAGAGTTGCACGTTTAGAAGAGTCGCGTCAGCAAACAACACGTCAACTTGAAGAGCTTGAACAAAAGTATGAAGAAATGAAGCATAAAGTAAAGGATATGCACATAAAAAGAATGGAATTGATGGGCAGAGAAAACATTGCACGAGCGAATCATCGTATGAATAAAATTGTTGATCAAGGAAGCTTTTCAACAAAAGCCTTTACACGCTTTGAAGAAATGGAAAGCTATCTTGACCGCCTAGAGCAAAAGGTTAACCAAGATTATCACCGCAGCACAATCGACGCCAGAATTGCTCAATTAGAAAAACAATTAAAAACTGAAGAAACAAATGCAATATCATAAGACAACATGGTATTCTAAAAAGGCGTAGGGTCTCTACCCCTTATTTATACTATCGAAAGGTATTGATAGTATAAGAAAAACTTCGAGTTCTCTCCAATGATTACTCTTCATTAAAAAGGAAGGAGGATACCACATGCTAAAAAATATAAATTCAGATTATTTAAATTGGATCATTTTAATAGGAAGTCTCCTCCTTCTATTCGAAGTGTTATTTTTTAACGGTGGATTAATTGTCACCTTTCTCCTCTCGATCGGAAGCATATATTTAGGTCGTAAATGGCGACCTCGTTTTCTGGGAAAAGTATTGTATTGGGGCGGATGGATCTGGCTTGTTGTTACTGTCCTCAATATGATTACGTTGCGCTATTTTTTATTTGTTTTGATTATTTACCTTATTGTCCAGTTCTATCAACAACAAAAAAATCCTAAGCAGATAAAACCGGTTATTACCGAGCCAAAAGAAATAGATAGCAACGGTCATTTTATTCATCGAAAAAAAATATTTGAAAATAAGATTTTTTCTAGCCAAAAATCACCTGAATATGCATATGAATGGAATGATATTAATATTCAAGTCGGTGTAGGAAATACAGTAATAGATTTAAGTGATACGGTTTTACCAAAGGGAGAAGCAGTGATTTGCATTCGAAGCTTAGTTGGCAATGTTCAAATTTTGATTCCTTATGAAATGGAGGTCCATATCCATCATTCAGTGATGGTGGGAGCTATCACCATTTTCCAGGAAGAGGAACAGAAAGTAGTCAATGAAACGGTTCTGTATGAAACAGCTCAATATAAAGAAGCTGATCAAAAGATCAAGCTCTTCACTTCAGCTATTTCAGGAAAGCTTGAGGTGAAAAGAGCATGAGTATACTTCAGCGGCAAATTATCAGCAGCGCTATTTTTACGCTTATTCTATTTGTTCTTTTTTCTCTGCTGTTTTTTATGGCATTTCCTTTACATGAATGGGGAGAATTATGGAGTCGTAAAGTGATGGACTTACCATTCATTTATATTGTACCAAGTATTAGTATTTTAGCGGGTGTATGCTTCGGGTTTGTTTCTGGATTTGCTTGGAAAAAAAATCTTCGTTCCATTGATCTTGACATTCAAGAGATTGCAAAAGGGCGGCCAATACCTTCCGAACAACATCCATTACCAGATATTCAAGAAATAAAAACGAAGTTAACAAAAATCCAAAAACAAATGCTGGAGCAAACAAAACTATCGCAAAAGCTAGCAAATGAAAAGGCAGAGGATCAGGAAAAGAGAGTTCAGGAAATGGTTTCCCAGGAAAGAAACCGATTAGCTAGAGAGCTGCATGATTCAGTGAGTCAACAGTTATTTGCTGCATCAATGATGATGTCAGCTGTGACAGAATCGAAACCTCTAACAGATGATTGGGAGACAAAACAGTTAAAACTAATTGAAGCAACAATTCATCAATCACAGCTCGAAATGAGAGCATTATTACTTCATTTACGTCCTGCTGCTTTAAAGGGAAAATCACTTCAAGAAGGAATTCAAGAGCTCCTAGTAGAACTTATGCAAAAGGTAACAATGAACATAAAATGGAAGGTAGAACCGATTCCGTTAGACAAAGGGGTCGAGGACCATCTATTTCGAATCTTACAAGAATCTGTTTCTAATACACTCCGCCATGCGAAAGCGACAACATTAGATGTTCTCCTTATAAAAAGAGATGAATTTGTCATTATGCGTGTGACAGATGATGGAATAGGGTTTGAACATGAAGAAAAAACAGGATCCTATGGATTGCAAAATATGTATGAACGGGCGTTAGAGATTGGCGGCACGATGAAAATCGTTAGTTTGAAAAACAAAGGGACACGATTAGAGGTGAAAGTCCCAATTCTTGCAGAAGAGTGTGGTGAAGAAAATGATTAAAGTAGTATTTGTCGACGATCATGAAATGGTCCGAATCGGGGTTTCGTCATATCTATCCGCACAGCCCGATATTGAAGTGATCGGAGAAGCAGATAATGGACGTAAAGGTGTGGAATTATGTCTAGAGCTTCGTCCAGATGTGATTTTAATGGACTTAGTCATGAAGGAAATGGATGGAATTGAAGCAACAAAGGAAATTATGAGCGCATGGCCAGAGGCAAAAATTATTATCGTCACAAGCTTTCTTGATGATGAAAAGGTCTATCCAGCTCTTGAAGCAGGTGCAACAAGCTATCTGCTAAAAACGTCAAAAGCAAGCGAAATTGCCAACGCAGTTCGAGCGACCTTTCATGGTCAATCTATTTTAGAGCCTGAGGTTACGGGAAAAATGATGATGAAAATGCGCCAAAAGGACGCGGTTCATCCTCATGACCAGTTGACTTCAAGAGAAATGGAAATCCTAATGCTTATGGCCGAAGGAAAAACAAATCAGGAAATTGCCGACGAATTATTTATTGCCCTAAAGACAGCAAAAACACATGTTAGCAATATATTAAGTAAGTTAGATGTACAGGATCGAACACAAGCAGTTATTTACGCATTTAAGCATTCACTTGTTAAGTAAAACAAATTGGGGGAGAGGCAACCAAATGCATAGAAATAGAAAGCTATATGAATACCTTGTGAAAAACTCCTGGCAAATGACAGAGGATTGGTTCAGTATGGTGGAGGACGATGATCCTAACTCCGTTTATTCAACGAAAGACCCTCATGTTATTCAAACATTAAAAGAGCAAAATCAAGATTATTTTCTTCATCTACATAGACTTTTTAATGAAGAAGAAGGAAAGTTTTTCAGTGAATTTACGAAGTGGTCAGAGGAATTAGCAAGAGACCAAAAACATTTGGACACACCTGTGCATTATGTTGTAAGAGAATTTTCAAGAACACAAGAAGTTTATTTAACATACATAAAAAACTTCTACAAACAAAATATCGAGACAGTTGATATTGACCAACTATTCCTTTGGTGTGAAAAGGTAAGAAAGATCTTCAATTTATCCATTTATATTTATATTGATGAAGCCCATAAAAACACGATGAAACAGATTGCGGCACAAAAGCAAGTGATTAACGAACTGAGTGCACCCGTTATTTTTCTTCAAAATAAAACAGCTCTGCTTCCGTTAATTGGAGATATTGACACGGCAAGAGCTAAGCTAGTGTTAGAAAATACCTTAAAGCAATGCGCAAATCTAGAGGTCGAATACTTATGTATAGATTTATCGGGTGTCATCATTATCGACACAATGGTTGCGCATGAACTATTTGGTCTAATCAGAGCACTAAAATTACTAGGGATTTCTACGATTTTATCGGGAATTCGACCTGAAATTGCCCAAACTGCGATCCAGCTCGGCATTGATTTTGGTGAGATTAAAACAACTGCTTCGTTAGCAAATGCTTTAGAACAATTGAATGCATATACGTAAAAAACGCAGATCATTTCGATACTGCGTTTTTATTTTTTGTTTAGCATAAACTATAAAATGCCGGTACTGTGGATAAGTGCACGAAAGGTAAGGATTAGTTTAGTGTCTAGCTCCAGGCGCCATCGGCTCGCCTTATGCTTGTCGCCTGGAGCTTTTCTAATTATTAGCCCATTCTTCGATATCCCAAATTTTTGTTACCCAATCTTCATAAAAATCAGGTTCATGGCATACGAGCACAACGGTACCTTTATAGGCTTTAATCGCACGCTTTAACTCTTCCTTAGCCACAACATCAAGGTGGTTTGTCGGCTCATCAAATAGCAGCCAGTTGCTTTCATTCATTTGCAATTTACATAAGCGGACTTTTGCCTGCTCCCCACCGCTCAGTTGTGTTAAAGGACGTGAAATATGCTCGTTTTTCAATCCGGCACGTGCAAGCAATGCTCGAACCTGATGCTGATCTAAATGCGGAAATGCGTTCCACACATCATCAATCGGTGTGATCGAATCTGCTTTTACCTCTTGTTCAAAATAAGACGGGAACAAGAAATCACCACGGTTAACAGTTCCGCCCAGAGGTTCAATTTTCCCTAGGATTGTTTTTAATAGTGTTGATTTACCAATCCCATTACAACCGACAATAGCGATCTTTTCACCACGCTCGATCGTCATAGTTAATTTAGGTAATAGTGGCTTGTCATACCCGATTTCAAGATCCTTTGCTTCGAATACGAAACGACTGCTGCCTCTTGATTCCTTAAATTCAAAGGTTGGCTTAATCGCTGATTCAGGGCGATCAATTCGTTCAATTCGATCAAGCTGCTTTTGACGGCTTTTTGCTCGACCGGTTGTTGAATAACGCGCTTTATTTTTTGCGATAAATTCTTCCTGCTTTTTAATGAATTCTCTTTGTTTCTCATAGGCTTGTAAGTGTTGATTTTTATTTATCTCCGCAAGCTCTAAGAACTTTTCATATGTCGCTGTATAGCGAGTAAGCTTTGAAAATTCTAAATGGAAGATCACGTTGGAAACACCATTCATAAACTCTGTATCATGTGAGATTAAGAGAAATGCATGTGGATAGTCTCTTAAATATCCACTTAACCAACGAATATGTTCAACGTCCAGATAGTTAGTAGGCTCATCTAGTAAAAGCACATCAGGCTGCTCAAGTAAAAGCTTCGCAAGTAACACCTTTGTACGCTGCCCGCCGCTTAGTGCAGAAACGTCACGATCAAGTCCAATTGCATCCAGCCCTAATCCGCGAGCAGTTTCTTCAACTTTCATATCTAATTGATAGAAGCCGCCCGCATCAAGGAGATCTTGGATTTCTGCCATTTTTTCTAGTAATTCCTCAAGCTCCTCAGGGGTAGCTGTCGCCATTTTATCTGTTACTTCATTTAATTGTTTTTCCTGTTCAAATAATGGTAGAAACGCATCATTTAAAATATCACGAATCGTTTTTCCTTTTGTTAAAACAGTATGCTGATCAAGGTAGCCATAGCGAACTCCTGGAGTCCATTCAACACGACCTGTGTCATGTATAAGCTGCCCTGTAATAATATTCATCATCGTAGATTTCCCTACGCCATTTGCCCCAACAAGACCAACACGCTCACCAGCTAATAAGCGAAGTGATACGTCTTTAAATAATGTACGATCACCAAAGCTATGACTAAGATTATCGATTGTTAATAGACTCATATTCTTTTAACCCTCCAAGAGTAAAACAGTTTCTTGCATCATTCTACTACTGATTGAATGAATATGCTACTGGTAAAAGTGGGACAAGGAAACTGTCCTTTGGAACAGGGGGACAGGTCCCTTGTCCCAACAAACATATTAGATTTACGAAACAATAACAACTATAATAGAAAAAGAATGTGGTTACGAAAGGATGTTATTATGAGTAAAACAGTCGTTCTAGCTGAAAAACCCTCTGTTGGAAGAGACCTGGCTAGAGTGTTACATTGTCATAAAAAAGGAAATGGCTTTCTCGAAGGAGATCAATATATTGTCACGTGGGCGCTTGGGCACCTTGTGACATTAGCAGATCCAGAAAGCTATGGAGATCAATATAAATCTTGGCGTTTAGAAGATTTACCAATGCTGCCCTCGCCTCTTAAACTGGTTGTCATTAAAAAGACAGGCAAGCAATTTCAAGCTGTCAAATCACAGCTTTTGCGCAAGGATGTTCGTGACATCGTCATTGCAACAGATGCCGGGCGTGAAGGTGAGCTGGTGGCGCGTTGGATTTTAGAAAAGGCCCGCGTAAATAAGCCGATTAAAAGACTTTGGATTTCATCTGTCACAGATAAAGCGATTAAAGAAGGCTTCCGAAAGCTAAAAAGCGGAAAAGAATATGAAAATCTGTACGCATCTGCTGTTGCAAGAGCAGAAGCAGACTGGATCGTTGGCTTAAATGCAACACGTGCGCTCACAACGAAATTCAATGCGCAGCTATCTTCGGGTCGTGTTCAGACGCCAACATTAGCAATGATTGCTCAACGAGAGGAAGAAATCCGCAATTTTAAGCCTAAAAAATACTATGGAATAAAAGCCGTATCAGAGCAAGGACTGTCATTTACATGGCAGGATCCTAAAACAAAAGATACAAAAACATTCGATATGGAAAATATTTACAAAAACCTTAATCAGCTAAAGGGGAAAGGCGCAAAGATCGTAAATGTGAAAGTTACACCTAAAAAGACATACTCACCTGCACTTTACGATTTAACTGAGCTGCAACGTGATGCGAATAAGCGTTTTGGCTACTCTGCAAAAGAAACACTTTCCATCATGCAGAAGCTTTATGAACAGCATAAGGTGTTAACGTACCCGCGAACAGATTCACGCTATATCACGAGCGATATCGTTCCAACTTTAAAGGATCGCCTTGAAGCATGCCGAATCAAGCCATACGCATCAGCGATTGCGAAAATTTTAAGCAAGCCTATTAAAGCGAATAAATCATTTGTAGATGACCAAAAGGTATCAGATCACCACGCGATTATCCCGACAGAAGAATCGGTTCCATTAAGTGCGCTAACAGATAAAGAACGTAAAATCTATGACCTTGTTGTCAAACGTTTTGTTGCGGTTCTTTCACCTGCGTATCAATATGAACAAACTGTTGTGACAGCGATAATTGGGGAAGAATCATTTTTTGCTAAAGGGAAACGCGTGATTTCACTTGGCTGGAAAGAAGTGTACAGTGATCATGATGACGAGGACAGTGAAGATGATCAAACACTTCCTGCTCTAACGGAGGGAGACGCTTTAGCGATTAGGTCGATCTCCAAAACATCTGGTGAAACAAAGCCTCCAGCTCGATTTAATGAGGCAACACTACTATCTGCTATGGAAAACCCAACAAAGTATATGGCAGGGGAAAGCAAGGACTTAATTAAAACAATCGGTGAGACAGGCGGACTCGGAACCGTTGCAACAAGAGCCGATATTATTGAAAAACTGTATAGTAGTTTCCTTATTGAGAAAAAAGGCAAAGAAATCCATATAACGTCAAAAGGCAAACAACTTCTGAACTTAGTCCCAGATGAATTAAAGTCACCTGTTCTCACAGCAGAATGGGAGCAAAAGCTTACGAAAATTTCAAAAGGGGCTCTAGCAAAAACAGCCTTTTTAAATGAAATGAAGCAGTATGCTAAAGAAGTTGTAAATGAAATTAAAAATAGTGAACAAAAATTCAAGCACGACAATATAACAGGAAGTAAATGTCCTGAGTGTGGCAAGCTGATGCTGGAGGTAAACGGGAAAAAAGGCAAAATGCATGTTTGTCAGGACCGTGAATGCGGCTATAAAAAAGGGATTTCAAAAGTCACCAATGCCCGCTGTCCAAACTGTCATAAAAAGCTCGAGCTCAGAGGCCAAGGAGAAGGTCAAATCTTTGTCTGCAAGTGCGGACATCGAGAAAAAATGTCAACCTTCCAAGAAAGACGAAAAAAGAACCAAAATAGCAAAGTATCAAAACGAGAAGTCGCAAACTACATGAAAAAACAAGAAGATAACTTTTCAAACAACGCATTAGCTGATGCATTAGCAAAGCTGAATTTGAAAGAATAAACATCTTATGTGTGAAACATTAAAGATAAGGAAGATCAAACGTGCCAATTATTAAAACAGATATGTTTATTTATGCACCGCGCGACATTTGCTTTGACGTTGCGCGTGATATCGATATTCATACCGAGTCCACAAGCCAAACCAATGAACGTGCCATCGGAGGTGTCACAAGCGGTCTCATCGGCTTAAACGAAACTGTCACCTGGGAAGCTGTCCACTTTGGGGTTAAGCAAAACCTAACTGTCCGGATCACAGAATTCGACTTCCCTAATCGATTCGTTGATGAAATGGAAAAAGGAGCCTTCAAACGCTTCTACCACGTCCATGAATTTATCGAAAAACAAACCGGAACCCTTATGGTCGACACCTTTGATTACACCTCCCCCTTCGGCATCATTGGAAGGCTTGCCGACCGACTGTTTTTAGAGCAGTATATGAAAGAATTTTTGATTAAGAGAAATCGGTATATAAAGAAGATTGCTGAAGAGAGAGTGGGCCGCTGAATGCGGCCCTTTTTGAATATGGGGTAGTATCAAAAACTTGGTTGATTAGCGAATTTTGACGAATTTTGTCAGTTGATCGATTAATTGGTAAAGTTGATAGATTTTCGTAAGAAGTTGATAGATTATTCCTTAAAGTTGAAAGATTTTTAGTAAAAGTTGATAGATAATCTAGCTCGCTTCAAAATTTTAAATAAAATTAGAGGAAATACTCGAGTTTTATCGAAAAATATAGGGATCAAATAAGAGGAGATGAGCCAATGATTGTGAAAAAGAGGGAAATTCCTCGTAGAATTTTGCAGTTACAAGCATTATTAGGTAGATTACCGGCAGGTCATCCTAAGTTTAATGAGTTTAAGGAACAATTATCTAAGAGATTAGCAGGGTATAAAGGAGAGAAAGCTATTGATTATCAACTATCGGGCGTTTTAGAGAAGGAAATATTCATTTTTAATGATTTGCGTTTAAAGGATTCAGAAAAGTACTTTCAAATTGATTCTCTAATATTGGCGAGATCTTATATTATCTTACTAGAAATAAAAAATATAAAAGGAACGATTTACTTTGACTCAAAATTTCATCAATTAATTCGTAGCCTAGATGGTATAGAGTCGGCCTTTCAAGATCCAATTACTCAATCCCTAAGACATAAAGAACAGATGAAGAATTGGTTAAAAAAATACTCTTTTTCCGATATACCGGTTATCCCCCTTGTTGTAATAAGTAATTCTAATACCCTTATCCGAACAGCCTCAAATGATTTAAATCACCTTAGTGACATGATTGTCAATGCCCTCTTCCTTCCTACAAAGTTACAAAAAATTCATCAATTGTATAAGCGACCTGTACTAACTGAAAAGGAAATGAAAAAATTATTAAGACAAATTAAAAAGGGACATATAGAAGAGGAATTTTCAATTCTAGAATCATTTTCTTTAAATAAAGGTGACATACAAAAAGGAGTGAAATGTCCAAAATGCAAGTCATTACCAATGACTAGAGTATATGCATCCTGGCTTTGTCCTAAATGTGAACATAAAGCAAAAGCCCTTCATCTAAATGCTTTAGAGGATTATCTTCTATTATTTGGGCAGGAAATAACAAATCAGAAATTAAGAGATTTTCTATGTATAGATTCTAACGCCTTAGCTACACGAATATTAAAGTCCGTTGGTTCTTCTACGAAAGGATCTACAAAAGATAGGGTTTATTTTCTATCCCTAAATCAGAAGTAACAATCTCCAATGAATAAGTTCTCCTCCCATGTAAGCAATATCTTTTCCAAAAAAGTGAACGTTTTATGATAAAAATATTACAAAATCGTGATCAAGCGTTGAACGTTGCATGACACTTCCGTAAAAAAGTAACTTTTAGGTTCGTCCTCTGCTATGATGTGGGTAATAGATATTGTGGAACCATACGTATGAATTTTTACGTATGTGCATTTCTTCACAATAGCAATTCACAACTTTTAAACTACATGTTAGTCAATCTAACTATAGTATAGATCCTAGTGAGTCTATGCGCGTAAAGAAAGGAGTACTTTTATGAAATTAAAATGGTCTTTGTTTGCAATTATTTTAACAATTGCTACCGTTTTATCTGGATGTGAGCCATTATTGGTTTTAGATCCAAAGGGGCCACAGGCTGAAAGGCTAGCAAGTGACATCCTATTATCAATGGGTATTATGCTATTTATTGTTCTTGCTGTATTTGGACTTTTAATTTACATGCTAGTAAAATACCGTGCTTCTAAGCAGCCGGATGATTATGAGCCGCCTCATATTCATGGAAATGTATGGGTTGAAGCAATTTGTGTAGGGATTCCAATTTTAATTGTTGCTTATCTTTCTTTTGTGTCTGTTCAAAGTAACTATATTGTTGAGGCAAAACCAGAAGGTTACGAGGATAAAGAGCCTTTAGTTGTTTATGCGTCATCTTCTAACTGGAAATGGCATTTTAGCTATCCAGAAGAAAATATTGAGACAGTTAATTACTTATATATACCGACAGATCGTCCGCTTGAATTTAAGCTATACTCACACGGACCAATTACAAGCTTCTGGATTCCACAGCTTGGTGGGCAAAAGTATGCGATGAATGATCATATTACAACCCTTCATCTTGCTGCAGATGCACCAGGTGAATATTTGGGACGTAACTCTAACTTTAGTGGGGAAGGCTTTGCTGAAAACACATTTAATGTAACGGCAATGTCTCAGAAGGATTTTGATGAGTGGGTTGATGAAGTAAAAGAAACAGCTGACCCGATTACAGAGGAAGAATTCTCGAAATTATTAGAGCCAGGACACCTTGGACAGTTAACATACACTGGGACTCATTTAGACTTCTCACCACCAAATGAACATCATCATGGTGGGGAAGAAGAAGCTTCTGACTCAGAAGAAGAGACAGAGGAATCACATGAGGATCATTCAGATCATGAACACATGAATCACTAAGAAGAAAAACTGGACCGTTCACGTTTTTTCTTACCAAATAATTAATTTCCGAAAGGAGTCACAATCGTATGGATTTCTTTGATCGTTTTGCCGTGCCTCATCCAAGTTTTGCGATCTATGCATCGATGGTTGCGATTGGTTTAACTGTAATTGCAATCCTTGCAGGCTTAACTTATTTCAAAAAATGGGGTTACTTGTGGCGTGAGTGGTTAACAACGGTTGACCATAAACGTATCGGTATTATGTATTTAATTTCTGCTTTAGTTATGTTATTCCGCGGTGGGGTCGACGCAATTATGTTGCGTGCACAGCTTGCCGTTCCTGATAATACTTTACTAGATTCACAGCATTATAATGAGATTTTTACAACTCACGGGGTTGTAATGATTCTCTTTATGGCAATGCCATTTATCATGTTCTTCATGAACTTGGTTGTTCCGCTGCAAATTGGAGCGCGTGATGTTGCATTTCCACGTCTTAATGCACTAAGCTTCTGGTTGTTCTTTATGGGAGCTATGTTATTTAACATTTCATTCGTTGTCGGTGGATCACCTGACGCAGGTTGGACTTCGTATTTCCCGCTGGCAAGTGAGGAATTCAGTAAGTCTGTTGGTACGAATTATTATATGATTGCGATACAGATCGCCGGGATCGGTACCTTGCTTACGGGTATTAACTTTATAACGACAATCATGAAAATGAGAGCACCTGGTATGACTTTAATGAAAATGCCTATGTTCACATGGTCAGCTCTTATTGCGAACTTAATCATCGTTTTTGCTTTCCCTGTATTAACAGTAGCATTAGCGATGGGAACAATGGACCGTCTATTTGGAACACATTTCTTTACGCTGGATAATGGCGGTATGGATATGCTTTGGGCGAACCTGTTCTGGGTTTGGGGACATCCTGAAGTATACATCTTAATTTTACCGGCATTCGGTCTTTACAGTGAGATCATTTCAACATTCTCCGGCCGTAACCTATACGGTTACAAGTCAATGGTTTGGTCAATGGTCATTATCTCACTTCTATCATTCTTAGTATGGGCTCATCACTTCTTTACAATGGGTCAAGGTGCGTTTACAAACAGTATCTTCTCAGTTACAACAATGGCGATTGCCGTACCAACTGGGGTTAAGATCTTTAACTGGTTATTTACGTTACGTAAAGGTAAAATTCGTTTTACAACACCAATGTTGTATTCAATTTTATTTATTCCGTTATTTACATTAGGCGGGGTAACAGGGGTTATGCTTGCGATGTCTGCGGCTGACTACCAATACCATAATACAATGTTCTTAGTTGCTCACTTCCACAATGTTATTATTCCTGGTGTAGTGTATGCTATGCTTGCAGGTTTAACCTATTATTGGCCAAAAATGTTCGGCTTTATGTTGAACGAAAGAATTGGGAAATGGACAGCTTGGTTGCTTTCTATCGGTTTCGTCCTAGCATTTATTCCAATGTATATTACTGGTTTAGACGGTCAAGTACGTCGTAGCTTCACATATTCAGAAGCAACTGGATTTGGACCATTAAACATGGTTTCATTTATCGGTGCCGGAATTATGATGATCGGTTTTGCGTTAATTGTATATAACATCTATTACAGCATTCGTTATGCGCCAAGAAATATCGGTGCAGATCCATGGGATGCACGTACGCTTGAGTGGGCTACACACACTCCAGTTCCTGAGTATAACTTTGCTATTGTACCGGAAGTAAAATCTAGTGAAGCATTCTGGGATGCGAAGAAACATGGTCATGAATTATTCAAAGGTGACATTGAAAAAATTCATATGCCTAACAACAGTGGCATGCCTTTCATTATGAGTTGTTTCTTCTTTGTATGGGGCTTCTCGCTGATCTTTAGCTTATGGATTCCGGCAATTATTACAACGATTGGAATTTTCGTATTTATGACTCTTCGTTCTTTCGAAAAAGATCATGGTCGATATATTCCTGTCAAAGAAATTGAAGAAACAGAATCAGAATTGCGAGGTGCTTAAACTTGAAAATTGATAACTCGCTTCCACTTGAATATAGTACAGAAGAAAATCGATTAAAGATTTTTGGGTTTTGGATTTTCTTAGGGGCGGAAATCATGCTTTTCGCAACACTTTTCGCAACCTATTTTACGTTATATAATCGTACAGGATCAGGCCCAGACGGAGCAGAAATTTTCGTTATCACTCCTGTTATCCTTGAAACATTCTTACTTTTAACAAGTAGTTTTACGATCGGTCTTGGTATCCACGCCATGCGTCTTGGCAGAGAAAAGGCCATGATTAATTTCTTTATTGTGACACTCATTCTTGGGTTAGGATTCTTAGGTATTGAGATCTATGAATTTATCCATTATGCTCATGAAGGAGCAGGCATTGGAGCAAGTGCCTTTACGTCAATCTTATTAACGACGTTAGGAACGCACGGTGCCCACGTAACTCTCGGGTTTTTCTGGGGATTATTTATTGTGATGCAAGTGAAAAAGCGTGGATTAACGCCAGAAACAGCGAATAAGTCGTTTATCTTTTCACTATATTGGCACTTCCTAGATGTAGTTTGGATCTTTATCTTCAGCTTCATCTATCTGAAAGGAATGATGTAAACATGAGCGAATTATTTCCGCTTAAACAAGTTATGGGATTTGTTTTTTCATTAGTCCTGACAGTCGTTGCACTTGGTGTTTACTTCTTTGATATGTCGTTTCAAGTAGGGATGACTGTACTTCTTGTGACAGCATTCTTACAAGCTGGTCTTCAGCTGGTTGTCTTTATGCACGCAGGAGAAACTGAGGACAAAGCGGCAATTTACACAAACATCTATTACGGTGTCATCATTGCATTAGTGACTATTTTTGGTACATTACTAGCAATGGTATGGGATATGGGCTAAAAGAAGGCTAAATTTACTAACTTTGTTGTTAAAGAAAAGTATTGTGCATAGTTGATTGCAGCTCCAGGATGCTCGCTTTCCGTGGGGCGTACGGTGAGCTTCCTCGGCGCAAGCGCCTGTGGGATCTCACCTGTCACGCTGCTCCCACTGGAGTCTCGCACCTTCCGCTTCAATCAACCTAATATTTTTTTATCTAAAGAAACTGGCTAAATAGCAACAATCTATTAGAAATGAGTTAGGATTAAAAAAGGGTATGACTCCATGACAGAGTCATACCCTTTTTGGTGCGCCTGGCATGGGTGCAATCTATAGGGTGAGAGTCCCGAACTGTGAAGGCAGAA